>QKCY01000509.1 GCA_003245525.1 Victivallales bacterium | reverse complement strand
TTGAGTGCGGCGATCACTCCGGCAGGCAGGCCGACCGCGAGCGCCACTAGCAGGGCCCAGAGCCCTAGCTCCAGCGACACCGGGAAGTGCTCGACAATGATCTGGTTCACCGTCCGCCCCGGATGCTTGTAGGATGGTCCCAAATCACCGTGGAGCCAGCGGCCAAGCTGGTGGAGGTACTGGGTGCCCAGAGGCTGGTCGAGCCCATAGTAGGCCAGCAGGTTGGCCCGGATCTCGGCGGGGATCTGTTTCTCGTTGCTGAAGGGATCGCCCGGCGCCAGGCGGACCATGAAAAAGGTCAGCGTGGCGATGGCCCAAAGGACCGGGATCGCTTGCAGCAGGCGGCTAAGAATCAGTTTGGCCATGGCGGAATTTCAGGATGGACTGGATCCAGTCCCTTGGGTCCCTTGCGTCCTCTTGGTCCTTTGTGGACCGAATGGACGGAATAGTGCTATCACGCCTTCTGCGGCCGGGCGGCGCGCCAGCCTTGGTGCAACTGCTGGCTGAGGGCGGCAATGGTTGCGGCCAGTTCCGGGTGGCCAGCGAGGTTCACGTTCTCTTCGGGATCGGCTTCGTGGTCGTAGAGCTCGCGGAACTGCGGCTCCTGCTGCCACGCTCCCCATTCGGTGTAGCGGTAGCGGTCGGTGCGCATGGACCAGCCCATGGTGCTGCCGCGCGGATAGAGGCTGAAGGCCGCCGTCTTCCACGGCAGGTCGGGACGGTCCATGAGCGGGGCGAAGCTGGTGCCCTCAAGGGCCTCGGGAACCGGCAGCCCGGCCAGTTCGCACAGGGAGGGATAGATGTCGACGAACTCGGTCAGGGCGTTGCTGGGCTGGCCGGGGGCCTTCTGGTCGGGCGAGTAGCAGATCATGGGCACATGGCAGGAGGTCTCGAAGTTGCTGTGCTTGCACCAGATGCCATGCTCGCCCAACTGCCAACCATGGTCGCCCCAGAGGATGACGATGGTGTTGTCGGCCAAGCCGTTCTCCTTCAGGGCGTCGAGCAGGCGGCCCACCTGGGCGTCCACGTAGCTGGTGGAGGCATAGTAGCCGTGAATGAGCTCCAGGGCTTTCTTGTCGTCCACTGGTCCCACGTCGGGGATGTCGCTGTAGGCGCGCAACTCGCCGAAGGTGTGCATGGCGATGGCGGGCACGTCCTTCGGCGGGAAGGGGTTGTCGGCCAATTCCAGCGTGCCCTCGGGGTAGAGGTCGTAGTACTTCTTCGGAGCCACGAAGGGAAGGTGGGGCTTGATGAAGCCGCAAGCCAGGAAGAAGGGCTTGTCTTTCACCTCGCCCATCACGCGGATGACCTCGTCGCAGGTCTTGCCGTCGCCGAGATCGCTGTCGCCGCAATCCGGATCTTCCCAAGCGGGACCGCGCAGGCGGGTGTCGGGCGGGGCGAGCTTGAGCGGCAAGCCGGTCTTCGGATCGCGCTCCAGCACGTTCTCGCGCTTCCCCAGCTTGCCGGCCTCGGTCAGTTCCTTGCGCCGTTCCTGCATGAAGGCCAGGGTCTCGGGCTTGAGGTAGCCGGGGGCCTTGGGATGCCAGGACTTCTCGCTCCAGGAGGCAGGATCGTCCAGGCCGCCGTGGAAGATCTTGCCGAAACCCTGCGTGTAGTAGCCGTGGTTCTTGAAGTGCTGGGGCAGGGTGACGATGTCCGGCAGAATCCCGCGGAAGTGGGTCTGCAGATCGTGGACCCGGGTCGTTTCGGGGCGCAGCCCGGTCAACAGAGAGGTCCGCGACGGACTACAGACGGCCTGCTGGCAAAAGGCGCGGGCGAACATGGTGCCCATCGCCGCCAGCCGGTCGATGTTGGGGGTTACCATCTTCTTCCGGCCATAGCATCCGAGCTGGGGCCGCATGTCGTCGGAGGCGATGAAGAGCACGTTCCGCCGCTTCTCCGGAGCCTCTTGGGCAAGGGAACCAAGACCGGCGGTCGCCGCCAGCAGACTGGCGGTGCGCAGGAAGTCGCGTCGTGAGGTGGCCATGGTTGGACTCCGAAGCTAGAGGGAGGAAATCGGCGAATCCACGTACTGTGGCGAAGCGAAGGGCAGAAATCAACCGGTGGGGATACCATGCCGGGGGTTGCCGGATGGCGGGGAAGCCGCTATTGTCCGCGTTTTCCTGATTCCATTCCTCCAGCAACGCAATTTCCCTCAAGGAAACGCTATCATGGGCAAACTCCGGTACGGTATCATCGGCGCGGGTGGCTGTGGCAAGGGCAAGCACCTCTCCTCCTACTCCCTCCTGGCGGACAAGGTCCAGATCGTCGCCGTGTGCGACATCATTCCGGAGAAGGCGGATGCCGCCGCCGACCAGTTCGGCGCGGAAGCGGCCTATACCGACTACAATCAGATGCTGGCGGAAGAGAAGCTCGACCTGGTTAGCGTGGCCACCCCGAACTTCGTCCATGCCCCCGCGACGATTGCGGCGCTGGAGGCGGGTTGCCATGTGCATTGCGAGAAGCCCGCGTCCCTGACCCCCGAACTGGTCCAGTCCATGGTGGACGCCAAGAACCGGACCGGCAAGAAGCTGATGATCGGCCTCAACAACCGTTTCACCCCCTGGGCCCAGTTTGCCAAGCAGTGGGTGCTGGCCGGGAACCTCGGCGAGATCTACCACGCCAAGTGCGGCTGGAAGCGGCGGCGCGGCATCCCCGGCAAGGGCGGCTGGTTCACCACCAAGGCCCAGTCCGGCGGCGGCCCCCTGATCGACCTCGGCGTCCACTTCCTTGACGTCTGCAACTACCTGCTGGACTTCCCCCAGCCGGTGACGTGCAGCGGCTCCACCTACTCCAAGTTCGCGGACTGCGGCACCAGCACCATGAGCAGCAACAAGTTCGCGACGGCCGAGAGCACCTACGACGTCGAGGACCTGGCCGTCGGCTACGTCCGCTACGTCGGCGGCGTGTCGCTGGAGCTGGAGTTCAGCTGGGCCTCGAACACCGCCCAGGAATACAACTTCATCGAGCTCTATGGCACCAAGGGCGGCATCAAGTACGAGAAGGGCCAGCTCACCCTCTTCCAGGACTTCGAGGGCACCGTCATCGACGCCACCCCGAAGCTGAAGAACGACGGGGCCTGGGGCAACACCGAGACCCGCCATCTGGTGGACTGCATCCTGAACGACCGCGAGGTCCTCTCCAAGCCCGAAGAGGCCGTGAAGATCATGCAAATCATCCAGGGCATTTACCAGTCCGCCGAGGCCGGTGCCGAAGTGCGGGTGGGGTAAAGACCCAGACGACCGAAACGACACAAGGGACCGTCTGCCGGGATGGGCGACGGTCCCTTGTTGCGTCTTGCACCCGGAACGCCGATCTCCTGATCGGCATGGATTCCAGGTAGCCGATCAGGAGATCGGCGTTCCGGTTTCCAGGAACTACCAGCCGAAGAAGCCGATCTCGTCCAGGCGGCTCTTGAGCCAGGCCATCTTGGCGGCGTCGAAACGGGGCAGGGGGATGCGGCAGAGACCGCAGTCCACGCCGAGGAGGGCCATGATGGCCTTGCTACAGGCGATGCCGTTGCCGCTTTCCTTGAGGACGCGGACGAGGGCCTGGGCCTGGGCCTGGCAGGCGCGGGCGGTGGCCATGTCACCGGCCTGGAAGGCGGCGATGGCTTTCAGGTAGACGCCCGCCGCGTAGTTGTAGGTGCTGCCCACCGCGCCGGTGGCCCCGGCGGCGAGACCGGCGATGAGCATCTCGTCGCGACCGAAGAGCAGGTTGAAGCGACCGCCGTCGAGCTCCACGCACTGCTGGAAGTCCATGGTGTCCTCGAAGGTGAACTTGGCCCCGGCCAGGGTCGGGATGCGCTTCGCGCCCTGTTCGAGGAAGTCCCGGACGCAGAGGGGGACGCCGGTCATGCTGGGGATGTGGTAGTAGTAGAAGGGCAGCTTCGGGGCGGCGGCGGCCACGGCTTCGCAGTAGTCGATCACGCCGTCCATGGCGGGACGGAAGAAGCAGGGCGGCATGGCACCGATGGCGTCCGCGCCAATGCTCTGGGCGTGGGCGGCGAGTTCGCAGGCCTCGACGATGCTGTTGGCTCCCACGTGGACGATGTGCTTGAGTCCGCCCTTGGCCGCTTGCCAGGCTTCAGCACTGGTCTTGCGTTCGGCCAGGGAGAGGGAGAGGCTTTCGCCGGTGCTACCGTTGACGAAAACCCCGCTGACTCCGTGCTTCTCCAGGAAGGCAGCGTAGCCGGGAATCCGCGCCACATCCAGATTGGCGCTCGCATCGAAGGGGGTGAGGGGGGCGGAGATCAGACCGGTAAGCTTCACGGTAAACGACTCCATATGGCGGACATGCCGTTGGGGACACCGAAAACCATACTATATGCCAACTGAAATTTCAGACTAGCCCTTGTCTGCAAATATGCTCATTCGCCAAGCCACTCGCGCAGGATGGGTTCGATGGCTTCGGCCCAGATGCGATACCCCTCGTTGGCGGGATGGAGAAAGTCGGGCATGAGCGTGCGCGGAATGGTGCCATCGGCGGCGAGGAACCGCTCGCCAATGTCGAGCACCTTCACATAGGGGCGATTTGCCAGAGGAACAAGCCCGGCGTTGATCGCCCGGATGGTGGCACGGATCGGGTCGGTGGGCTGCTCGCTGCGCGGGAAGACCCCCATCACCAGAATCCGGGCGTCTGGACAGGCAGCATGGATGCGGTCGCAGACCACGCCGATGCCTTCCGCGATCTCGGCGGCGGAGTTATTGCGGGTGTTGGGCGTGGAGGCGAGGTTGTTGGTACCGATGTTGAGCACGATTGCCTTGGGCGAAATGCCTTCCAGTTCGCCGTGGCCGATCCGCCAGAGCACGTTCTGGATGCGGTCCCAGCCAAAGCCCATGTTGGTGGCTTGGCGCCGGCCGTAGAACTGCTGCCAGGTGGGTTCGCCGGTTCCGCGATCCGGGGGTTCTCCCCCGAAGAGATGGGTGATGGAGTCGCCGATGAAGACCAGATCGGGCTTCACGGTCTGGTTGCGGGCGAGGGTGGCCGCGTGGCGCTGGTACCAGTCGTACCAGTCCTGTTCCAGCTTGGGGGCGGGAGTCAGGGCGGAATTGCCGCCGACCGTGTGGAAGAAGACATCGAGCGTGTCGTGCCCCAGCCCGCGCGGCGTTTCCACCTGGACGAAACCCCGGTACCAGCGGTCCACCGTCAGTCCCACGGTCTTGACCTGCATTTCCACCCGCACCGGCTCGCCGCCAGGGGCGAGAGTCCCGGCTGCCGGGTTGGCCTTGAGCCAGGGCTCGCTGGTGGTGATGGAGAAGGGAACGGGCTGGTCCGATTCGTTGGTCAGCTCGAAGGAGTCATAGAGAGTGGTGCCGACCATAGCCTGAAGCCCGAAGTCGTAGCTCCGGCTGCCGCGGCCCCCGCTTTGGTCGCGGTGGGTGGTGACGACGGGGCGTGGCGGCTTGCTCTCCAAGGGTCCGCTGAAACTGAGAACGGCCAGCCCCACCGCGCGGGGATCGTCGGCCAAGGTGGCCCGGACGATGACCGGATCGATGGTGGGCAGTCCTGCCGGCGCGGTGTAGACGCCCTCCGGGGTGATGGTGCCGTTTGCCTCTCCGCCATCGACGCTCCAGACGAGGTTTCCCGGCGCGGCGATCCGGCGGGCAGAGAAGGCGATGGTCGCCCCCCGCTGGCACTCGCTCACGTAGGGGGCGACCTCCAGTTGCGGCCACTCCGACAGGGTGGTGTAGAGCGCCACGGAGCCGGGGGGCAACCGGTCCTGGATGATGCCGTCGGCGAAGATCCGGTCGCCGGGGGGGATGGTATCGTAGGCATCCTTGGGCACATGCGCCGGGTTGCAGAGATGGCGGCGCAGGGGCTTGCCGGGTGCCTGGGCGAAACGGAGGTTCACCTCGCGTTCCTGCTTGCCAGGGTTCACCAGGACCAGAGTCGTCTCGCCGTCTTTGGCAAAACAGGTGGCAAGCAGTTTGTGCACGCCATCCACCCGGAACACCTGCGAGTCGCGCCGGGTGTAGCGGCAGAGCAGGGCGCTGACGTAGTAGGACTCGCGGGGCCGCCGCATCCAGGGAATCCAGTACCAGGTGCCCCATTCGTGCAGCCCGTGGTCGAAGCGGTCCTTGCCGTGGGCCATCTCGATGGGTGAAACCAGATGCTGGTCGCCCAGCCGCCAGCCGCCGGTCGCGTAGGCCCCGGCCGAAGCGGCGTTGGTGACGGCCCGGCCAATGGTGGCGATACTGGACGGCCCGAGGGCGAACTCCGCGTAGAACCCCCGGTTGGTGTGCCCGAAGGTCCCCAGTTTGGCCTCCGCTACCACATCGCCCAGATTCATGTGGCTGTAGGTGTGGACGGTAATCACATCGATCAGCCCCGGATGCTGGGCGATCCAGTCGAGACAGGGCTTGACGCCCCGGTTGCTCTCCAGCCCCTCGATGACATACTGGTCGCGCAGTCCGGCGGCCTCCAGGCGCTTCACCAAAGCCGGATACATGGCCGGGTAGTTGTATTCGAACTCGTTGCCGAGGGTGAGATGGGTGATACAGGTGTACTTGCGCTCCTCGCGCAGGTAGGTCAGCAGGGCGACGAGGGATTCGGCGTGCTCCTCGGCGTTGTTCAGGTCTGGGTTCGACCGGCCCATCTGGTCGGGTCGGGCCAGCCAGTAGCGGGTGGGATAGTCCAGCTTCCAGCCGAAGTTGAGCTGCACGGCCACATCGCATTCCTGGCACATGTCCAGGAAGCGGTAGACCGACTGCATGCGCGGGGAGTCCACCGCGAAGCCCCGGAAGTCGGGGTCGTACTGGTTGGGATCGGCATTGTCGTTGAAGGGCTCCCACCAGTCGATCTGGAACCACAGCCGGATTGCGTGCAGGTTCATCTTGCGGATGCGTTCCCGCTCCACGGTCCACCACGACTCGTTCATCCCGCGCCGGGCTAGGTTGGGACTGGTGGATTCGGGCATGAACTGGAGGGGGTCGTACTGCGGGGCCAGAGTGGCGAACCAGTCGGCGATGGGGGTGGTGTTCTGCACGGTCAGGGGTTGGTTCTCTGCCTGTCTCTGCCGGGCACGCGCTTCCGCCAACCCCTTCGGCCCAACCAGAACCAGATCGTCCACGCGGGCCACGAAACTACCCCAATTGCAGCCCAGCAGGAGCCGTTCGGTGCTGGCAAGGTCGGGGTGCCCATCGCCCCGCGGCTGGTGGCGGAACTGGGCCAGCGGCAGGCGGATATCCTGCCAGTCCTTGCCCACCAACGGCACCAGGGCGATGGGTGGGGACAGCCAGCAGTCGCCATCGTCCTCGAAGAACCAGATGTGAATGGCGGCCCGCCCCTCGGCCTGTTCGACCTGCAGGCGCAGGCAGACCTCCTCTTCGAGTCCGCAGAGGGCGGCGGGGAGCACGAGGTTGCCCCAGTCCGGCTGGCCGTGGTCCCGGTAATCCAGACGGAGGCTGGAGTGGTCGAGGGAAAAGCGGGGCGGACGGCCGCCGTCGGCATGGGCCTGCCAGGCCAGACCTGGACCGTCGAACCGGTCGATCACCACGGTTTCCCGCTCCGGGGCAGAAAAGGCGCAGGGCAGGGCGACGCTCAAGGCTAGAGCCGACAGGCGGGTGGACATGTTCATTGCCTCTCCAAGGGCAGGATGGTTATGCCCCACTATCGCGTCCCATTTGGGGCACGGCAACTGGCGTGGTTTTCTGGTTGGGGAGGTATACTACGCGGTTGTTTCCAGCCAAAGGACCAAGGAGCCATGATCGAGATTTCGGAGACCCTCGCCGAGGTGCGGTTCAACGAAGTGGGCGCGTTCGGGGTGTTGCGCCCGACGGTGTTGCTGGACTACCTCCTGGATGCCGCAGGCAACCACGCGGCCCATCTTGGGGTGGGCATGGAAGCCATGTACGAACGGGGGTTGACCTGGTTCCTCTCCCGTCTCCATGTGCGGGTGGCCCGCTACCCGCGCGGCGGCGAACGGATGACGGTGCGCACGTGGCCTAGCGGCATCCAACGCCTCTTCTTCACCCGCGAGTTCGTGGTGGAGGACGGGACGGGAGCCCGGCTGGCCATCGGGTCGAGTGCCTGGATCGCGGTGAACCCGACGACCCGGCGGCCTGTCCGTCCCGCCAGTCTGGGCGTGACCCTGCCCTGGAATCCGGATCGCCCCTTGCCCAGCGAGTTCGCCAAGCTCGACGAGCCGCAGGGCGATTGCCTGGAACGCACGTATCGTCCGCTGGGTAGCGACATCGATGTCAACCAGCACGTGAATAGCACCGTCTATCCGCGCTGGACCTTGGACTGCGTGCCCGATACCCTGCGTCGGGAGTGGCTGCCGGTAGAGCTTGATATTGCCTACCTCGCCGAGACCCAGTATGGCGACGAGGTCGGGGGGCGAACCCAGGCTCAGGCGGACACGACGCTTCATAGCCTAACCCGGATCGGCGACGGTACCGAGCTTCTCCGCCAGAGCACGAAATGGGGTCTGGCCAACAGCATGTTGCGGGGCGAAGGTCCGGCAGTAGAGTAGGGCATGCGGTAGCCCACTCGGAGATGCCTGGATGTCCATGATTCCCGACGAACGCCGGACTGGCTGTCTGGCCAAACTGGCGGCGGGGGGATTGTTTCTGCTGCTCTGCCTGGCGGCGGTGCTCCTGTTCCTGTCTTCCCGGCGGGAGCTGGCGGCGACACTGGCGGAGGCGGAGACGCCACTGCCCCCGGCCGTGATCGAGGATCTGCGCCTGGATTTGGCGGGGAGCTGGGAGTTGACTGGCCATGATCTGGCGATTCCTGCCGCGATTCCCGGCGATGTGTTCAGTGCTCTGCTGGCGGCGGAGAAGATTCCCGATCCCTATTGGCGGCGCAATGAGGGGACGCTGCGCTGGGTGGGCGAGACGGATTGGACCTTCGCCCGCGACTTTCTGGTGCCCGAGGAGTTCCTCGGGCACCGGTCTCTGGAACTGGAGATCCAGGATCTGGACACGGTGGCGGAGGTGCTGGTCAACGGCCAGCCGGTGGGCCATGCGGAGAACATGTTCCGGGTCTTCCGGGCCGAAGTGGGTTCCGTGCTGAAGGCGGGCCGCAACCGGATCGAAGTGCGCATCGCCTCGGCAGTAAAGGTGGCCAAGGATCGGGCGGCCAAGCTCTCCTATCCGATTCCCAACAGTGGCAACAATCTTGTTCCCTATATGAACCTGCTGCGCAAGCCGCAGTGCCATGCGGGATGGGACTGGGGACCCTGTCTGATTCCGGCGGGCATCTACGGCGACGTGGGCATCCGGGCGGCGGACGAGGGGCGCATCCGTTCGGTCCGCACCCGCCAGGAACACACGGCGGATGGCGTCAAGGTGACGGTAACGGCGGATCTGGCTCCGGTGGTCGAGGTCCCCGTCCCCGTGACTGTGGTCTTCAATGGTGAAAAGCAGTACCTGAAGGCTACAGGCAACCAACCGGCGGAGGCGACCTTCACGGTCCATCATCCCCAGCTCTGGTGGCCGGTGGGCTACGGAGACCAACCACTCTACGACCTGACGGTATCCACCCCGGATGACAGCGTCCGGCGGCGGATCGGTCTGCGGAAGCTGGAGGTCATCAACCAGGAGGACCCGATCGATCCCGCCAATCCGGGCAAACTCCCGGGCAAGAGCCTGACCATCCGGGTGAACGGGGTGGATGTGTTCTGCAAGGGCGCCGACTGGATTCCCTGCGACGCATTGCCCGGACGGCAGACGCCGGAGCGCTACCGCGATCTGCTCGATTCCGCCGTGGCCGCGAACATGAACATGGTCCGGATCTGGGGCGGGGGGCGCTACGAGCGGGATATCTTCTACGATCTCTGCGACGAGCGCGGCCTGCTGGTCTGGCAGGACATGATGTTCGCGTGCAGCATGTACCCGGCCACGGACGAGTTCATTGCCGAGTGCTGTCGCGAGGTGGACGAGCAGATCCGCCGCTTGCAGACCCATCCCTGTATCGCCCTCTGGTGCGGCGACAACGAGGTGATCGGGGCTCTCGGTTGGTACGACCAGACCCGGCGCGAGCGCGATCTCTACTTGGTGGCCTACGACCGGCTCAACCGGGAACTGGCCAAGGTGGGCGCCCAGGCCGATCCCACCCGCATGTTCTGGCCCAGTTCCCCCTCCGACGGCCCCGGCGACTTCCGCAACGGCTGGCGCAACTTCGAGCGGGGGGATTCCCACTACTGGGACGTGTGGCACGGCGGCAAGTCCTTCGAGGCCTATTACGACATCAAACCCCGGTTCTGCTCGGAGTTCGGATACCAGTCCTTCCCGTCCCTGGAAACGGTCCGGACCTTTGCCGAGGAAGGGGACTGGAATGTCTCCTCGCCCGTGCTGGAGTCCCACCAGCGGAACGACGGCGGGAACACCCGGATCGTCGACATGTTCATGCGCTACTTCCGGATGCCGGACGGATTTGAGAACTTCCTCTACGTGAGCCAAGTCCAGCAGGCCATGGCCATCCAGACGGCGGTGGAGTACTGGCGCACCTTGCGTCCCCGCTGCATGGGCACGCTGTTCTGGCAACTGAACGACAACTGGCCAGTGGCCTCCTGGTCCAGTATCGAATACGGCGGCAAGTGGAAGCTGCTCCAGTCCCACGCCAAGCGGTTCTACGCCCCGGTCATGGCTGCCGCCTATCCCCAAACGGTGGAGGAAACCCAGCCCGATGGCAGCAAGAAGAAGGTCCGGCGGCTCGCGGTCTGCGTCGTGAACGACCGTCGGGAAGGCTTCCAGGGCACGCTGGAACTTACCCGGCGGGATTTCGCCGGCACGGTCGAACGCGCCTGGCGGTTCGAGGTGGATTTGCCGCCGGGTTCGACCCAGCGGGTGCTGTTCGACCTCTGCGAAGACATGCTGCCGAAGGCGGAGGAAGCCTTTCTCGCCTCCGACCTGCGCGATACAGCCGGAGCCAGTGTCCATCGCAACACCTTCTTCCTCGCCCCCTACAAGCGCTGCGAACTGGTGCCAGCCAAGGTGGAAGCAACGGTGGTCTCGGGCGAGGGGGATCGCTTCCTGATCCGCGTGGCGGCCCCAACTCCCACCTTCTTCACTTGGTTGGAAGCAACCGGCATTCCCGGCACCTTCAGCGACAACAGCTTCACTCTCCTGCCCGACGAACCCCGCGAGATCGAGTTCCGCGCCAAGCAGCCCACCAGCCAGCGCGAACTGGCCAAGGCCTTGCGCGTAACCCACCTCCGCGAGACCTACTGACCGCTTTCGGAACGCCAATCTCCCGATTGGCCCCGTCCCACGCCTGGCGCTGGCCGATCGGGAGATCGGCGTTCCAAGCGGGGTTGCCTTTCCGGAACGCCAATCTCCCGATTGGCGGGGCGTGCATCCGGGGTACCACAGGCCGATCAGGAGATCGGCGTTCCAACCGGGGCTGCCTTTCCGGAACGCCAATCTCCCGATTGGCGG
>QKCY01000246.1 GCA_003245525.1 Victivallales bacterium | reverse complement strand
GTCGCGGCCCCGCGACCACGGCGCGGAGCGCCGGAACCGCGCTGCCCGTCCCGGAACGTCTGACGTGCGCGAACCAACCCGCTCCCAGGGCGTTGTTGGGCATGGTCCGGGAGAAGTGGTCGCGGGGCCGCGACCGCTCCACACCTGGGACATGCAGGGGTTCCGGCTGGGAACTCGCGATCACGGATCCGCTGCCGAGGAACCGTGGGGGGGGAGCACCCAATCCTCTTCGTATGACGGTAGATTGGTCTCACTCCCCTCTACTTCTGCGGCGGGGGCAACGTGGCGTCCAGGAAGACCGCCGAGGCCTGCGGCTATCGCCTCTACGGCGAATGGTGGCGGCTTCGCGAGGCGGATCTGGTTCCGTAGCCCCTACCCCCGGCGGAAGCGGGCCACGAACATGGCGTCGCAGTCGCCGTCCCAGGGCCAGAGGCGAAGTTGCCCGGCGCACTGGCCCTCGGCCAGGGGATGGGGGAAGGGTTCCAGCGCGAAATCGGGCTGGGCAGCCAGGAAGGCCTGCACCACCCCCTCGTTTTCGGCATCGAACAGGGAACAGGTCGCGTAGACCAGCACGCCACCCCGGCGGACGGCACCGGCGGCGTTGCGGAGCAGAGCCAGTTGTTTCTCGGCAAACTCGGCGATCTCCTCCCGCTCCAGGGTCCAGCGGGCATCGGGATTGCGTCGCCAGGTGCCCGAGCAGGAGCAGGGGGCATCCACCAGCACGCCGTCGAAACCGCCCTTCTTGGCGGGCAGGTCCTTGCCCTTCCACTCGCGGCAGCGGATGTTCGAGAATCCCGCCCGGCGGGCGCGCTTGCGCAGGTCTTCGAGCTTGTAGGTGCGGATGTCGGAGGCCACGATGCTGCCCTTGCTGTGCATCAGGGTGGCCATGTGCAGGGTCTTGCCTCCCGCGCCCGCGCAGGCGTCCCACCAGCGTTCACCCGGCAACGGCGCGCACACGGCGGCGATGGTCTGCGAGGCCAGATCCTGGATCTCCAGATGCCCGTCGCGGAAGGCGGGCAGATCGCGGAGATTCAGCCGGGGCGGGGCGATGGCGATGGCATCGGGCCGCCGGGGATGGGGTTGCGGGGCCAGACCCGCCTGGGTCAGTTCGCGCAAGGCCTGCGCAGGATCCACCTGGGCGCGGAGCCAGACGGGAGGGCGCCGTTGCAGCCACTCGACCAATTCCTCCTGGCGGCGCGGATTCGTGGTCTCGGCGGCGCACCAGTCGGGGAGCAGATGCGCGGTCTCGAAGCGCTGGCCGGGGGTATTCCCCAGAGGCAACAGACACCGCCAGCGCTGGGCCAGGGCCGGTGTCTTGCCGTTTCCGGTCGAAAGGGCTTCCCGGCCCAGTCCTGCCTGTCGCCGCCAGATCTCGGCGACCTCCGGCAGGGGTTCGTCCTCCAGCAACCAAGCCGCGACCAGCAGACGGGCGTAGTCCTCGGCCCGGACCCGTGCGGGATCGGGCTCGTTCGCCGGGAACGGCGGAGCGAACGGGCGCAGCCAGCCCCACCAGCGGAGAACGGCGAAGAAGGTCTCGCTGAACAGCCGCCGGTCCCGGGACCCGCATTCGCGGTGCGCCCGCAGGTACGCGGCCAGCGACCGGTCGGCGGGCCGCTTGGCCACGAGGGCCTGCCAAAGCAGGTGGGCGACAGCGCAGGCGCAGGCGCGGGCCTGGGCTTCCAGCTTGCGGGGAGACAGTGGTTGATCGGGGGTTCGGTCCATGCTAGCCGCCAATCTGCCCTCGCGAAGCCAGAGGTCAAGCTTCGCGGAGTGGAACTCGCCGCCCCAATCTATCGTCTATTATTTAGGTATCATAAAAATATCGCGACGAAAACGAACATAACATGACAAAACATGTCATACGTGATATATAGTATACGCAAATGCACTGACATGGCGGTTCAACCACCGCCAGGCACCCAGGTGGGTGCTCTAGCATAGGACCCAAGACAACATGAGACTGACTGACCTGATTCCCTTCTACCATCATCATGACCAGCTCCCCGAAGAGTCGGTTGGCTATGCCAACCCCTTCCATGACATGGATCGGGCGATGGAGGACCTGTTCCCGAACCTGAGCCTTGATCCCTCGGTCTCCGCGAGCCTCGCCAACCTGACCGAATGGGTTCCCAAGCCCCAGATCGACGTGGAGGACACGGGCCAAGACATCGTGGTCACGGCGGAAATCCCCGGCCTCGACGGGCAGGATCTCGACATCCGGCTGGTCGACGGCGGCCTCCAGATTCGCGGCGAAAAGCACCGCGAGACCAGCGAGGACGAATCCGCGACCCGTAGCCGGGAGCGGTGGTTCGGCCATTTCGAGCGCTGGGTTGCTCTGCCCGCTGCCGTGGACGGTAGCAAGGCCGAAGCCTCCGCGCACAACGGGGTGGTCACTATCCGTCTGCCCCGGGCCAATGAGGTGTCGGCCATCCGCATTCCCGTGAAGGCGGCGTAGGTTCGCGACGATCCAAGACTGGCACACCGGTGGGGTCGTACCACCTCACTTCACCCGGAGAACATCCTGGGCGAAGGCGAGGCAGAGGTCGCCCCACTGGGAGTGGTCGGCGGTCGTACTGTTGGCCGGACCGCAGTCCACTTGCAGGCGGAGGGTCACCTTCTGCCCGGCGAAGGCGGAAAGGTCCACATCGGCGGGCTCCCACCCGAGCGCGGTATGATGGCGCTCGAACACCGTCTGTACGGGTTTCCCTTCCGGGGTCACCCGGACGCTGAAGACCACACCGTCGGAGGCATCCATGCCATCGCGCAGGCCCGTGAAGGCGCGCAGATGGACGAGCTCCTTGGGCAGGTCTACCGGGATCTCAGCGAAGACATAGCCCGGTTGGCGCGGCCCCCATGGCGGGTGCATGAAGAAGGCCTTGCGGGTCACCTTGCCGCAGGACGCCTGGTTCACACTCGCGCTGCCATCGTAGACCGTATCCAGCCCCTCCCTCTCCGGCTCGCCCCGCGAACAGGAGCCCTTGTGCCAAGCCACATCCTGCGCCAGCAGGTCCTGGAAAACGCGGGGCGTGATCTGAGCCTGCACGGACAGCGAGGTCTGGGCGGTGATATCCCCGGCCGTGGCCGTCACCTCCAGCTTTGCCTCGCCCGTCTGCCAGGGCAGGTGCCAGGGCACTTTGACCTTTACGGTTACATTGATGAGAGTGCTGGAGTTCAAGCCCGTCCCAGTGGGCAGCAGTGCTGGCACGGTAATGGCCTGCGTCGTGCTCTCCGCCTGTCCCGTGTCGGCGACCAACTGCAAGGACACGCTCAGCGCCTGCTCCGTCCGATTGACCAGGGCGAGTTCGACCTCGACGGGTTCGCCGGGCCGATGGTCGCGCGGGGTAGCCACCGCCCGCAGCCCCAATGGTTCCTGGCTCAGCAGATCGAACCAGTAGGTCGCTGCACCGCTGCGCACCTCCAGCCAAGTCACACGGTCGGCGGGAAGACCTGCCGGAACGGGGATGTCCCATACATCCTCTCTCTGTATGGCAGCCGCAGTCGAGGGCTTGCCATCGGGACCATGCCACTGGGCACTGGTTAGGGGGACCCCATCCGGGAGCTTGACCCAGACGTTCTGGCCCAGCACGGCCAGTCTCGACGACCGAACCATGGGCTGGGTGAACGGGACGCCTTCGCCGGGGACAATACGGTACTTGAAGGGGGCATCCTTGCCGCGCAGTACGAAGCACAGGCCCCGGCTCCAACGGACGGGCACCTCCTCGCCCAAAGTGCCGTCCTCCGCCAGGGCGCGAACCGCAAACGGGCGCTCGACGCAGTCCACCAACCTGGGTTCGAAGCCGAACACACCGAACTCGCGGGCCGGGATCAGCTCCCAACCGTCGGTCTCGCGCTTCAGCACGCCGGCGCCATCAGTCGCCATGCCCTGAACGAAAACATAGCCATCGGCACTGGCGAGGTAGTGCGAATCTGGACCAGTGGCCAGATCAATGGTCCGCTGCGGCACGTCCCTGCCACGAGGCGCCGACACGGCGGGCCGGAGCACGTGCATGCTCGCGACGTTCCCAGAAAGTGCATAGAACCCCCAAGGGGCTAGTACCTCAGACCACTTATCCAAGATGGTAAGGAACTGGGGAATCTCGCTACCATTCACCCAGATGCTCGCCTCGCCCTCGTAGGTCACCCGTAGCCGACCACTGGCGATGGCCCCGCTGGCGAGGGCTTGGCTGGTGGGTTGGCCGTCGTAGGTGATGGACTCGACCGGCTTCATCACGTAGTGGTCCTGCAAGGGCTGGAGCAGGTAGTACATGCGCATCATGTCGGCCTCGTTGCCCTCCAAGAAACCGATATGCCCGTAGGCCAGGGTGGTGGCCATGTACTGGCGGTAGTTGCGCAGGGCACCCTTCCGGTAGAACATGCCGGGGGAGCCCATGCCCGCATCCATTTCGAGCGGGTGCATCTTGCGCAGGTCGAAGTCGACGAACAGGGGTTCCTGCGGCGGCTCGGGGGAGGACATCTGCGCATAGTTGCCGTCGGTCAGGCCCGCGTACCACCAGTGGTTGCGCCCCTCGGAGTAGACCGGGCCATGGTGGGCGAACTTCTCGTTGTAGAGCAGCCGCCCGAAGCATTCGAAGGTCTGGCGGAACGTCCCTGCGCCCGGCACGCGGGCGTCGTAGTCCACCCGCTCAAAGGGGGTAACGCAGGTGTGGACGTCGCAGTAGCTGTGGTTCTCGCCGAACTTGGCCTGGATCTGCGGGGCCAGCAGCGCCTGCATCTGGACCGCGACCATGGGCTTCGGCGCGTAGCAGCGGGTCCAGGCGCCCTGCCAGTTGCCATCGGAGGTACGAGTCACCCAATCCTCGTTCCAGTAGGCGTTCACGGGCGCGAAATCGGTGTAGTTGGTGTACAAGCCCACCCGCCAGCCGGTGTCCTGCACTGCGGCCACCATCTGCTTGAGGGCCGCATCGCCCCCGCGTCCGGGTGCCGCATCGGTGCGGAAGGTATAACTCTCGCCCGCGTCACGCCAGGAATCCTCGTGGTAGCGCACGGTGACCTTCTCCAGGCCCAGCGCGCGTAGGTGGCGGGCGTCTTTGACCTCGGCCTCGTGGTTCGCCCCGCTACGGATGCGCCACTGCCGGTCCGCCTGGGCCTCGCGTAGCGGCGACGGCGGATTCGCAATCGTCGGGAAGACCTCCTCCACCTCGGGGGAGGCAGTCAGGAACAGCCGTTCGCGCAGGGGATTGCGGGTGCCGTCGGTCTTCGGGTTGTAGGCCAGACCGCCGTTGAACTCGGCCCAGTCCGCGCCGGTGCGGCCGGAGACCCCGAATAGCTCCGAGGCGTCGGACACATACCAGTCGAACTGGCTGAACACGAACAGCCCCTCGTCCAGGAGAAGGCGCGGGTCGCGATCCTTGTTGCCGTAGGTGAGATAGGGCACCCAGATGGCCCTGGGGGCCTGCAAGCCTTCGGCCCGGCCCAAGGTGATGCGGGCAATGCGTCCCGGCCCCTTTTCCTCCAGATCGAAGATCAAGGATTTCTGGACGATGCGCAACCGGGCTGAGAGCGTGGTCTGCATGTCGCCTGCCACACAAGTCCAGTCGATGGCATCGGGACCGACCCGCGTCGCCTGCACGGTGGCAATCTGCCCGTTGGCGAGGGTAATCTGCGCTCCCCGATAGGGCCACAGGCTGCGTCCGTTCCAGCGGATTTCCAGGCCGTCCAGGAAGGGTTGCGTCGGGTCCAGCCGATAGGCGAGCGTGGTATCGTCACCCTGGTACTCGAACACGGTCGCGGCACCATCCTGGCGGGTGGTGTTCGTGAAGGCCGTGGTCCGGTTGGTGGGTAGGATCGTCTCGGGACGGGTGGGAAAAGGCAGCTTCTCGGGCCAGGGATCGAAGGCAAGCGGCTTCAGTTCCTCCTGGTAAAAGCTGACCGGTCCCAGGTAGACCCGGCGGGGCTCGGTGTTCGTTCCGTTCCGGAAACGGAAACCGGCGAAGCGGGCGGGACGGGGAATCGCCTCGTTCACCTTCGCATGCATGGGGAACCAATACTGGTAGGCCATGCGGCCCAGGCCGATGGTGTGTTCCTTCCCCTCGGCATCGAGCACCAACGCCTCCACCTGCAAAGCCGGCGTGTCCGGGCGCATGGCCCAGGCCCAGGCACAACCCCAGTTCCAGGCGTTCACGCAGTCCCACGGCTCGGGAATCGGCAAGGGTTCCTGGGGGCGGACCGTGATTACGGGATGCTTGCCCGTGGCCCGGTAGACCAGCTTGCCGCAGAACTCCCGGAAGAGCCGTTGCTCCTGAGTCCGGTAGAGTTCGGCCTCGGCATCCTCCGCGTCCACCTGCCAGACCGTGCAGTCGGCGAAATGGGCGAGCGCGGGATGCAGCTCGGCCCGGCCCTTCATCTCGTAGGGAGGCTGCCCGGCGGGACCGGGATGGGGATCGTCGTTGCTACCGGGATAGGGCATGGCCGGACTCCTCGGAACGCAGACCGCCAGGGACGCCAGAACCAGGAACGACAGGACGTTGCCGTGCTTCATCGGACTCTCCTATGGTACTGGTCGGAACGTACCGCGAGGCAACGCCAGAGCAAGTGGCTAGCGGCCGGTGGATCTCGCCCACGGCCAGCCTATTCGGCAGGTGGCACTCCTGGTTTCCCTGCCCCACCGGCTTCGCGCAGAAGCCGCCCGGCCTCGGCCTGCGACTTTCCTCTCTCCACGAGGATGTCCAGCGGGGTCATCCCCTCCGCGTCACGGATATCGGCCCGCGCCCCGGCTGCGAACAGACTTCGGATGACGCTCCGTTGGTCCTTCTCTGCATCGGTCTCGCCATCGCCACGTACCACGCAATGCAACGGGGTCGCCCCACCTTTGTCCCGTGCGTTCGGGTCTGCGCCCCGGCGGAGGAGGAGTTTGACAGTCCGTGGCTGCCATCCCCATGCTGCCACGTGCAAGGGGGACCTCTCGTACTCGTCGAGGGCGCTGACGTCGGCCCCTTTGGCGATGAGGAGTTCGGCAAGCGCGGTCGCGCCACTCCCCAACGCGCCATGCAGCGGGGTGCTCCCCGCACGCGACGCCCGATTGATGTCAGCCCCCAGGCTGATGAGTAGCCCTGCCCTTTCGGTCTGGCCTCTGAGTATCGCGTGGTACAAGAGCGTCTGACCCCAGTCGTTCTCCACGTCAAGGTCTGCCCCATGGGCACCCAGCCAGCGGATCAGGGGCTTGTTCAGCTCGGGTTCCGGGGACGTCACATGCACGGATCCCCATGGGCTAAGGCCATAGCCAAACGAGCAGTCAGGCGTAAGCCTCTGCTGGCTGGCGACGCAGTTGGCGAACCTGACGGCAGGAAGGTAGCTGGGATACAGGGCAATCTCGAGAGGCGTCCGCCCATTGTCGTCGCCGGGATTGATGTCGGCACCCGCCGCCAGCAGGGCTTCCGCGATGGGTCTGGTGTCGAGACAGGTGTGTTGCCACAATACGAGAGCCCGCTGCAACGGCGTGAAACCGAATGGGTCGCGATCCTCAATGCCCACACCGGCACGGAGAAGGTCCCTGACCTGATCCAAGTCCGTCTTGGCAATGGCCTCGGTGAGTCTCGAGGTTGTTTGCTCGCGGAGGATATCGGCCGGAGGACGCATGGCGAGAAGACGGGTCACCAACGTCCTTGCATCCTCCTCTTCCTGGCCAAGCGGGAACCCGAACTTCATTCTCACTGCCCGGGGATTGCGCGGACCGTCTGGAGCAGGAAAAAGCGAGCGCATGCGACCGTCCTGCACAATCCCCAACGCGCTGTCCGGACCGGATCGACTGAAGAAGTCATTCACAGCCACTGTGGCGGCAGGCGTCAAGACGATGACCAACCGCGTGCCGGGCTGGGCCATGATTTCGGCGAGCTCATGCCAAGCGGTCGCAATACCCGTTTGGTCCGCTACCGGAGTGAGCCCGAGCCAGTACCGCTCGGGCTCTTCGCCTTGCAGAGAAAGGAAAGGCGAACGCACGAACTCCTTTGCCCCGTCCTGAGGCCCGTGGACAACAGGCAGAAGCTGAAAGGTCACTGGCTTCACGTCCGAATCGGGAAGAGGCTTCGCTCTCATCCATTCGGCACCTCCCCAATCTGGCGAAGGGAGGCGTGCCGCCTCGATGCCGACCCTGGTTCTGGACACACACCCCACCAGGGCTGCCAAGACCAAGAATAGCAGGGCGTTGCCGTACTTCATCAGACCCTCCTATGATGCAGGTCTGAACGTACCACGAGGCAACGCCAGAGCAAATGGACCAAGGGGACGTGATAGACCATCGCCGTCCACCGTGCGTCGGGGCGTCGCCGTCGGAGTCCCGCGTTCACGCGGCAGTCCTCTTCGGTGCTTCAGCGCCGAAGGGGAAGCGAGGCATGCGCAGAACATATCGGCTCCCGTCACGTGCCGGGGTCCGGTCGCCGGGACATCCTGCACGGGAAGCACATGCGGCCTGTTGCCGCCGCGCGATCCTGCCGTATTGTTCCTTGCAGTCACAGGAAGAGGAGAACACGGATGCCCTACAACTGGCGAGACATGACGGCCGAGCAGCGTGCCGAAGCACTCCAGGCACGGCATTGCGCGGGACAGCCGTGGCACGGGCCACCCCACGGGCTCGAACGTCACTGGTATCATCTCTCGGGGGCCTCCTACGAGCACGTCCCTATTCTCGGCCATAGTCCCAGGCGTATGGCTGAGTTCGAGCGAAGTCTGCTGAGTACACTGGCCGAGCCCTGCGAGCAGGTCTGCGTATGGTGTATCCTGCCTACCCACTACCACGTGATGGTGCAGTGCCGCAGTATCCCCCTCTGCCGCCACGTGGTTGGGAAGCTCCATGGGCGACTGTCGCACGGCTGGAACGTGGAGGATGGCGCGGCAGGCCGGACATGTTGGCATCGCTGCCTGTTCAAGGAGATCAAGACAGAAGCCCACCGCTGGGCCACAATTAACTACATTCACCACAATCCCGTGCATCATGGCTATGCCGAGCTTTGGCAGGACTGGCCATTCTCAAGTGCAGGACAGTACCTGTCGACCATGTCTCGGGACGAAGCGGAACGAATCTGGCGCGAGTTCCCAATCCTGGACATGGGAGTTGGCTGGGATCGGGAGGATTCGTGAGGTGCGGTCGCCAGCAGCGCGCTCCCTTCGGCGCTGAAGCACCGAAGAGGACTGCCGCGTGAACGCGGGACTCCGACGGCGAGTGTCCAGGCAGGAACTCGCCGCCGTTACTGGTCGGGATGGAGGCAGGGAAGCCCTAGTCCCGGCTTCCGGCCGGGCGGATGCCGACGTCGCTGAGGTCGATGGGGCGGAAGCCCATGGCCAGGGCGGGGGAGTCGGCCGCGAGGGTGAAGTCGTGGGCCTTGAGATCCTTGAAGCCGGGGTCGGCGACCTTGGAGTTGGCGTCGTGGCCGACGGCCTGCCAGGCGGCGAAGTCCAGCTCCTCCTCGCCCTTGCGGCAGAAGAGGGGAGCGGGCCGGGTGATGTCCCAGTAGAGATTGCAGTCGGCGACGATGCGCCGGGTATCGTCGCTGCAGAACTGGCGGAACATGGGGGCGCCCGCGCTGACCAGGATGTTGCGGTAGAAGGTCACGCCCACGTGGGGCTCGACGCGGGTGTAGGCCACGGTCGCCTCGTCGCCGCAGACCAGGATGTTATTGCGGACCACGTTCTCGCGTCCGTAGTGCTGGTGGAAGACGTCGCCGTTGGTGCCGTAGCAAATGTTGTTCTCCAGCACGATATGGCTGGAGCCCTCGTCGGTGTAGAGCGCCCAGCCGCCGTAGTGGGCCTTCTCCACGTCGTGGATCAGGTTGCCGCGGACGATGGTGCCGGGCTGGATGCCGAGCAGGTAGACGCCGCCCATGTCGCTAAGCAGGCCCTGGCCGATGTGGTGGATGTGGTTCTTCTCGATCAGGTTGGCGTAGGTGGAGCTGTCCTTGTAGCCCCACACCCAGCCGACCGAGATGCCGCTGTAGTAGAGGTCGTGAATGTGGTTGTGGGCGACCACGTTCCCGGCCGAGTTCATGACCAGGACGCCGACGGCGCTGTGGAAGACCTTGCCGCCCGCGCGGATCTCGTTGTCGGTGATGCGGTTCCAGCCGGTGAGGCTGGTCTTGGGGGCGACCGGGGTCGCGCCGTTGACCTTGATGCCGCCGCCGCCGAGGTCGTAGAAGCGGTTGCCCACGACCCGGATGCCCCGGCAGCCGCAGGAGAGGAACATGCCGTACCAGCCCACGTTGCGGATTTCGCAGTCCTCGAACACACAGTCCCGCGCGCCGGTGAGGCTGATGACGCCGGGCACGTCGGAGGCCGCCTGGCCGGAGGCGGCGTAGTCGCCCCGGTTGAAGTTGCTGATGGAGGCCCCGCTGGCCTTGCCGTCCACGGAGAGAGGATCGAGGGAAGCCTCGGGGGTCTCGCCGGGATGCCGCCAGTCGGTGTGCTGGAAGGTGATGCCCCGGAAGCCGAGATACTCCACCAGCTTCTCCTCGTTGGGCTCGCCGACCAGACGCAGGAGCTGGACGACGCGGGGGGCGTAGACCTCGGTGTTCTCCGGCGTCTCGCCGGGCATAGGCAGGTAGTAGAGCTTGCCTGCCTCGCGGTCCAGATACCACTCGCCGGGGGTGTCCAGCACCTCGAACACGTTGTCGAAATAGTAGTCGGCCAACTGGCTGCCGAAGGACCCCACCAGATTCGTGCGGCTCTTGCGAGTCATGGTGACCAGGCGGGAGGCGGGATCGTAGTCGGCGATGTTCGAGCGCTCCTCGATCCAGAAGTGGAGGTAGACGACCTCCACCTCGCCGAGATTGCGGAATTCCTGGGCGTCGCCTTCGGCGGCCACGAACTTCGTGTAGCCGCCGCCGCCCCAACCCGCGGGCAGGGGCATGCCGGGCACGGATTCCATGCGGTAGAGGCCCTGCTTCGGCAACCGGGGCCGGACGCGGCGTTCGCCGTTCACGAAGAGCTGGCGGAAGTTCCACTCGCCCGAACGTACCGTGGGCAGGTCGGCCACCCAGGCCGTGGCCCCGTTGACCTCGGTCACTTCCCAGTCGGTGATGCGCACGCCGCCGTCGAGAACCGGCTTTTCCCCCGGATAGGCGGCGAAGGTGATGGGCGCGCAGTCGGCGGGCGTGATGGTGATGGGCTTGGCAATGGGATAGCGGCCCCCGCGCAGGTAGACGACGACGGGACCATGCAAGGCCCCAACCACGTCCACGACCTCGGGATTGCGGGGCCGGTCGCGCATGGCCTGGATCTTGGCGAGCGCGCCGGGAATGGTGGCCAACGGGCCATCGGTGCCCTCGGCATTGGCTTCGGGCAAGCGCCCGCTCCACGCATCCTTGCCGGTGGGAGCGAGGTAGAAGGTCACGGGGTGGAAGGGATAGCTGTCCATGGGACCTCTCCGGTCGGGTTGAGGGAATCCGGAACCGGGCAGACCATGAT
>QKCY01000158.1 GCA_003245525.1 Victivallales bacterium | reverse complement strand
GGTCCGATCCCGCCCTGATCGGAGGAACCGGAAACCTGGACGGCGGCGCGGCCGTGAGCGTATACGGCGGCCTGTCCGCCATTGACGGAGGAGCAGCCTGATGGCTCAGCAGATTCAGTTACGCCGGGACAGCGCCGCCAACTGGACGGCCCTCAACCCGACCCTGGCCCAGGGAGAACTGGGCTACGAGATTGGCGTTCCGGGCCGCGTGAAGATCGGCGACGGCGCGTCAGCCTGGTCCGATCTGGCCTATCTGATCGGCGACGAAGCTGCGGGGGGGCTGACGCTCGTCGAGGTGACGGCGGCCATGCTGCAACCGACCAACGGACGCCAGTACATCGTCAGCAACGATCTGGCACTGACCGCACCCTCCACCCCCGGTAGCTCCGTCCTGTGGGAGACTCGCATCTACCTGCGCGAAGGGGCGACGCTGGCCTATCCAGACGGCTGGCGCGTCTCCGGTTCCCCCTCCGCAACCGGCGCGAACCAGGTCACGCTCTCCTATCTGGACGGGCATTGGTGCCTGGAGTGGCGCGCCGCCTTCGAGATGGCCAGCGGAACCCGCCTGTACGTCTCCGAGGACGGTGACGACAGCAATGACGGCTACTCCTGGGCTCAGGCTCTGCGCAGTCCGGCTGCTGCCCTCACACTCGCCGCCGCCGGGGCCGCCACCGAAATCTGGATCGCCACCGGCACCTACAACGCGGGGACGCTCAATGGGTTCGAGATTCCTAGCGGAGTCACGGTCTACGGTGGTTTCCTGGGCACCGAGCAAACGCTGGCCGAACGCAGCTACGAGGCCCCGGAGGATAGCATCGGCGCGAACTCCTACGCCAATGCGACCACGCTCACCAACACCCGCTCGGTCCTGTCCACGGCGGCCCAGGCGGTCACCGGCAAGCAAGTCTATGGGAGTGCAGTCCCGACAGTGAGCGGTTGCCGGATCGCGGACTCGTTCGTTGGTGCTTGCACCGATCTGGCCGACTCCCTGCAGTTGGTGGACTGCACCATCACGGGCAACCAGCACGTCGGCTCCAACTCCTTCAGCGGGGGTGGGACGATCAATGTCCGCCTCCAGGGATGCACCGTCACTGACAACACCTGCGATGGCTATGGCGGGGGCATGTACGGCGGGACGGCGACGAACTGCCTCTTCACACTGAACGCATCCGGGGTGTCGTCGGGCGGCGGCGGGGGAGCCGCCTCCGGGAGCCTGTATTCCTGCCGCATGACCCAGAACGCCGCGTACGATGGCGGCGGGGCTCATTCCTGCACCTGTTATTCGTGCTTGGCGGATGGGAACACGGTGACCCGCTATGGGGGCGGGTACTACTCCTGCACCACCTATAGCTGTGAGTCCATCAAGAACAACATCGGTTCGCAGGCCGAGACATATGGTGGAACGAGCTACTGGCTGCTGGTTTTTGGGATGGGGACCAGCACCAGCTACGGGCTCGCGACAGGCACCCACCGGAGTTGCATTGTCGCCAACTGTTCCCAGGCGACTGGCAATATCACCGGCGTAAACAACACCTATCTCCACCTCGACACGGCGAATGCCAGCCTGACCACGGCGGGCACCCACCGCAACAACCTGGCGTTCGGTTGTGGAACCATGACCTGGCTGGGCACCGCCAGCAATAACGTCTATGGCGTTCTGACCGACTTCGTCTCTCCGCTCGACCTGCCCGACGGCCTTGTGGGTGCCGCCAACGAGGATGCTCTGCTCGCCGCCATCCGCGCCCATGGCTACGACCTCGCCGCCGGAGCCACGCCCATCGGCCAGGGCAGCAACACCTACGCCACCGCCGAGACCCTCGACTACCAGGGCCGTCCGCGCATCGTCGCCACCGTGGACTGCGGTGCCTACGAATTCCAGGGATAACGCCATGAGCTACACCTACACCGATCCAACGGGCCAGGCCTACACCGTGATTCCCGCTGTCTGGGCGTACCAGGGACATGTCCACGCTTTGGCGGGCGACTGGAAGCGGGCCGGTCGTCTGGGCTGGACCCGCACTGAGGGCGACAGCATCCTGGCGGACGCGCAGGCTTTGGCGGCCACCTATCCCGAGCTGCCGGAGAAGGTGCGTTCCGTCCTTGTCGCCTTGGAGGAAGCAGTCTCCCTCGGTGTCGTCCTCGACCTGTCCGGTGGCATCCCTGGCTGGGACGAGATAGGGCAGGCCTTCGCCGCCGCCCTGGTCACGACGGGTGATCCCCGGCCCGTCCTGGGCGTGCAGGCCCGCGCTCAGGGCGCCTGGTTCCACTACGCCACCAAGGCGGGTTCCTTCGCCGAGGCCTACCGGCTGGCGACGGTCATCGCCTCCCTCTGATTGTCGCAGGCTCCGGCCGGTCGTCGGACTCGTCTGCATCCGTGTCTCCCACTCCCCCTAACCAAAGGAGTCCCTCTCCCATGGCAGCCATCACCGTACCCCGTGGAGCCACCGAAGACTGGCTCAAGATCGCTGGCGGCACCGCCGACCTCATCGAAGTCGTCGAAGGCCCCAACCTCCAGCAGAGCCCCGAGAACCTCACCCAGATCAACCGCGCCGACGGCACCTTCCTCCAGGAGGACTCCAGCCGCCGCAAGGTCTCCGGCACCCAGAAGATCTACGTGCTGGACGACACCGTCACGCTGCCTGTGGCCGGCCAGGTCTGGACCCGGACCGGGGCCACCGCCGCGCCCTACAAGGTGCGCATCGACGAGGTGAACACCGAGGGCCAGGCCGAGGACGGCTACCTGGCCTACTCCATCGCCTTCCATTACTTCGAGGAGATCGCCGCCGCCGCCCTGACCGACAGCGCCATCACGACGGCGTCGTAAGCGCTGCCGGCCGTTCCGCCGCCCGGCGGGACGGCTGGCCCGGCGGAGACCCCATCCCATGCCCGAACCCACCCTTCAATCCATATCGGTCACCTTCTTGGCCGAGCCCTGCGACGCCCGCGCGTTCGCCGAAATCCGGGGCGCGCGCGGGAACCGCGAACTCGGCCTCGACGAGGTCCACGAACTGCTCGACACCCTCATCGACCTCCGCGAAGCCGAGGCCGGACGCCAGCGGACCCCAGGCCAGGACGGTCTGCTCTTCCGCACGGTTGCGGTTGGCGGCGAACTCCTTCATTCCCCAACCCTCGCCGCCCGCGTCGCCCTCCAGCGGCTCGACCGTTGGCCCGTCCCTCCCGAATGGCTCGCGTGCCCTGCCGAATGGGTGTCGTTGTGCGCTGGCTGGATTCTTGCCCATGGTCGCCAGCCCGAGGCGCTCGAAGCCCTCGATTCCCATACCGCCCAGGGCTTGGTCGAAGCCTGGGCCGTCCGCCTTGCCTGCACGTCCGCCGAACTCTCCGCCGTTGTTGCTGACCTCGCCGGGCATGGCTATCCGCCCCTTGACCCAGGTGGCCCCGAACGAAAAAAAGCCCTGGCCGGACCGATCTCGCCGCCCTCCTCGTCGGTTTGGCCCAGACCTGTCCGGGCGGCAGCACCCACTACTGGCTTTACGGCGTTCCTGAGACGCATGTGCACTGGCTGTGTCGCGCGCTGGCGCAGCGCAACCGCGAGCTCGAACGACGGCTCGATCCCAAACGCCTCCATGCCGACGATCCCCGCATCCGGGCCCGCGAACGCTGGAAACGGCTCTGCCGGAGGTTGACCTCCCAGCCCTGATGCAACCCTGAAGCCACCCCGGCCATCCCCGGGCCTCCGTGGCAGAACCACCGAACCGGAAACGACAGCACCGATGAACACACAGGAAATCCAGCAGATCGTCCGCGAGCTCGCCCTGGCCAAGGACGGCGTCCGGGAGTTCGCCGATAGCAGCGTGGGGCAGTTTCGGCAGTTCCAGTCTGCCATGTCTGCCCTCGTCCAGGTCGCCGGCGACCAGCTCGACGGTCTGAGCGGCCAGTTCGGGGCGGCGGGCCAGGAGGTGAGCGGGAATGCCGTTCCCCTCTTGCAGGAGGCGGTGGACACCCTACTGGGTGACCTCGGAAGGCTCGGCGATCTCGGGGATGTCATTCCCGGCGGGGAGAAGCTCGGCGGGGCCGTCGAAACCCTGACGACCGCCCTGGGCGGGCTTTCCGGCTTTCTCGCAGAGAACGGCGATCTGATCGGCAAGATCGGGCTGTCGGAAGAGCACACCCAGAGGATCGCCCAGGTTGCCTCCAACGTCCTCACCGTCCGCAGCCACCTTGCCGAAGTGGGCAAGACGGCGACTGCCGCCATGGACTCCATCAAGGGCTTCACGGGCATGCTGGGGAAGGCGGGAGAGGCCGTGCCTGCACTGAACAATGTTCTGGGAACTGCCGGGAAGGGCCTCCAGAACGTCGGCGCCATCGGGGCCACCGCCTTCATCGGTTGGGAGATCGGGAAGGTGATCGGCGAAGTCACCGGGCTCAACCGGAAGCTCTCCGAACTGGCCGAGAACCGGGCTCTGAAGAACCAGAAATCCGACTGGGAGCAGTTCGAGGAGAGCTGGGTGAGTGCACACGGGGGATTGGACAAGGTCAACCGCAACGGGGAGACGGCGAGGGAGGTCTACGAACGCAAATTCGGGCCAGACCGCGACAAGGCCAAGAAGAGAGGGGAGGGAACCAAGGCGGAGGTTGAGGAGAAGACTCCTCCTCCCGAGGCTTCCCCGCCGCCGGCAGGCGAACCCGCGACGGGGCCAGCGGAGGCCGAAGAGACCGCCGCCGAGGAAGTCGCCAAGGAGCGCGAGGAGACCCGGCAGGAGCAGCAGACCCAGGACGAAGCCGCCATCGGCGACCGCAAGGCATTCGCCGACCAGGCGAGCGAGACCATCGTGGCTGGCGGCAAGCAGCTTGCGCAGGCCGAAAAGACTGCCTCCGCCGTGGTTCTCCAAGCGCGGGCCGAGACGGCCCAGGGCCAGGCGAAAGCCAACGCGAACCGCGTCGGCCAGCTTAGGGATCAGGGCCGACAACTGGCCGCTGCCGACAGGCAGGCGACCGGGAAGGCGCAAGCCGCCTGGAACGCCCTCCTGCAACCGGGCACCCGCAAGGAAGCCCGGAAGGCGCGGAAGGAACAGCAGAAGCAGGCACGCCAGAGACAGAAGGCCGAAGCCCGGCTCGAGCGCCAGGTCGCCGCGGCTCGCCGACGCGAGGCCGAGCTGGAGCGGGCCGGCCTTACCACCCAGGAGGCCCGACGGCGGATGACCACGCGGGGCCGCGAACTGCTCAAGGCCGACGATCTCCGCCGAGACGCCAACAAGGCCTCGGATGCAGCCGGCAATCAGCGGCAGGGCACCGGCAAGACGCACGACGTGCCCCTCTCCCCCCCGGCGGGGGGCGTTCCCCCTGCCGAACACCCAGCCTTCTCCTCGACTCCTCCCCAATCCCCGGCACCCGCGATTCCCCTCGCCGATCCGGGCATTCTCCGTGAACTCCAGAACCATAGTCGGCTTCTTGAACGGATCGCCGCCGCCGAGGGGGTGAAGTAACATGGCCTACCTCGACACTACCCCCGACGTGATCGGCCCCACCATGCAGGTCCAGGAGGAGCCCCTGGCCATGCGCGGCGCGGTCGGCGGCACCGCCACCATGGGCTACCGCACCCGGACCGTCTACGAGTACCGTGTAACCTGGCCGGTCGACAACACGGGCGGCGAGCCGGTGCCGGGTACCTGGGCAACGGACTACCGTCTGGTCAGTACCTCCATCGAGCGTTCCTACGGGGCGCTCTCCGGCTTGCTCACCGCCGTCTATCGCAAGGAGGGCGACTGGTCCACCATCTGGGAGGGCGAGGCGGAATGACTGTGTTGCGCGACGACTATAGCGGCAAGGGGAAGTACGGGCTCATCGCCCAGGCCCTGAACCGGCTCGGTGCCTGGGTCAACCATTTCCGCGTCGCTCCTCCCTTGCTGCTGCGCGAGCAGAACGGCTCGCTGGCGCTCGGCGTCGACGCGACGGCCATGGCGGGACAGATCCTGGCCGAACTGCAGTACCCCTTCCAGATCACGGTGGACGGCGAAGGCAACTACACGATGCAGGGGGCGCGGGTCAACACCGGCCAGTCCATGCTGTCCATGTCCGGGTCCTCGGGCACCATGCCGACCGGCACCCACTACTGGTGGGTCTACCTGCGCTTCCCCAATGGCAACTCGAGCCCCACGGCCGAGATCCGCTCCGGCAGCGCCATCCCCGATGCCGACTACGAGACCGACGACTACCCGAATGGCGACTCGTGCGAGAGCATCACGCCCAACGGCTGGGCCGAGGTCGTCATCCCCGCCGCTGTATCCGTTGGCGGCATCGTCACCCAGTACCTGTGTTCCGACCTCTATGTGCCGCGTGGGCAGACCGTCTCCGTGAGCCGGGTGGTCGACCACCACTGGGACGACAGCACCCTGAAGCACATCAAGGTGACCGAGATCTACGTCAACGGTGTCCTGCGCACGGTCACGGGCCCGAGCTGCGAGGAGGTCCTCGCCACCGAGGACTGTCCGGAAGACTAAGGAGGGATGCCGTGGTCACGTTACAGAAGCTCCGGACCGGCGCGGTCCCCGTCCTGCTGAAGATCCTCGGCAAGCTGATGACCTCCTGCTGCTGCGAATCCAGCAGCAGCAGCTCTTCGGAGCCCTCTTCCGATCCCAGCAGCCCGAGCAGCCCCAGCGAGCCGAGCAGCCCCAGCGAGTCGAGCGCGTCGAGCAATCCCAGCGAATCCAGTGGTTCCAGCAGTCCTAGCGAGTCCAGCAGCCCCAGCGAGTCCAGCGAGCCGGGCAGTTCCACCGAATCCGAGTCATCCAGCTCCGCGTCCTCCTCTTCGTCCTCCTCCTCGTCCTCCTCCTCGGAATCATCCGGGAGCCAACCGGAAGAGTCCAGTTCCAGTTCCAGTTCGTCCTCCTCCTCGTCCTCCTCGGACGCATCGGAGCCGAGCGAACCGAGTGCCGCGTCCGGATCCGACTCCTTTTCCGGCAGTGAGCCCTCGGAGGCCAGCGTCTCCGAACCCTCGTCCGGGTCCGGCGGCAGCTCCGGCGGTTCCGGATCGGGCGGTCCGGAGGAGTTTGTGCCCGGATGGTACTGCGTGCAGACCTGGGCAGGGAGCGTTCAGAATGGGTGCGACGAGCTGCTTCATGTGCTCACCTCCTGCACCTACATCGGCGACTACACGACCTGGGAGTTCTGGCGGTTCGGCGAATGCTACCAGTCCTTCGGCTGGCAGATGCAGACCACCGACTACGTCACTCACGCAACCCAAGAGGAGTGCGAGGCAGCATGTGGAAACTAGACCGCGATCTGGTGATCCGGGTCCACCACGGGGAGATCACCCCCGCCCAGGCGCAGGAACTGCAGACTCGGCGCGATGCCGGGCTGTCAACGGGAGCTTCGGCACCCCTGTCGGCGCCTTCCTCCGCCATGACGTGCGACCAGGCCAGGGCCGCCGTCGACGCGATCCGTCCCGACATTGCGGCCAACGGCCCCGATGCCCTGCGCACCCTTCTGGGCCAGACCGATGCCCTCCTGGCGCGCTCCACCCACTGGCGCAAATGCCAGCGTGCCGCCCGCTATCGCGCCATCCTTGCCGCCCATGCCGCCGCGCGGGGAAAGGCAGTGGTCAGTGGTCAGTGGCCAGTGGCCGGGGATCAGAGCCAACTGACAATGGACAACGGACAACGGACAACGGACAGTTCCGAGGCCTCCGGCCCCCCGAAGCCCCAGGCCGATGCCGGCCTTCTCCCCTACCGCACCGCCGTCGCCGATCCCGTCCCCTTCTTCGACCTGGTGGTCCCCCTCGGGACCCAGTCCAAGCGGGCCGACCTCGAACTGCGCTACCTCCTCCGCTCCGCCCTGGCAAATCTGGCCACCGGGAGCGCCAATCCCCCGATTGGCCCGTCCCGTGTTTCCACCCCTGTTCCCGTTCGTAGTCCAGGCTTCAGTCTGTCCCCTTCCCCGGAGACGGGCGACTCGCCAGTCGCCCCCACATCGTCCATGCCACCATCCCCGCCGTCCCCCATTCCGCCTCCCGGCGGCATGGCGGTTCCTCTCTCCTCCGGCCTCCGCACCATCCACCTCATCGGTCCCCGCCGCCCGCCCTGGCTCGGCGACCATCCCATGGTTCGCTGGCACGACTGGACCCCGGTCAAGCCCAAGAACCACGACATCGTCGCCAAGTTCGTCCATGCCGCCAACCATCCCGATGTGGCCGGGCATTTCCTCGGGTCCTGCGACGACTTCCTCTTCCTCAAGCCGCTCCGGCCCGGCACCGACTACGGGGCTGTCCGCCGCCACGGCGTGCTCTCCACCTCCACCGACCAGGGCTATTGGAGGAAGGCCCAGTCCCAGACCCGCTCCCTGCTGGAAGCCGCTGGCTACAAGGCCGAGTTCTTCGACTACCACGTGCCCACCCTCATGACCAAGGCTGGCTGGCGACAGGTCGATGCCGCGATTCCGTGGCGATCCGTTCCCGGCCACGCCGTCTGGAGCCTCTACCACAACGTTGCCGGCGTCCACGGTCCCTCCCTCGGGCGCGACGGTCGTTCCCACTGCGGCTGGCACGCTGGCGACGGCTCCAAGGCCCCGGCCAGCGCGGCCGAGATCGACCGCGCCGCCAACGGCTGCCTCTTCATGAACTACAACGACGGCGGTTTCCGGGGTGGCGTCCTCGAGTCGTGGCTCGCCAAGCGCTTTCCCGTTCCCGCCCCGTGGGAGAGGGACCAAACCGTCAAGACGCCAAGAGCGCCAAGGGAACCGGCTATTGGCAACACCAGTCGCCCGATTGGCCCGTCTTCCACCGGGAGTGCCAGTGTTTCCCGTAGCGCAGGCGTCTCGCCTGCCGTTCCTGCTTCCCCCATCCGTCCCATGAGTCCCATGGATCACATTGCCCTTCTGCCCGCCGCCGACCCGGTCGCGGAACCCCCGGAGCCCCCAGGGAACACCGGTCGTAACCACATTCTCTGCGCCTTCAATGCCCCCTACGCCGACTACGCGGCGGTGCTCATCCACAGTATCCTCCAGACCAATCCCGGCTACCTGGTCCATGCCTTCGCCACCAATGTCCCGGAGGACGCCTTCGCGCGCTACCCGTTCTCCCATCCCGCAGTGGATCTCCACCCCGAGACCCGCCCCTTTCCCGATGCGGGAGCCGAGCGGAACTACATGGTCTGCCGCCGCTACGTGCGCTACGCGGAGTTCCTGGGGGGCATTCCGGACGGCGACTGGGTTGTCTCGGTGGACGTGGATGCCATCGTCTCCGGTTCGCTCTCGGATCTCCGGTTCTACATGGCGCGCGGCAAGGCGTGCGTTGGCTTGGTGGACCGTGGCCCGAACCGTTCGGACCGCGACCGTATCCGCGGGCACTTCACCGCTACCATCCTCTGTCCGCAGTCCCGGGTCTTCTGGGACATCCTGGGCCGCCGCCTGGCTGCCAAGACGGACGCCTGGTACTCCGACCAGCGCGAACTCCTGGCCGCGCGGGTCGAGGCGCAGGGTCGGGGCGTCGTCTTCTGGCCCGCCGGGGCCAAACACTACTGCGCGTTTCGCCGCTCCGCCGACACCCGGATTCTGGTCACAGCCGGCTGGCACCCCCGCAAGCGCACCCGCTCCACCGACTGGGCCGCCGACTACGACCGCCTCCTCGCCGAAGTCGGCGGAATCCGCCACGCCGCCTTCTCCCGTGGCGCAGACGTCCAGCCTGCCACGTCAGGGGCCGATCCGGCAACGGGCGACTCGCGAGTCGCCCCCACCCCGCCTCTGTCCTCTTCCATGAGTCCCATCGCTGTTCCGTCCGCCTTCCCCGCCGACTTGGACATCCTCGTCGTCCTCTACGGTCGCAGTCTGCCCCGGGCCGCCGCCGTTGCCCGGACCTTTGCCCGCTGGCACCGGCACCAGCAGCCCATGGCCCGCGTTCTCTGTGCCTGGTGCTACCGCGACGGCGAGGCCCCCGGCGACCTTGCCACCATCCCCGACTACCCCTGGCTCCACCGCGTCCGCCTGCCCCAGTACGACCTCGACGACGGCGTCTTCCGCAAGGAGGGCCTCCTCAACTACCTGCTGAGCCGACACTCCACCGCCCCCCACATCCTCACCCTCGATGCCGACGTCTGGACCCCGCGCCCCGGCTGGTTCCGCGCCATCCGCGACAAGCTCGCCGAGAATCCCGACCACGTCCTCCAGCCCTTCCGCTACTTCAAGGACACCAAGGAGAACGTCGGTGCCTGGAGCTGGTCCGCCCAGACCCTTCCCGGAATGGACCCGGAGAAGTGCAAGCACCCCGGCCTCGGCTGGGCCTTCACCCGCGCCTGGGTCGAGAAACACGGCGACAACACCGTGTTCAATCCGTGGCATGTAGCCGGATCGGGAGACTGCGGATTTGTTCTCGAACACTTCAGAGTTGCGGAGACCCGCCGATCCTACGCCAGCAAGTATGCTTCGTTTCCCTACTTCAAACGCGTATTCCGAACGGCGCTTCCAGATGCTGTTCTCGCGGGTATCGAGGCCAGAGTTTGGCACGAGAACCACACCAACCGGGATTCAGTCGCGGACCAATTCAGGACGACTCCCTTCGCCGACCGGGCCTATGAATGGAGCCGCCGCGCTTTGGACCCCTGGGGCGACTTGAGCCAATACCTCTTGCTCGACCTCAACGGCATCCCCATGCCGCGCGACCCCCATGGGCCGTTCGCCCGCATGATAAAGCGGAAACCCGAGATGCAGGATCGGCAAAGCACCGAGCGCGTGCTGTCTGAGAGCCTTGGCATCGGTACTGGGGGCCTCTCAGTCTTGCCGACAGGAGATCCGGTTGCCATTCACACCTGGCCTGGTATCGGAGATCATCTCATGATGCTTGGCGTCGTCAATCGCCTTCACCACGAACGTCCAGACACGACGATCAGCGTCCATCTCACTCGGCCAGGGATCGAGCCATGGTTCCGAGCGGTTTGTCCAGCCATCAAATTCGCCAAGTTCCCAGGGCAGAAGCTGGTCTGGCGACACGGCCCCATCCCCTACGGCAGGCACGCTGTCTCGCGCTATGGTGCGGATCCCGAGGACATCGCCCTGCCTCAACCTGATATGTCGGTCCCATGTATCCAATCCATATTGTCCATTCCCGGTCCTCGCATCGGCTTTGTAACCGAGACCGGCGGTCCCCACCTCTGCCGCAAGCAATGGCCGCACTGGCAACGCCTTGCCCAACTGGTCAGGGACCGCCACGGTGTTGAGCCATTCTGGATCGGCACCAAGGTCAAGGCCGACCCCATCCATGCCCTGCCCGCCCTGCTTGCCTCAATGGATGCTGTGGTGACGATTGAGGGCATGGCCTCGCATCTTTGTTGGGCCATCCGCAAACGTGCCGTTGTCCTGATTACCGGTGCCCTCGACCCTACAGCTCTCAGCTATCCCGGGTTCCACACTATCCTGCAAGGAAGCTGTCCCCTCCGCCACTTCTGTGACTATTACACTCACCCGATCAGGAAGGAGCCTCAATGCGCCAACGAGTGCATGGCCTCGATCCC
>QKCY01000477.1 GCA_003245525.1 Victivallales bacterium | reverse complement strand
CCATTCGTCGCCGTCGCGGGTTTCGAGGTGGAAGTCGGCGACGGGGTCGTGGGTTTCGGTGGAGCCGCCGCGATAGCCGGAGACGAGGCGGATGGCGCGAATGGTCCGGGTCTTGGGCCAGGCCAGCTCGATCCAGTGCGGGACTTTGGCCTCGCTCAACCAGCGGGTGTCATCCTGGGCCACATTGACCACGCCGTCGTTCAGACTGGTGGGCGGGGAGGTGGCCGCATCCCGGCTGCCGGAGACGCGAAGTTTGGCGACCGGGGCCAGGTTTGTGCCCCAGGTGGCGGGAATGGGGGCCAGGGCCGGGGCCTTGGGTTCGGTACCGACGCCCTTCTGCCAGAGGGCCTTGAGTTCGTCGAGATGGTCGGTGTAGGCCGCGCGCGGCAGGCAGTCGTGTTGCCGGCAAAGGGCGGCGGCCATACCGACCACTTCGCCCATCATGCCGGTGGTCCGCATGACCCGCACGGTGCCAAGGGCTTCATGGGTGACGCTGATGTCGCGGCCGGCCACGAAAAGGTTCGGCACGTTGCGCGAATAGAGGCAGCGGTAGGGTAGCCAATAGGGCTTCTTGAAGGTGGTGTAGTGGGCGGTGGAGATGAAGGCCTGGCCCTCGAACCCCTTCACGTACTTGGTGTTGGGCAGGTGGATATCGATGTTCCAGGTGCAGGGCACGCAGCCGTCGGGGAACTCCTCGCCGCCGAGGACGGCCCCCTTGGTCAGGACCACGTCGCCCAGCACCCGGCGCGACTCGCGCTTGCCGGAGACGTAGGCCGCCCAGGCGAGACGGTGGTTGGGGAACGTGCCGCGCTCGTTCTTGGGGGCGTCCCAGGCACCGTACATGGCGCGGAAGTTGTGGTCGCGGATCGCCTCGCCCTGGGTGATGGGATCGAGATCGAAGCCGCTCTCCCAGAACCAGCGGCCGAGCTGGGCGAGGGTGTCGGGAAAGGGCTTGCCATACAGGTTCAGCGCCCAGGGACAACGGGGGAAGGAACTGGGTTGACCCGTATCCACCGGCTGCCAGAGATTGCTGCGGCCCATGTGGCCGGTTTCCGTCATCTCGCAATCCGCCTTGGCCAGGGCGGCGATGCAGCCGTCGCCGGTGGCATCGCAGAACAGCCGTCCCCGGAAGCGCAGACGCTGGCCGGTGCGGATGTTCGTGGCATCCACGCTGGCGATGCTCTCGCCGTTCATGGCGACCCCGTTCGCGCGGCAGTTGAGGAACAGCTTCAGCTTCGTCTCCGCCTGGACCACGGCCAGCTTGTGGTCGTCGTAGTACTTCTCCGCCGGACCGGGGCATTCCTTGGGACTGCCCGGATCGAGTTCGCGGACCAGCCGTCCGATGGCCTGATAGGGCGGGTAACAGGTGCCGCCGCCCAGCCAGACCCGGCTCTCGCTACTGTTGGCGCCGCCAAGCACGGGCCGGTCCTGGATCAGGGCCACGCTCACGCCCAACCGGGCCGCACTGATGGCGGCGCAGACCCCGGCCACGCCGCCGCCCACGACCACGAGATCGTACTCGCCCGCATCCTCGGGCACCAGCGACACCCCGAGGACGATCTGGCGCAAAGTGGCCAGTTCGGGACCGCTGGCGGGGGGAGCAAAGTCCGCTTCGTCGGTCAGCAGAATCGCGTCGCAGCGTCCCTCGAACCCGGTCAAGTCGTGCAGGGCCACGGCCACCTCGCCTGCGGGCAGTTCCACGCTGCCTGCCGCTTCCCAACCCCATTCGCCCTGATCGTCGCCTAGGACCTCGGGCAACGTCGTGCCATTCACGGCCAGCTGGAAGCGCCCCGGCGCATTTTCGCCCGTGTAGCCAGGGACCCAATTACGGGTCCGCACCAACACCCGGTAGGTGCCCGCCTTGCTAACCTTCGCCGTACCGACCGCATCGGCCACCGGTGTGCCGAGACCATGCGCGAGGAGAAACGGAGACCCCATCGCATCCATGAACTGCTGGTCCACCACCCAGCCACCGAGCTGGTCGAAAGACTCGGGCTCAATCAGGATACGGTCCGCCAAGAGGGCCGTGGTGGCCAGGATGGTCGCAAGAAACACAAAACAGCGGGCTCGCATGGGCGGGTCCTTTTCGGGGTTGCGGATGGCGTCGAGCCGCTCGGGCTACCGACGATGCCGTTCCTTGAGTTGGTCGAGATAGCTGGCGCCGATCAGGACGACGCCAACCATGATGTTCTGGATGGAGTTCCGCCAGCCCATCATGGTGGAGCCATTGCGGAGCACGGACATAATCAATGCCCCAAAGATAGCTCCGATTACCGATCCTCGCCCCCCGCTAAGGGAAGCTCCGCCGATCACGACGGCGGCGATGATGTCCAACTCCATGCCGACGGCGCTGGTGGGATCGCCGACGGCGAGGCTGCCGTACAGCATGGCCCCGGAGATGCCGAGAAAGAGGCCGTTGAGGGCGAAAACCAGAGTCTTCACCAGGCGCACGTTCACGCCGCAGAGGCGGGCCGTGTCCTGGTTCGACCCCACCGCATAGACGTAGCGGCCGAACACGGTGTAGCGCAGGAGCACGTGGCTCACCACGAGCAACACCAGCAGAAGCCAGACGCCGGGTGCAAAGACCAGCTTGGCCAGCGACGGGCTGATCCGGCCCGGGTCGATGTACATGAGCTTCTCGAGCCAGTTCCCGGGGGTCACGATGGTCTGGTCGTCACCGATGATGTTGCCCGAACCGCGGATGATCAGCATGGTGCCGAGGGTGGCGATGAACGGGACCAGTCCCATGGTGCTGACCAGGAGCCCGTTGAGGAATCCGGAGAGAGTGCCGGCCAAGAGGCCCAGAACCACCGCCAGAACGGGCAGGTACAGCCCCGGATGCTCGCCGCCCCAGCGATGCAGATGGTAGCCGATCACACAGGTGACCATGGCAATGACCGATCCGGCGCTGAGGTCGATGCAGCCGCTGATAATGACAAAGGTCATGCCCAACGCGCCAATACCCACGATGACGGTGTGGGTCATGATGCCACGCAGGTTCGCGAAGCTGGCAAAGGCGCTCTCGCCCTTCACCCCGCAGAGGACCACGAAGAGCAG
>QKCY01000370.1 GCA_003245525.1 Victivallales bacterium | reverse complement strand
TATGGCAGCTACGCCGAACTGGCCGCCGATCCGGCAATCCAGGCGGTCTATGTGTCCAGTCCCCACGTGGGGCACGCCGACCACGCCTGCCTCTGCCTGGAAGCAGGCAAGGCGGTGCTCTGCGAGAAGCCCATGTTCGTCAATGCGGCTGGCGTCCGTCGCATGCGCGACTGCGCCCGCGCCAATGGCCAGTTCCTCATGGAAGCCATGTGGACCCGCTTCCTGCCGGTGACCGTGGGCGTGCGCCAGTGGCTGGCCGAGGGCCGGATCGGCGAACCGCGCGCAGCGATCATCGATTTCGGTTTCCGCTGCGGCTGGAATCCGGCGAGCCGCCTGCTGAATCCCGACCTCGCGGGCGGTGGCCTGCTGGACGTAGGCGTCTACACCATCTCCTACGCCTCGATGATCTTCGGGACCGCCCAGGCCGCGACCGGCTTCGCCCACATCGGCGAGACCGGGGTGGACGAGCAGGCCTCCATGACCCTCGCCTACGATGCGGGCAAGCTGGCCACACTGTTCTGTTCGGTGCGTACCCGTACCCCGCATACGGCCCGGATCTGCGGCACGGACGGGGAGATCTTCGTGGAGCACTTCTGGAACGCCCCCAAGGCGACCCTCACCCGGCCCAACGCGGAACCGGAGGTGCTGGCCCAGACCCATGAGATTAACGGTTTCGAATACGAGATCCGCGAGGTACACCGCTGCCTGGCCGCAGGCCTGCTGGAGAGTCCCGCCATGCCCGTGGACGAAAGCCTGGCCATTGCCGAAACCATGGACCAGCTTCGCGCCCAGTGGGGCCTGAAGTTCCCGATGGAGTAGGAAGGGGGGCGGAATGATGGAATGGTGGAATACTGGAATGATGGAAGAGAGGCGGAATGCCCGGCGCTAGGTACCGCCCTCCTCCTCCCTCCTCCCGTCACCACTTCCACCCTTCCTCCGCTTCCCCCTTCCACCATTCCACCATTCCATCATTCCATCCCCCCGAGGAGTTTGACCATGAGTTCGTATTCGGACCGTATTCCCGGCATCGACAAACCGGTTTCGCGCATCGTGCTGGGCAGCATGATCATCAGCGCCGAACGGCTGGCGGAGAGCATACAACTGCTCGACGACGCCCTGGCCCTCGGCATCAACACCATCGACACCGCCCACGTCTATGGCGGCGGCAACAGCGAGCGCGCCATCGGCGCATGGATGGCCCAGCGGGGCAACCGCGAGCAGGTCGTCATTGTCTCCAAGGGCTGCCATCACAACGGCGACCGCAAGCGGGTGACGCCCTTCGATCTGCGGACCGACCTGCATGACTCGCTGGCCCGGCTCAAGACCAGCTATGTGGACGCCTACCTGCTGCATCGCGACGATCCCAGCGTGCCGGTCGGCCCCATCGTGGAAACCCTCAACGAGCTTCAGCAGGAAGGCAAGGTGCGCGCCTTCGGGGTCTCGAACTGGCACCACGGCCGCATCCAGGAAGCGAATGAGTACGCGGCGGCCAAGGGCCTGAACGGCTTCGCCATCAGCAGCCCGCACTTCAGTCTGGCCGAACAGGTGGGCGATCCCTGGGGAGCGGGCTGCGTGGGATTGGGCGGCCCCAAGGAAGCCGCCGCGCGGGCCTGGTACGAACAGAACGGCTTGGCTCTCTTCCCCTATTCGAGCCTGGGGCGCGGGTTCTTCTCGGGACGTCTGCAGAGCACCGACCGGCAGCGCTTCGCCGAGGTCGTCGATGCCGCCTGCCAACGGGCCTACTGTTTCGAGGTCAACTTCCAGCGGCTGGAGCGGGTGGAGCAGTTGGCGGCGGAGACGGGGTACACCGTGGCCCAGATCGCCCTGGCCTACGTAGTCCAGCAGCCCATGAACGTCCATCCTCTGGTCGGTGCCGCCAACCGGGCGGAACTGGAGTCGGGGATTGCCGCCCTGGACCTGCATTTCTCCCCGGAGACCCTGGCCTGGCTAGACCTGCGCCGCGAGACCCGCTAGAGGCAGCGCTGCTCCCTTGGCAATCGCGGCTTGGACGGGTATCTATACGCATCGGGTTCGCCTGCCAAGAGGAGCTAGCCATGTCTTTGCCCAGCCGTTGGTTGCTTGCCGTCGCCGTGATTGGATGGTGTCAGTTCGTGCCTGCCCAGTTGCCGGTGGGGCCGCGCAAGGCGGCGACCGTGGCACCTCTGGAAGGTGCCCTGGTCATCGACGGCAAGCTCGACGAAGCGGCCTGGGCCAAGGCCCCCGAGCAGACCGGCTTCGAGCAGGTAGGCTTGCGCGAGCGCCAGCCGATTCCGGCCGAGGTGCAGACCAGCTTCCGGGTGCTGCGCGACCGCGACCGGGTCTATTTCGGCATCCGCTGCCTGGAACCGCAGATGGACGAGTTGACGGTCCACGCCGCCGACCAGCACGACGCGGCCATGTGGAGCGACGACGACGTGGAGCTGTTCCTCGATCCCGTCGGCGACCGCAACGAGTACTACCAGTTCGCCGTCAATAGCCGGGGGACGGAGGTCGATCTCTACTACATCGAGCGGGGCAACACCCAGAAGGCCTACAGCGCCATCTGGCAGGCGGCGGCGTACCGGGGCGACGGCTTCTGGAGCGTGGAAATCGCCCTGCCCTTCGCCGCCCTTTTCCATCGGCCCTCCAGCGCCTGGTCGGACACCTGGGCCTTCTCCCTCTCCCGCACCCGCACGCCGAAACCGGGCTACTACTCCCAGTACAGCCCCGGCAACAAGTACCACGACGTGGACAGTTTCGGCACCCTCGGTCCGTTGGCGGTGGAGCGTGATCGGTTCAATCTCTTTCCGGCGGCCACCAGCTTCTCGTTGCGCCCGGCCGAGGGCGGTTTCCAGGTGACACCCTCGGTCCGGATCGAGAACTGCGGGGACAAGCCGGTATCCGGGACGCTGCGCCTGACCGTCCTGGCCAAGAAACAACCCACCGTCGAGTTGCCGGTGATCGTACCGGGCAAAACGGCGCAGGATCTGGCCCCGCCTGCCTTCTCCTTGGCCGAACAGGGCAAGTATCCCGTGCTGGTCGAGGTGCTGGATGCGGCGGGAGCGCCCTTGCTGGCCGCCCGC
>QKCY01000412.1 GCA_003245525.1 Victivallales bacterium | reverse complement strand
GAAACACGCCGCAAGGAATGCGAGTTCAACATGCTGCAAACGCTGTCGGAGTCCCGCCTTCAGGCGGCAGCAGGCGCGAAGCTTCAGCGAGCGCGGGGCGCGCCGGACGCGCGGGTACGGTGGCGACCGTCTCCTTCCGGCGCTGAAGGACCGGAGACGGCTTCCGCGCAGACGCGGGCCTCCGCCGCGAGGGGCGTCGGCTGGGAAAGAACCGATGGTCTCGGGGGAACCGTCCCGTCCCGCGCCCGAGGCCGGGCGCTTCTCCAAAACGTCGGATGTACAGGGCGCCAGCCGCGATGCACGGGTCGGGACCGACCCAGTCCTCTGGTTGCGGCCAACGGCTGCTCCAAGCTTTCCGTGCCTTCCGTGGACGCTTCCTAGCAACTGGCGGCGTAGCGACCGGCGGCTTCGCCCATGGCGGCGGCGTTGCCGGTCACCCGGTAGCTGGAATGGGCCAGGAAGTCGCCGCTGATGCAGCGGCCGGCCATGAGCAGGCCTTCCACATCGCGGGCGATGAGCGAACGCAGCGGGATGTCATAGGGTTGGGTGCGGTGCTTCGAGCCCTCGATCCCCTTGGTGGCGTGGGGATTGGTGGAATGGACATCGATCCCGAAGGTGACCCGGCATACCGCATCCTCGTGGCGGACCCCCGCCAGCATTTCGTCGAGGGTGACGGTGTGGCGTCCGTGGATGCGACGGCCTTCGCGCACGCCGATCTGGTCGGCGGTGGCGAGGATGCGGATATCCTGCCAGATGCCGCCCTGGGCCCGGAGGCCGTTGATCTGGTCGTGGAGTTCGCGCCGGGCCTTGAGGGTGGCGGCGGTAAGATCCTCCGCGCAGAGTCCGTTGAACTGATACTCGTGGTTGGACATGAGGATGAAGAGGTCGTCGCGGACCGGGAAGAGGGAGGGGCGGCCATAGCTGGGGTCGCAACCGCCCGCCGCCATGCGTTCGCGCAGACGCTCCTTGGCGTCGGCCCAGGGCTCGTTGCCCTCGCGGAAATAGGGGCGGACCTCGGCGCGGCGAATGCCGCCCACCAACATGATGAGGGAGAAGGGCTGAGTGGCCCCAGTCTCGGGATGGCCGACGTCGAAGCCGCAACCGGCCAGGGCCGCGAGGTCACCGTCGCCGGTGCAGTCCACGAAGGTGCGGGCGGCCAGGGCTCGGCGACCGGACTTGTCCTCGATGATGGCGTGGGTCAGTCGCCCGTTCTCGACCCGGGTCTGGACCACGCGGGTATGCAGGCGGATGTCCACCTTGGCTTCGCGGCAGAGGTCTTCGAGCAGAATCTTGACCTCCTCCACGTCGAAGGCGCTGGTTGGACGCCCCTGGGAGTCGTGGGCATGGGCACCCCGCCGGTCCAGTTCGGCGATGATTTCGGCCATGATGCCGGTCTTGTTCGCCGTGTCGAGGAAGTAGGCCAGCAGTCCCGCCGTCCAGATACCGCCGAGGCAGCCGTGGACCTCCACCAAGCCGGTCTTGGCCCCCGCGCGGGCAGCGGCCAGGGCGGCGGCGACACCGGCCGGACCGGCTCCGCAGACCAGGACATCGTATTCGGCGGCGACCGGGAGTTCGCGGGCGGGTTCGAGAATGACAGGCATGGCGCAGTCTCGGTGGAAAGGGGTTACAGGGAGGAGAAGACCAGCTCCGGCTTGGTCGGGGACGAGGCCAGCAGGGCGGGCGAGGTGATACCCGTCAGCATAAGGCCGGTACGGGTACCATAGTTTCTGCCGCCGAGGATGTCGGAGGTCAGGGAATCGCCCAGCATGAAGAGGCGCGAGGCGGCCAGGGAACGGCCCACGCGCCGTTCCACCACGCGGTGGGCGTGGCGGTAGATCGGGGCATGGGGCTTGCCGAGGAAGATGGGTTCGACCTCGAACCCATAGTTCCGGCAGAGGAATTGGACGAAGGCCACGGTGGACCCCGACGAGGCGTGAAGTCGTCCTGCCGCCAGCGGGAAATAGAGATCGGGATTGGGCACGACCACCGGGGCTTGGGGATTCTGCTTCAGGAAGTTGAAGACGCCGACGATGGCGGCTTCCCAGTCGTACTCCTTCTCGCCCACCAGCACCCCGCTGCATTCCCCCGCAGCCAGGGCGGCGGGATCGTTGGTGGTCCGCAGCCCGGCGGTCACGGCATAGCAGGGATCGCCCAGCTCGCCCATGATGAAGAAGGTCTCGTCGCGCCAGCCCCGTTCCGCCACCAGTTCTTCCAGGGCATGGCCGCAGGAAACGAGCTCGTCGGTGTGGAACTCCAGGCCGCTGTGGGCGAGGTCGGCCAGTTTCTGGGCCGGGGAGTTGCAGCCGTCGTTGGTGAGCAGCAGGAAGGGAATGCCGTGCTCCCGCAGGCTGGCGATTAGCTCGCGGCTGCCGGGCATGGGGGCTCGGGAAGTCATCAGCACGCCGTCCACATCGAGCAACAGGGCATCGATCTCGGTGGCGTGGGCGAAGAGCCAGGCACGGAACGAGGGCAGGGGATCAATCATGGGGTAGCCGGGTCGGGAGGGGGGAGTAGGTGGGTGCGGATATCCCCGGCCCAGTCCCAGACGACCATGGCCAAGGCGGCGATCATGAGCAGCGGCAATCCTCCCCACCAGCCGGTATGGAAGACCACCAGGGCGAACAGCCAGAAGAGCCGCGGCTTGCCATGGAGGCCGATGAGAATGGCCACCAAGGAGAGCATTGGTACGGCGATGGGCAACGTCACGGCCAACTGGTGGCCATACGATACCGATCCCAGCCAGATACCGTAGGGTTCCTGCCAGCGTTGGCAGGGGCAGACAAGGGCGTTGGCGACGATGCCGAGCCATACTAGCCAGGGCTTCTTGCCGAACCCGCCCCGCTCCGCCGCGAAGAAGAAGGCGGCCAGCAAGGCCGGGTAGACCGTAAGAGTGAAGCGCATGGGGCTGGCTCCGGTCACCGTGTAGCCGCAGAAGAAGAGGATCAGCGGCACGCTCCACAGCGCGAAGAGCTGCCCGGCGGGCTGGCGGCAGAGCATTACCAGGCCAATCGTCCCCATCGCCATATAGATCCAATTGGTGCCCATGAGGAAATGGGTGCTCGACGGCACATAGCTCCACTCGAAGCCCTGGCTGGCATGGTTGCCATGGAGCACGTAGGGGAAGGTGAGGAAGTTGCCGAATTGGAGGTGGTTGGCGACGAACTGCGGCGCCACGCAGACCAGGAAGGTGGCAACCGCCGCCAGCCCGTGGGCCAGGATCTGGCGAAGCGGAACGTCCGCATTGCGTTTCCAGAGAAGATAGGCCACGACCGGCGCGAAGAAGATGTTGTTGATGCGCAGGAAGCAGGCCAACCCGAACACGGCACCGATCACGGCATGGTAGACCCAGTCCCGGCGGCGGAGGAAGGTGGCCAGAAAGAGCGTGAGGGTCACGGCGAAGGTGGAGGCGGTGTCCGCCAGGCCGTTCCAGCCGCTCCAGACGGAGTAGTAGTAGAGGCGGAAGCTGGCCGGCCCGAAGAAGGGCAGGCCGGGGACGAGCTTGAAGACGCTGTGCTTGCCATGCCACTCGACCGGGTAGAACACCAGCGGGAGCAGGAGCAGGCAGGCGACCGTGGCCAGGGCCACGCGCGGTCTGCGGGTGGCTTTCTCGATCAGGAAATAGGCCATCACCAGAGTCAGGGGCGTGAAGACCGCCACGTTCAGCGTGGACACGATGGGATGGATGTCGAGATAGGACTTGGCCCCGGTCAGCAGGATCAGGGGCACGTAGAGAATGGCGATGCTGATGTTGAAGTGCCATTCCGCAGGCGGCGTGCGGGAAATGAGATCCTGGGCGATGCCGAAGTAGTCGATCTCGTCGGTGAGGGCGGGGACCACGAACCCCGCCATGCTGCGCATCCAGCAGAAGATCAGCATCTGGATCAGCACGAGGGTTCCCAGCAACACCAGGGACCGGGAGAGGGGCAGGGGGGAGGTGGCCTGCAACGCCTCGTTCAGGCGTTGCTGCCGGGCTAGGCTCAGCAGGATGCAGGTGATTGCCAGGAAGAGGACGACAGCGGCTCCCAGCCAGGGCAGCGAGGAGAGGGGGCGGGGCAGGATGACGTCCAGTTGCTGGTCGGCGTACAGGTCCGGCGCGACCCAGGCTTCGTGCCCGTCGGGCAGGGCCACCCGGTGGATCGTGACCAGAAAGGACAGGGGATGCGCTCCCCGGAAGTAGGGGTTGCGGAGGGGGCGGAGGGGGCGCTGTTCGAGACTGCGCAGCGTGACTTCCTGGTCGGGAACCGCGAGGATCGGCGAATTGGGATCGTCAGCCGCAAAGAACGGGGTCCCCGGCGGCACGGTGACCAGAGTCTCGGCTGCCCGCAGGGACAGGCCGAGCAGCGCAAGGGCGAGGATGGCAGTTCGGACGTAGATGGCGCAATCTCCACGCAAGGGCCGGGATGGAAGCAAGAGAACATACTCCCCTGGGGCCGGAGGGACCAATGGGGCGAGCGGCAAGGAAATGCGATTGCGCGCAAAGAAAGTGGGAACCTGCCGCTTTCCGTGCCGTCATACTGGATATGGCGACCAAAAGCAGCGCATAAGGCGTTGCCTCTCCCAGGAGCAGACGCTCGTAGCGTCGCCCTGTTGGATACAAAGGTGCCCTCCATCGCAACCGCCTTGGAGGGCATCGCTTTTTCCGGCAGTCTATGGCTGCCAGAGGCACCACGAGGGGATATGGCGGGCCGACAGCACATGCCGCCGGTCCGGAGCGGCCAGATCGATGGCCAGCAGATAGTGCCTCGCCGAGCCGAAACGGTGGAGCCGTTCCCGGGCGACGAGGAGGATGTCGGGATCGCTCGTGAGCTGGAAGTCGGTGACGCCTTCCATGCCGCCTGTCAGCCGCTGGGATGCCTCGCTGCCGATCTCCCGCCGCCAGAGCGCATCCTCGTGCAGATAGAGGATTGCGCCGGTTGTGGCATCAAGGCGCGGTCGGGTGCCCGGCCAGAGGGTGATGTTGCCTTCGCCGTCCCGCTTGGCGGCCACCAGAATCCTCTTGTCGTTGCCCTGGCTGGCCACACCGACGATGCTCTTTCCGTCGGCAGTCCAGCAGATGCCCTGCCGCTGGAACCCGGGGCTCATCTCCTGGATCATGGTGCCGTCGCTCGTCTGCAGGATGGCCAGGAGCATGGAATCCACCGGGTCCCCGGACATGTTGCCCAGGCAGGCCAGGTACTGCTGGTCCGGGGACAGGGCGATGGCGGCCCATTCCATGCGGAACTCGATGGTCATCTCACCGGTTGCCAGGTTCCAGCCACGCACGGCGCTGGGTTCCGCCACGATGATGGTATCGCCGAGGAGTACGGCGTCGCCCCGCGCGGAACGCTCCAGGAGCCCCGGCCAGGACTCGTCGGGATTCGTGCGGACGAGATCCAGCCGGTCCTTCTGTCCTTGGCAGGCTGGCGCGGCATAGAGCCGGCCCGCCACCCGGTCCGCCAACTCGGGATGGTTCCAGACCACGGTGGTGTACCAGACGTGGGCGAACCCCACTTGGCGGGCGAAGAGGAACGCGGCGCAGACCACGGCCACGGCCACGGCCACGGCCCGGACCCCAAAGCGGATCAGGCTGCGCCGGGTCGACCCCTCTTCGTCGTCGTCCAGGCCAAAGGGGTCGTACTGGCGGTCGTGCAGCTTCAGCGACAGCAACCAGCCGAAGACCAGCACCGAAACACTGGCGATGGCACCCAGGAAGGCGGACGTGGCGAAACTGGGATCACGCACCACCAACGGCAGAAAGCGGACCCCGTCGGCGAGCGCCGCGCCAGCCCAGACCAGGAAGGGCATCGCCCGGTGCCAGCGGGAGGAGCGCAACCGGAACCGGTAGGCCACCAGCGGCAAGGTGCCAAAGAGAACCGCGGAGAGGTCCTGGGCCCAGCCACCGATATGGGCGGCGGCCGGACCGTAGGGCAGCCGCACGTCCAGCCAGCGACTGGCGAGGGCCAGGACCGCGCCCACGACCAGCCCGGCGACCAAGGTGGGCACCAGGAGCAGAGGGGGCGCGTCCGCCGCCGACTTCCCCTGCGCCCGGCGGGCCAGGAGATTGGTCACCGGCACCGCCAGCGTGAGCAATAGGGCGAGCAAGGCCCCGCGCGCGATGGCGGGGAGCCCTCCCAACACACTGCCCAGCGCGCCGGCCAGGGTTCCGCACAGAATAAGTTTGACGATGCTGGGAAGAGCCATTCCCTACCTTGGGCAACTCTAGAAGATGTGACGGAGGCCGACCGAAGCCTGGAAGCCGTAGTCCGGATACCCTACCACCGTCGAGTACTCGTCGTCGAGCAGGTTCTCCAAGGCAACATAGACGCGGGTCTGGCGCTCGCCGCCGAAACTGTACCCTACGGTCAGGTTGAGGTCGGTGAAATCGCCGAGGTCGCGGTACTGCTTGTCGGCCGCGAAGCGTTTGTTCTCGTAGCGGGAAACATACTTGCCGAAGAAGTTCACATCGACGGGGCCGAATTCGCCGTAGACGCCAGCGGTGACGATCTGGTCGGGGATCTCCTTGTAGTCGGTCCAGTCGCCGTCCTCGCGAACGGTCGAGTTCATGAACGTGGCGGCGGCGAAGAGGTCCACTTTGCCCCAGAACTTGGCACTGCGGGCCTCGATCTCCAGACCGTATTGGCGGACGTCTTTATTGGCGTACAGGTAGACCTTGTCGCCGCTGATCGTAACGTAGTCCTCGGTGATGAGGATGGCGTCGGGCCGCTCGACGAGGAAGGTGCCGACCTTGACCATGCCCCATTCCGGGTGTTCGAGTTTCACCCCGAAGTCCACCATGCAGCGGGTTTCCCGCTGGAGTTCCTCGCCGACCGCGGTGGTCGCGGCGGGGGGCGCATCGACGGTGCCCAGGGCGACGTGGGCGAAGAGCTCGGCCACGTCGGTGAGGGCGTAGCGGGCACCGAGGGTGGCCGTGAGGGTGGGGTCCGCCCACTCGTCCTCGACCGGGGAGGAGGCGAGCTTGGAGCCGACGATGTTGAAGGTGGTGTGGGTGAACTTGTTGTAGTAGCTGCGGGTGTAGCGGATGCCGCCGTCCAGGGTCAGCCTGCCCAGATTCTGTTCGTCCACGACGAAGCCGGAAAAGGTGTGGACATCCATGGGGATTCCGGTGTAGAACCGCTTGCCGTCGGGGCAGACCCATTGGTTCCACTGCCCGCCGACGCGAAGGGTGTTCTCCTCGCTGAGTTTGTGGGCATGGGTCACCCCGGCGCTGTACTCCCAATCGGTGTCCGTGCTCTTGCGGCTGGGTTTGGTCGGGTGCTCGTATTCGTAGTGGGGAATCCGCTTGATGTAGCCGAGGGTGAGTTCGGTGGAGGCGTTCTCGCTGTGTTCGAGGATGACCCGGAGATTGCCGCCATAGGCGACGTAGGGATCGAACTGTTCGGTCTGGATCTGGGTGTCGGTGCTGGTGTCCTCGTCGCCCTGGCGCAGTTCGCGGTGTCCCTTGAGATAGAAGGCCATGGCTTCCAGGCGGAGGCCGTCGCCCAGGTCGAGACCGCCGGTCGCGAAGAAGCTCAGGTTCCGCTCGGCCGCGTTCTCGTCGTCCGGGCCGGAGGTGGACCACCAGTTGCCGCCGACGGTGTAGTATCCGTTCTCGCTGGAGTCACCGGTGACGAAGCTCGTCCGGCTGCTCTCGTAGGTGCCATAGCGGGTCTCGAACACGGTGGTCCGCTCGTCGAACCGCCGGGGGATGATGTTGATGGCCCCGACCAGTCCCGAGTTCGGACCGATCATCAGCGCCCCGCTGGAGCGCAGGATCTCGACCCGCTCGACGGCGACGGCAGGGAAGAGGTAGGGCATTTCGAGGAACTCACGCTGCCAGACGCCGTTGATCGCGTAGTCGGGGTAGGGATACATCTGGCCTCGGAAGGAGGAGAAGCTCTTCTCCTTGCGCCCCCGGGTCTCGGTGAGGATGCCCGGTGCGAAATCGAGCGCGTCGGTGAGCGTCGAACTGCTCTGTAGTTCGATCTGCAACCGATCCACCTCCGAGGTGGCGATCTCCAGGGCCGGCGACTCCAGGCCCGGATTCTGGACTAGGTTGCGTTCGGCGCTTTTCGATTCGACCACGTACTCGCCAAGACGCACCACTCCCTCATCGGTCTTCTTGGCGGTTGGTTCCTGGGCCCAGAGCCCCAGCGGCATGACAACAGCGGACAGCAGGACGGGAAGACACCTCATCGGGAACTCTCCATCAGGGTTACCTGGCAACGGCAGCCGAACACCACGCGTAATGTGGGTCGGTTAGGCGGGACATCAAGACGCCTGACCAAGTTCTTGCCGGTAGGAAACACGGCCCGAAACCCCGGTCGCCGTGAAGGTGGGAGAGAGGATGCGAGCCCCATCATTCGCTTCGGGCTCCGGGGTGCCTGGCTGTTTCTCGGCGACGGCCATGTGGCTAGCGACTCCCTGTTGAGCATCGTCACGTTCAGGGATGGCAACCTTGGCCCCTGGACGCGGGACAACACCAACTCCTACTAGACTGCCCCTCTCCCATTGCCAGCCCGCTTGATCCCGCGGTGGATTCGGGGATATTGGGCGACGGTTCCCCCGCGTTCCTCCCCCGCCGCTGTCTGGAGACGGTACCGATGAGCTCTTCCCTGTGGCCGAACGGCAAACGGGTGGCCGTGAGCCTGAGTTTCGACGATGCCCGCGACTCGCAGCTTGACCATGGTGTGCCAGTGCTCGACGAGTGCGGGGCGCGGGGCACGTTCTACGTGAACGTGGACCGGGCGGCGGCCCGCGTCGCGGAATGGCAGGCCGCGGCGCGGCACGGGCATGAGATCGGCAACCACAGTCTGCGCCATTCGTGCAGCGGCAACTTCGTCTGGCATGCCGCCAATGTCCTCGAGAACTACACCGAGGAACAGATGGAGGAGGAACTGGTGACTGCCAACGAACGGCTGGCGGACCTCTTCGGGACGGCTCCGCGCACCTTCGCCTACCCGTGTGGGCAGACCTTCGTGGGGCGGGGCAGGGACCGGCGCAGCTACGTGCCCGCCGTGGCCCGCCATTTTCTGGCCGGACGGGGGTTCCGGGACGAGTACTACAACCGTCCGGAGTTTGTGGACCTGGCCAAGGTGGGCGGCACCGAGATGGACGGGGTTCCCTGCGACCAGTTGATCGCCCATATCGAGCGGGCTGCCGCCAACAACCAATGGGTGGTGTTCGTGGGCCACGAGGTGCTGGCCGACGAGATGCGTCGGCAGACCGTGACGCCCGAAACCCTGCGGCGGCTATGCGCCTACTGCCTGGAACCCTCCCGGGGGGTGTGGCTGGACACGGTGGGCGCCATCGCGGAGTGGGTCGGTCGGCTCCAGGCCGGAGCCGGCCGCTAGTCCCGGCAAGCTCGCCCCTCTGTTCGCCTCCGGCCGCCGGGCCGGAGGCGACCGATTGTGCAGATTCTGCTAGCAAACCGTCACTTCGAGCCAATGGTCCACTTGAAAAAAGTGTGATATCGGTCGAAATTTCGGAATTGCTTCCGATGCGTAACCACCGTCGTCCCCGGAGGATGCTGGTGCGGAAGGCAAGGGCGCTCTGTCCACGGTTCCTGCTTGCCGACAAAAGGGTTGATGTATGTCCAAGAAGTCCTCGCGTTTCACCCTCATCGAGCTGTTGGTGGTCATTGCCATCATCGCGATTCTGGCCTCCATGCTGCTTCCCGCCCTCCAGCAGGCGCGCGCCAAGGCGCGGGCCATCTCCTGCACCAGCCAGATGAAGCAGCTTGGCCTGGGCTGGATCATGTACACCGACGACGACGACGAGCACACCCCGCGCTACGAGAACAACATCCCCAACAACGGGGTCACGATCGAGAACGGCGTCCGCCGTGGCGGTCACTGGAACACGCGCATCTACCCCTACGTGGGGGACATCAAGACCTTCGGCTGCCCCTCGGCCAGCAAGGACCCGACCAAGGCTCCCGGCAACAACTTCGTGCCCGGCATCCCGAGCAGCAACGGCTGCCGGATCTATTCGAACTACGCCTATAACGCGGGCTCGAACTACGGCACCTACAATGGTCCCGGCGACTCGGCCATGAGCTCCTTCACCAAGCCGTCCGGCACCTATGTGATCCTTGAGGCCCAGTGCAACCGCACCTTCCCCTCCGACTACGGCACCGATGGCAACCGGCAGCAGGTGGTGAGCACCAGTGGCACCTTCGGCCTGCACTCCGGCCGCAGCAACATCCTCTTTGCCGATGGCCACGTGGAGAGCGTCGGCATTCTGGAGATTGTGACCTACCAGAAGGGCTCGCTCGGCCCCTGGACCCGCGACAACACCACGACCGGCTCCTACTAGTCCCGGTCCGGATTCCTGGTTTTTACGGCTCCGCCAGGGGGATGCTCCCCTCCGGCGGAGCCGTTTGCTTTCCGCTCTTCCTCGTTCCTGTCCATCTATTTCGAGCGAAATGGTGAGACAAAAACACGAAGATCATGCCATTTTTGTTTGAATTACAGGTATGCGGAAACGACATTTCGCGCTGTCTGTTGGTGGTTGCCGACAGAGCATGCCGGATGGTTCCGGCCCGGCATGTTGCGTGTGGTTCAAAGCGATCTCCGATCTGCCAAGGAGGCCTGTAATGGGCAAGTTGCGTTCGTGTTTCACACTGATTGAACTGCTGGTCGTCATCGCTATCATCGCCATTCTGGCGTCGATGCTCCTCCCGGCTCTCCAGCAGGCACGGGCCAAGGCGCGGGCCATCTCCTGCACCAACCAGATGAAGCAGCTTGGCCTCGGCTGGATCATGTACACCGACGACGACAACGAGCGCACGGTCCGCTATGCCGGCAATGCCACCACCGTGGAGAATGGAGTCAAGCGCGGCGACCATTGGAGCACACGCATTTACCCCTACGTCGGCGACATCAAGACCTTTGGCTGTCCCTCGGCAGACAAGGATCCCTCCAGGCTGAAGAGCGATGGACGCAACTTCGTTCCCGGCGTGCCGAGCACGACCAACGAGGGCTGTCGCGTCTATTCGAACTATGCCTACAATGCCGGCACCCACTACGGCCTCTACAATGGTCCGGGCAACTCGGCCATGAGTTCCTTCACCGAGCCGTCCGGCACGTACATCATCCTCGAAGCCCAGTGCAACCGGACCTTCCCGAACGACGCGGCGGACAAGAATGGTTCGGGCACCGGCAACAACCAGCGGGTGGTGACGACCACGAGTTCGTTTGGTCTGCATGGCGGTCGCAGCAACATTCTCTTCGGCGACGGGCATGTGGACAGCGAGACGATCCTGAAGATCATCACCTACCAGGGCGGCAGTCTGGGACCCTGGACGCGGGACAACACCAACTCCTATCTATAGACCATCTGGATTCCGTGACGGCTCCGGTGGAGGCCAAGCCTCGACCGGAGCCGTTCTGTTTCCGGGAGGAATCAGAAGAAGTCGATGGAGTAGTCGTCCAGCTCGCAGTCGCGGATAGTCTCGACGAAGGCGACGACCTTGCTGAGCATCTCGTTGCAGTGGCGCTGGTCGTTGCTGATCGTCACCAC
>QKCY01000405.1 GCA_003245525.1 Victivallales bacterium | reverse complement strand
CGGCGAACGGTTGCTGGCGTTGGGGCGCAAGGACGAGGCGGTGCCCTGGTTCGTTGCCGCCCTCGACACCGGGCTCGACCGGAGCTTCATGGCCAAGGCGAAGCTGGCCGACAACCAAGTGCAGTTGGATGCGGTGGCCAAGGCACCGTCGCCCGATCTGGTCGCCCGGGCGCTGGCTGGGTTGGCAGGACAACCGCCGCCTGGGGGAGCGGACGCCACCGCGACCCGTTTCCAGGCCGCCCTGGAGCAGACCCGCCTGGCCGACGACCGCGGCGCCGTCGCGGCGCTGGCCGAGCTCATTGCCGAACCGTCGACGGGCCCGGTTCCGCTGGCCGACCTACTGGCCCGCACCCACCTGCGCGGCGGGCGGGCGGGGGAGGCCAAGAGCGTGCTCGCTGAGATCCGTGCCGAGCCGGAGGGTCTCCTCCGCCGGGTCCCGCCCATCGGGAACGCCCTCGCCGCACACCGCGAGTTCCTGCTCGGGATGGCGGACAACCAGATGCTGGACTGGAAGGAAGCCGCGGAGCATTTCGCCGAGGCGGCGACCATAGGCGGAGACGCCCTCGCCGAACTGTCCCTCTTCGAGCAGGCCCGCAGCCTCGAACTGGCGGGCGATTGGCCCGGAGCGGGCAAACTCTACCAGCACCTGGCCACGAAGAGCCCCGCCGTCTCGGTGCGGCGCGGCGCCCGGATCGCGCTGGTCCGCCTGGATGCGTACGGCAACGCCGGGCTGCTCCAGGGCTCCGCCGTGGTGCCCTTGCCGGAGGACCGGGAGACCCACGGCGACTGGTACCTGGGCTATGGGCGGGAGTTCGACCTCATCTGTGGCGACGATCGTATCTATGTCCCTGGCGGAAAGCCGGGAACCGTCCTCAGACTGGCCTTCTCCACATCCGACCCCAAGGAGCGGGGGCGGCGCTGGGTCTCGGACCGCGCATCCCCGGACCCGGCGGCCCTCTGGAACCCGCGCCGGCGGACCCGCTACGCCGCCAACCAGAACGACCATGGCGAGCAATACCCCATCGGGGCCGGACCCGACCTGCTGATAGGGGCCAGCGTGCCGGAGGGTCGGCATATCCTCTCCCTCTGCTTCGACAACGAGTATGCCTTCTACGAAGCGAACCGGCGCTACACCATCGAGGTCCGGTCCGGGGACAGAGTCCTGGCCCTGGCCGACGTACACGACTTCGGCACTGGCGTGTACTCCCGGTTCCTGGTCGTGGGACCGCGCGAACTCGATCTGTGCATCCGGCGGGATGCCTCTATGAACGTCATCCTCCAGGGGGTCTTCCTCGATCCCGTTCCGGCCCTTGATGCTCCGCCTCTGTCTGCGGCTTCCGGTCCCGACCTCTACGGCGAGTACGCCGCCCGGCTGCTGCGCGACCCTGCCTATCTCCTCGCCCATCCCGCCCCCCTCCTCGCACTGGCCGCCGCGCTGGCCTCCGGACCGCCCGCCGACCTTCCCTGCCAGCAGTACCAGACCTCCCGGCTGCTGCTTGCGGCCGACCGGCCCCGCGCCGCCAACGCGGCCTTCGCGGCGTTCGCTGCCGCTGTGCCGCCGGGGCGGACCCTCGGCATCGTGCATGAGCTTGGCGACCGGCTGGGCACGACGGTCCGCCCCGCCAGCGGACAGATCTGCGACTGGCCGGTGGGAACACACCCCCTGGATGTCCTGAACGAGCGCTGGTTCGCCTCCTGGCTTGGGGAAGATCGGCCCAGCCCCCTGCGGATGGGCGATCTGCGGGACCTCCTCGAAAGCGGCCGGCCCGAGGCAACGCCCTACGTCCGCAGCCGCGCCCTCCCGCTTCTGAAGCAGTATGCCCCCGGACAACTGACTCCCGATCTTCTGGAGCGGGTGGGCGACCAGTTCAAGAGCGAGGGGGACTCCGCCCAAGCGGCTGCCATGTACCAGCAGGCGCTCGCCGCGCATCCCGCGCCCCGCATCGAGCTGGAGGTAAGCTTCAGTCTGCTGAACATCGCAGCCTCGGCCGGGCTCTCCGTGCCCGAAATCCGCGCCCTCCATGCCCGGACCCTCAAACTGGCGGAGGAAGCGCGTGCCGACCACATGATCTCGTCCATCCACCTCCATGGAGCCGAGGCCCTTGCCGCCCGCGGCGAGTTCGACGAGGCGATCCGCCTCCTCGACCATGCGCCCCCCGCCATTGCCCCCAACCTAAAGAAGCTGTACGAACAGCAGCGCGACCGCAAGCAGAAGACCAAGGCCCCCTGACCCCGCCAGCCGTCCTCAGCCGCCGGTGGCGACGGCTTCCTTGTTGGTCCGGTAGTTGGATTCCTTGATCTCGGACTTCAGGTAGCGCGGACCGGGGCCTTGGACGGGGTTGCAGCCGCAGAGGAAGAAGCGGGCGCTCTGGCCGATCTCTCCCTCCAGTTCATCCCACATCTCGGTGCTCTCGGTCGAGATGAAGAGGGGGAGTTTCGGGGCGTGCTTGCGGGATTCCTGAATCATGAAGCGGTAGAGCTCCGCGCGTTTCTCGTGCGGGAACGGCGCGTGCCGATTGTCCTTCATGGCCTCCTTGGCCGCGCGCCCGGCTTCGACGAAGGTGGGGTCGAGCAAGTCGAGATCGAGGATCCTCTCGAACCGCTCGAAGGGCGTCCACATCACGCTGGCAAAGCCGAGGGTCTCCGGCTTGCAGGTGGCCAGTAGTTCCCGGAGTAGGTTCGCGTAGCTCTCCCGCCAGTTCTTGACTGGCAGGATGGGCTTGAGCTTGACGCGATAGGGCACGCCCCACTGCTCAAGCTTGGCCATGGCGGCGATGCGACTCGTGGCCGAGGGGGCGCAGGGCTCCAGCAGTTCGGCGGCTTCGTTGCTGCACAGGCTCCAGACCCCGATGAGGCGTTCCTTGTGCGTCAGCTTCTCGATCCAGTCCACATTGTCGCCATTGGTGTGGAAGTAGACGTAGCGGTCCTCGTACTGGCTGAGGAAGTTGAGGAAATCCTCGTAGAGTCCGTACTCCGGCTCCAGCGTCGCCATGTCCGCGCCATTGCCGATCATCAGGAAACAGCGCTGCCACGGGGTGTCGTCGATGATCTTGCGGAACACCTGGTCGAGGTATTCCTGGACGTTCAGGTTGATGATCAGCGCCTTGCCGTCGCGTCCGGACCCGCAGTACACGCAACCATGCGAACAACCACCAACGGTGGAGAGGAACTTCGAGGGCCAGCAGACCGTCCCGGATTTCGCATCTGATTCCCGCGAGTGGTTCAGGATGAACGGTGCCATGTACCCCAGGACCAGATTGAGCTGGTGCAGCGGCACGCCTTCGGGGAGGTCCTTGGAGATCGGGTCGTCGGCAAACTTGCTGCCGTCGGTCACGAAGCGGGTGAAGACGACCGGTTGCCGCATCTTCCAGTCCGGCCCGTTCTTGTCGGGGCTCCAGGCCGCCAGTTCACTCGACACGCGGACCGCATCTGCCGGCGCGAACCATTCCACTGCGGACTCGGGACGCCCCATAGCACCGAGGAAACGATGGAGTCTGGCCATCGCATCGGGATTCGGCTGGAGGGCAGTGTGGGCGTAGATCCGGTCGGGGTTCAGGGGGTACATCGCAGGTCTCTCCGGGTTGTGGGCGAAGACGCGCTTTACCTGCCCTGATAATAGCTTGAAATCTCTATTGCACCATGTTTGGTAGTCTCATAACCATGGATGGGAATCTCGTTTATGCATTGGCTGGACGATCTGCAGATCACCTGTCGCCACTTGCGGCGAGGCCACGTGCCGGGGGGCAGCCGCGGGGCATGGCATCAGCGGCCCCATTCGGCCCTGATCTGGATTCGCTCGGGGAAGATCCAGACCTGGATCAAGGGAGAGACGAAACCCTTCGTGCGGCCGCCGGGTAGCGTGGCGCTCTTCTCGCCCCATACGATGATGCGGTCCGAGTTTCCCCCCGAAGGCTGCACGTACACGTCGTTCGGCTTCTCCTGCCAGTTGGCGGGGAGTATCGAGCTGTTCTCCCTCTATCGGCTCCCCGTGATCCTCCCGGCGATTGCGGCCGAAGGCGTTCGCCAGGCCCTGACGCGCCTGACCGACCTGGCTCCCCCGGAAAGCCCCTCGGGCCAGACCGCAGCGGAACTGGCCGTCGAGTTCGAGCGGCGGGAGATCTATTGGCGAATCCTCCGCCTGACTCTCGGCGAAGCGGAAGACATTGGCGACGTTCACCGGCAGATGCCGGACGGACGGCTGTTGGCCGTATGCAGCTATCTGGCGGACAGCTACCGGGCAGACTTCGACCTGGAGAAGTGCCTGGAGATCGCCTGCCTGTCCCGGGCCCAGTTCTTCCGCCGCTTCAAGCGCCTGACGGGCGTTTCTCCCCGGGAGTTCCTGATGCGCCTGCGCCTGAACGAAGCCGAACGACTACTGGCCAATGCCGAGTTAAGCATCCACCAGATTGCCGAACTCAGCGGCTGGAGCGACGAATTCCACCTGTCCCGCCGCTTCCGCCAGGTATTCGGGCTTTCGCCAACGCGCTACCGCAAACTGCCAACCTGACCCGGCAACCAAACCCCGCGCGTTCATCGACCGCGCGGCGCCCGGTCGGCAGGGAGACCAGGGGCTGGCGGAAGCGCCGCCCTGTTCGGCCGTCCCCGGAAACGCAAAGTGGACGGGGCACGCGTTGCCGCGTGTCCCGTCCGGGCAGGTCCCCTGCCGGTTCCCCGGCTCTCTCTCAGGCTTCCTTCTGCCGATTCTCCATCAGTGCCGCCAGCTCGGCTTCGACCTTCGCGTCGTCCTTGGACCCTTCGTACTTCTTCTCCAGGTCCTTGTCCTTGCTGTCGGTACCCGCGATGTCTTCCCAGGCGTCGGCCTCGCTTTCGACCGTGTCCACGGTGCGCTGCAGATCGTCAAGGGCGGCCAGGGGGCTGGCATCGGAGTTGAATTCGGTACGGGCCTTGGCCAGTTCCTGGCGGACCTTCGCGCCTTCCAGGCGGGCGATCAGGCGAACCCGGTTGCTCTCGGCCTGGGCGATCTTGGCGCGGGCCTGGACGAGCTGCTCGCGCATCTTGGCGGTGACCTCCTCGTTGCGGACGATCTCGTCGGCGAGGGTGGTGTCGCGGCGGCCGGCCTCGGCCTTGTTCTGGAGGGCGCTGCGGGCGTCGTCCACCTGGTCGGCGGCGGCGGCCTTCTCGGCGATGCGCTGCCACTTGGCGATGTCGGTGGCGGCCACTTCCCGTTCCCGTTCCAGGCGGTGGGTCTCGGCGGCCAGCTTGGCCAGCTTGGCGGTGAACTCGGCCACCTTGGCCTTGCTGTCCTCGATGGCGAACTTGCTGTCCCGGGCCGGATCGGCCAGGACATCGGCGGCGGCGTCCCGCTTGGCGCGGAACCAGTTTGAGATCGCGCGGATAATGCTAGCCATGGGTAGGTCTCCTCGCCGGAATGGGGTTAGGAAAGCAGGTTCTTGAACTCGGTGCCGCAAGTGACCAGGGCCCGCAGGAGGGTATCCATGGCGGAGGCCAGTTCGGCGGCGGAAAGATCGCCCAGCGGGATGGAGTTGCAGAGGACCAGAGGCCAGTCGTCCTCGCTACCCTCCTGCCCGTCGGCATCGGTGAGCAGGCCCACCGCGTAGGGCATGATCCGGGTGTTCAGATCGAGCGCGAGGAAGAGGAACTTGTCCAGATCCCCGACGTTGCCGAACCGGGCCAGGCGGCAGGTGATGACCAGGGAGCCCTGGCCGTCCACGGTCAGGACGGTGGGGAAAGGGGTGGCGGTGCCGCCGACTCCGACCAGCACGGCGTTGTCGGAAAGCTGCGCCTCGTAGCCGAGCACCGTCAGGGCATCGGCGATTTCGGGCAAGGTGTTCAGAGCCATGGGGATTCCTCCTGCGTTGCGCGGATCGCCAAACCGGCGCAAAGGACACCGGTTCGCATTGGATCGCTTCATCTTACACTCCCCACTATAGGGGGACCTGCAAGAACCCACAACTGGAATTCCGCGCGATGAATGTAACCACTCTCACCGGGAGCGCCGGCATCCTCTTCCCGGCAGTATGCCAGCCAAGGACCTAGCGGTACTCCACGCGGAAACGGTGGGCACCGGCACCAAGCTGGACGCCGACTGCCGGATCGACGGCGGAGTCCATCACTGCCAGGCTGCTGCCGGCAGGACCGGGGGGAAAGCGGAGAAGGGTCTGGGTATTGGCCGGGAGATCCACCACCAGGTCGTAGCCTGCCGGGTCGGCATGGTACTCCACCAGGACCGGTCCCCGGATGGTGGGCACGCGGGCCGTGACGTCGGCGAGGGGGCCGGGTTGGGGCGCGACCAAAATCCGGGCGAAGCCAGGCTCCAGCGGACGGACCCCCACCAGCCAGCGGGGGATGACGCTGGCCGGAGCGGCACCCCAGGCGTGGTTCCAATCGAGATTGTTCTTGTACTTCCAGTCCCAGGCCTCCAGGGTCACGGTGGACCCGGCGCGGATCATGTTCAGCCACCCGCGGTCGTGCTCGGCGGTCATCAGGGAGAGGGCATACTCGGCCTCGCCGTGGAGGTAGAGGGCTTCGAGCAGATGGTGCGACCCGTAGACACTGCACGCCATGCCCCGCGACTTCACGAAGGCCACCACCCCGGCCACCCGCTCCTCGGGAACGAGCCCGAAGACGAGTGGGAACATGTTGGTGTGCAGGGAGGAGTGGTCGCTCCCCTCGCCGTCCACGTACACCCCCTTGGCCGGATCGAACAGGAGGGTGTTGATAGCCAGGGCCACCCGTTGGGCGCGGAACCGGTAGGTCAGGGCATCCTCCTCCCGGCCAATCTGCTCGGCGATCTTGGCCATGAGCGCGAGAGCCTGGTAGTGGAAGACATTGACCACGGTGTTGATGGGGCGCATGTCGTGATCGTCACGCTCGCCCTGGCCGCCCTGCGTGAAGGAGCCGGGAGGCCAGTCCACGATGTCCTTAAGGGGCCGGTCGATATAGACGGAATCGAGCACGTCCTGGGTCAGCAGCCCGGTCTCGACACTGATGAGGCCATCCTCGCGAGCGAGGGCGCAGAGGGTCTTGGCCTGGAGGTCGGCGTAGCAGGCGCGCAGGGAACGGTCGTCGCCGGTGTACTCGAAATCGGCCCAGGCGATGAGCACGGAATGGAGAATCCACTCGGTGGGCCAGGTGGGCCGGGTGATGAGGAATTCGTGGGACACCCGCGCCATGGCGTACTCGGCATCCACCGCGTAGTGGGCGAGCTGGTTGATGAAGGCGTCCGCCTCGTAGGCGATGCGCTCCCGGTCGCCGTCGATGTAGATGCCGGTGACACTGGTGGCCTTGATGGTGTGCTTGCAGAGGTCCCAGACCTGGTCGAGTGCCGACGAGGAGCTGACGAACTCCGAAGCATCGTCGACGAAGGGGTACAGCGTGTCCAGGCGGACGATCTCACTGGGCCGGAGGGGCCGGGACAGCCCGGTGATCTCGGCGTAGCGGAAGGGCAGCACCTCGCCGATTCCCGCTGGCATGGGCACCGCAGGCGGGCAGGTCGTGTTGCGTTTCTCGGAGGGGATCACCACCCGGTACTCGCTGCAGCCGGGCTGCACAATCACGGTCATCTCGCGGAAGCGGATCGTCCCCTTGGGTTGGCGCTCCACGGTGTTCTCGCCCGCCAGGCACTCGCCGAGAGCAACCCGGATTTCGCCGGGAGCGGCGGGCCCCTTCAGCCGGATGACGACCGTGCCGAACATGGCCTTGCCGAAGTCGACAAAGTCGGCCCCGTCGGCGCGGCGAACCACCCGCACGGGGGCTGCTTCCTGCTGGACCACGGGCTCGCCCACGGCGCGATAGGGGGAGATCCCGGTCGCAGTCCGGAAAACGTGCCAGTCGGTCCACGGGCTCTCTTCGCCGTGCTGGTTCCAGGTCCGCACCCGCCATTGGCAGGTGGCCCCAAGCGGCAGGGAAGGGCCATCGTAGAGCACCGCGACCGAAGCGGCCGATTCGTGCTTGCCCGAGTCCCAGACCAACTCCTCGCCACTACCCACCTCGATCTCGTAGGCGGTCTGCATCGCGTCCTCGCCCGTATCGTTCACCACCCAGGAAAAGGCGGGTCGGGCCACGGCGAGAGGCACGTGCTCGGGATGGCGCAAGAGCTCGCAACGCAGGTCCGAAGGGGCGGAGGCACTGGGCATGACGGAAGACTCCGATTGGGGGTAGCTAGCGCCAAACCATACCCGCAATCCACGGCGGAACCAAAGAACTGGGACAATTCCGCCACCGGGCGAGATGATCCCGCCTCAGGAGCGGCGGGCGCGCCAGCGTTCGGCGGTCTGGGCCAGCCATTCGGCGAAGGCATTCAGCCGGAAGACCCGGTCGATCCAGGACCGCTTGAGGTGGATGGCCTTCACCGGGCAGAACTCGTGGCAGCAGTAGCAGCGGATGCAGGTGCTCTGGTCCACCCCTCCCCTGCCCCGTTCCGGATCGATGGCGGGGGGTTGGACCGGGCACCCCTTCTTGCAGGCGTTGCAGTGGATGCAAAGCTGGGGATCGATCTCCGGGCGGGCGGTTAGGATACGCCGGACCCACACCGCCATGCGTCTGGGTAGGGGCAGGATGTCGAGCACGCTGTAGGTGCGGGGCGGCTGTTTGTAGTCGGGAACCCGCAGTTCGGCGAGGGGAGTTCCGTGCAACTCGATCTGGGCCATTTCCCCGGTCCCGTAGCCCGCTCGGCGGGCGGCCCGCATCAGGGGCAGGGAAGTGGGCTCAATGCCCACCAGATCGCAGCAAACGGCATCCACGGCGGTGATATCGTCGCCGACCACCAACGCGCCAATCTCGCGGGGATCGCCGCCGCTGGGGCCGTGCCCCTCCATGCCGACGATGGCATCGACAATGGCCAGGGACGGGCGGGCCAGTTGATTGATGTCGATCATGAGTGCCGCCAGCCAGTCCCGGTCCTGTAGACGATAGTGCCAGAGGCTCTTCTCGGTACCCACGATGAGGCCGAACTGGTTCTTGAGGGCACAAGTGAAGCCCATCTGGGCGTGGGTCTTGAGTTTGGGCAGGGTGATGACCACGTCGGCATCGCTCACCGCCTTGGCCAGGGGCAGGCGACGGCCGACGACGTTCTCGGCCCGCTCGATCTCCACGCTGGTTTGGAAATCGCCGATTTCGGCTCCCAGTTCCTCGGCCACCGCTCCGATCCGGCTCCGGCGCAGGGCGGCACTCAATTCGCCGGTACCGGGGCTATCGCCCAGCGAAACGATGCCGCCAGCCTCCTGGACGAGGATGACAGCCGCCCGGACCACGCTCGGGTGCGTGGTGGTCGCCTCTTCGGGAGAAAAGGCCCCGAGCAGGTTGGGTTTCAGCAGCACCTTCTGGCCGGGCTGCACGAAGGCAGCCATGCCGCCCAAGGGAGCCAGGGCCCGGCGCAGGCCATCAAGGACCTCGGTGGGATCATAGGTGCGGACCGTCTCGACGGCTACTCGGCTCATGGGTTCTCCTCGGCCAACACGGCCCGAACCTGGCGGGCCGCCACCCATTCGGTCAGGCGGACGGGAACCAGGGCGTTCTCGCCCGGATCAGCCCCCACCAGTTCCACCCGCAGGTAATGATCGGACCAGCCCTCCCAGTTGCCGTTGGCATTCTGTTCTTCGGTGATGATCTGGACCACTTGCCCCACCTGTGACCGGGCAAAGGCCCCCGCCTTCTCCTGCCCGATGGCGGTCAGGATGTCGGCGCGCTGCTGGGCCAGATCACCGGGAACTTGGTTCGGGAAGGTCGCCGCCGGGGTGCCTTGGCGGGGGGAATAGGTGAAGACGTGCAGGTGGTTGATGGGCAGTTGCCGAACCGTTTCACAGCACGTGGCAAAGGTGGCCTCGGTCTCGCCGGGGAACCCGGTGATGATATCCGTGCCAAGGCACAGTCCGGGGAGCGAGCAAGCGGCTTCCTCGGCGAAGGCGGCATACTCGGCCAACGTGTAGCGGCGGTTCATGGCCCGAAGGATCGTGTCCTCGCCGTACTGCAGGGGCAGATGGAGGAACCGGCAGACGCGGGGATTCGCCGCCATGACCTCGACGACCCGGCGCAGGATCGGCCCCGGCTCGGTGGAGCCAAGACGGATGCGGAAGTCCCCCGGCAGGGCGAGGAGGGCTTCTAGGAGGTCGGCCAGATCCCGCCCCTCGTCCTGGTAGGTCGCGATATTGACCCCGGTCAGAACCACCTCGTGGTAGCCTTGGGCGGTCAGTTCCCGCGCTTCCCGGAGCCAGTCGTCCCAGGCCCGGGAACGGGCGGGACCACGGGCATAGGGCACAATGCAGTAGCTGCAGAAGAATTCGCAGCCTTCCTGGATCTTCAGGTTAGCGCGGGTCCGTTCGACGAAGGCCCCCGCCCCCTCTTCCCGGAAGCTGCCCCAGTCGCCAGGGCCCACCGCCACGACTTCGGGGGTGCCGGGGATCAGTTCGTCGGGCAGATATTCGAAGAGCCGGGTCTTGGCCGGATTCGGCACCACCAGATCCACGGTGCCATCCGCCACCCAACTGTCGGCGGACACGTTGGCATCGCAACCCGCCAGCACGAGGTACGCGCCGGGTTGTTGACGACGGAAAGCCCGCGCCGTCTGCCGGGTCTTGCGGGCGGCGGCGGCGGTCACTGTGCAACTGTTGATGACTGCCAGTTCACAGGGTTCTCCCCAGGAGACCAGGGTGAAGCCATGCCGTTCGAGACCGGCGGCCATCAGAGCGGAATCGGCTTGGTTCAGCCGACAGCCCAAGGTGAAGACGGCGGCCCGTCCCTGCCAATGTCGTTCGCTAGCCATGCCGCCACCGCCGGTACCGCTCATCCAGCAGAGCGACATAGGTGGGATCGGGATCGCAGGCTTCGCCGGGCGGTTCCGACGGCACCGTCACCCCTGCCGCCATTGCGGCTGCGCCGAGGAGCGAATCTCCGTGCGCCTGAACCGTGGCACAGTCCAGCACATCAGCAATGATCTGCCGCCAAACCGCGCTCTTGCCCCCGCCGCCAGCCAGCTTCACGGTGCCCTCTCCGCGTCTCAGGCCGAGACTGTCCTCCAAGAGACCCCGCAGGGCGAAGGTGATGCCCTCCAACGTCGCGTAGGCCGTTTCGTCGGCCCGGTCTGTTTTCGGGAAATCGCGGAGCCGGGCGGGCCAGAAAAAGGCGGAATCAGCCGTTAACTGGGGACGATAGGATGCCGCCAGGCGGTCGAACTCCGCCACGAAACGTTGTCCCCGCACTTCGTCGAGGGCGAGACAACCCTCGTCCCGCGTGGCCAGTTCGTAGTACCGTCCGCCTGGATAGGGCCCCCAGAAGGAGTCCTCGTGGTAGGGACCGGGAGTGGACCCAACACAGCGGTAGGCCACCAGAGCGGTGCCCAACGTCGCCAGCGTGGTGTCTTCATCGATCCCGTTGCCATAGGCCCCGGCGGTCTGGTCGTTGCCGGCATAGACAATCCGCAGATCCGGACCGAAACCGAGTTCTGGACAAGGGTTGGTGACGGTCACCCCCTCGCCGAGGCGAACCAATCCCGGAAGGGAGCTCCGGCCAAGGCCCGCAAAGGCAAGCCCAGCGGACCACCAGTCGCCCTGGGCCAGTGAATACAGCCCTCCCATGGCCGCCAGATTGTCGTCGGTCATATTCCCGCCACCGAGCCGATAACCCAGCCAGCCCGGTAAGGTGAACAACCTCGCCTTGGCCAGGGCGGGGTGCCGTCGGACCCATTGACGCACCTTGCAGAGCTGCAATTGAGCAATGGGAGCCGGACAACAACTGCAGTGCCGGTGGAAGCTGCTGCCGAGAAGTCCGGCTGCCTCGGCGGCGGCGCCACTGGCGGTTCTGTCCAGCCAGCTCACGACGGGAGTTAGGGGACAGCCCTGCGGATCGGCAAACAGGAAGCTCTGCGCCTGGCTACCGAGGGCGATATCAGTCACATCCTTTGGATTGACTCGCGCGGCTAGGCAGACCGAGCGGATGGCGTCCACTGTGTTCTGCCAGAACAGATCGGCACCGAATTCATAGCGTTCGGGACCATGGTGGGCGTAGCTGACTGGCACGGCGGACTCCGCCAGACGCCCGAGCCGGGAATCGAACAGCCCCGCCTTGAGGTTCGTCGAGCCGCAGTCCAGTGCCAGAATCAGCCGCTCGCCCATCCGCTACGCCTTCTTCTTGACGGCCCGCAACTTGGGCAGGATCTCGGCCAGGAAAAGGCCGATCAGGATCATGGACGTGCCCGCGATCATGAATCCGTTGATCTTCTCGTGGCGGATGAGAACCGCCAGCACGGACGCCAACACCGGCTTCAGGAAGAAGGACATGGAGCCGCCCTGGGCGGTGGTGTGATGGATGCCGTAGTAGTAGAGCCCATAGGCGATC
>QKCY01000204.1 GCA_003245525.1 Victivallales bacterium | reverse complement strand
TGGGGTCCAGCTCCCGTTTCGGGTCCAGGGGCTTGTACTGCTCCAGCACATACTCCGCCCCCAGAGCCACGGCGGCGGCCTGCCGCTGGGCCAACCCGGTGCGGTTCCGCGCCAGCTTCCGCTCCCGCTTTGCCAATCCCTGCAACTCGCGGCCCAGACGCCGGGTCTGCCACACGCTGCTGAGGCGGTTGGGCTGGTAGTAGCGGTCGTGGATGGCGACCAGCAGACACAGGGCCACGGTTGCCCAGGCCAGCCAACGCAGCCAACGCCACGTCGGATACCGTGTGCCCCCGGTTCTGCCACTCAGCATCGCGCCCAATGAACCCATCGCCGTCTCCACCTGCCAATTCAGTGCGGGCGTGGACCGACCTCGCGTCACGCAACCGCTTGGAATGTGGTCCACTATCGCACGGTACCGGGGAAAGACAAGTAGGGACGAAATCCGTCTGGATGGGCTTGCGGGGGTGCAAGTCTTTGCTTATGTTGAATATAGAGAAAAGGATTTTGCACTATATGCAAAAACTGCAAAGCATCGAGCGGGCCTTCGAGGTGTTGGAGATTCTGTCGGAAACCGGCAACGAGCCGATCCGCTTGGGGGATCTGGCTCGGCGGACGGGACTGAATGCGCCGACCTGCGCCCGCATCGTGCAGACGCTGGTGGCGTTGGGTTACGCGGCCCAAGTGGGGCGGATGGCGGGTTATGTCACCGGGCCCATGGTGCATGTGGTGGCCGATCGTTGCGCCGCGCGGCCGGATCTGGTCCATCGTTTGCGTCCGGCGCTGGAAGCGTTGGCGGCAACGCTACGGGAGACGGCGGTGCTGGCCATGCTGGCTGGCGAACGCCGTCTGAGTCTGCTGGAGATTCAGGGCGACCGGGAACTGATCTGATCGTGCGCCAGGCACCCCACCAGTTCCCGAATCCGTGCGCTTCGGCCACGGGTCGCTTGCTCTTGGCCTACGAGCCCGAGGCGTCTTGGCCGAATCGGTTTCGGGCGCTGGGGCTGCCCGGTTCCGCTTGGCCGGAAATGAGCGACATGGCGGCTTTCGGGCGGCAGTTGGCCCACATCCGGGAGCGGGGTTTCTACGCCCGCCCGGCCCAGAACGGCACGGTGGGAGTCGCCGTGCCGGTTCCCACCCCGGACGGCACTCTCTTGGCGGTTGGCATTTCGGTGCCCGAAATCCGCTATGGCGGCGAGCACCGGGAACATATCCAAGCGGAATTGCAGCGGACGGCGACGGCTATGGCGGATTCGCTCGCCGCTGCCACCAAACCGAGGACAGGGCTATGCTGACGGCAGAACAGGTGAAGGCCTACGCCAAAGACTGCGGCGCGGACCTGGTGGGGATCGGTTCGGTCGACCGTTTCGAGGGGATTTCGCCCGAATGGGATCCCCGCTACATCATGCCTGAGGCCAAGGTCATCATTGGCCTGGCGTTCCGCATCCACCGGGGGCATCTGCGCGGCATCGAGGAGGGCACCTACTACGCGGCCTATCCCTCCATCGGCTACGCCAACATCAACGATGTCCACGGTCCCCAGGTGTTGCGGCGACTAGGCAACCTGCTGGAGGACGACGGCTACGAGGCGGTGATGTTCCCCAACAGCGGCATCCGCTACGGCATGGGCAACGGCCGCCCGGTGGCCGAGGGCCGTCCCGCTCCCAATGTCTTCCTCAACTTCCGGGTCTGCGGATTCATCTGCGGCATGGGGGAGATCGGTTGGAGCGGGTTGTTCCTGACCCCCGAATTCGGGCCGCGCCAACGCCTGGCCTTCCTGGTGACGGATGCCCCGCTGGAGTCCGATCCCCTCTTCGAGGGCGGCCTCTGCGATCACTGCATGCGTTGCGTGGCGACCTGTCCGGGGCACGCCATCAGCCGCGACGAGAAGGCGACCATCACCGTGGCCGGGCGGACTCTGGAGAAGGGCAAGCTCGACGTGTTGCGCTGCGCCACCGTCTTCCAGGCCGGGTCCCCCGAGACCAGCCCCTTCATGAACGCGGAGGTGGCCGACACCGTCCGCCACATCATTGAGGAAGGCGAGGATGCCCCGGTGAAGCCCCTCGGCCCCGAGCGGTTCTGGGGCAATCCCGGTTCGCCCGATCCCAAGCGCTGGAACAGCCCGGCGATCCACGACTACCTCTACAACCATATGGGCATCATCAAGGGCGCGTGCAAGAACTTCCGCCATCCCGCCGCGATCTGCGGGGCGCGGGGCTGCATGCGCGAGTGCATGATCCATCTCGAAGAGCAGGGCAAGCTGGGGAACCGGTTCCACAACCCCTTCCGCCGCCGCCCCGCGTGGAAGTTGACGCCCGCCGACCAACTGGGATCGGGCGAATAGCCCGTTAGTCCTGTTTGCTGCGCAATAGGCATAGGAATCCGAGGAGCGAGACCATGTTCCGACCGATGCATCCTGAGAAAGTGTATGTGACCGAGGACGTCTACGCCGATCCGCGCGCCGTGGCGCGGGTGGAGCGGATGATGTCCGCCGTTGTCGGTGCCCAAGCCGAGCGGGTGTCCTACGCGGAGCTGAACGAGATTGCCGCCACCCGCTGGAAGAACGTCAAGCGCTGGGGCGAGACCGCGGATCCGCGCGATCCCGACTGGGTGCTTACCATGGGCAAGTTCTGGTCCGACGAGCAGAAGGCCGCGTTTCGCCAGCAGTACCCCAACCTGCGCACGCGGGACATGTGGGGCTTCCAGACCGTGATCTGGCGGCCAGACGGCGAGCTGGACTGGCGGGAGAATCGCCGGGGCTGCATCTGCCAGTCCGCCTGGCAGTTGCACACCATCATGGGCTGTCCCTTCCGTTGCGCCTACTGCGGTCTGGGCGGACTGAACCGCATCCTGGTCAACATCGAGGAGTTCGTGGAGCACCTGGACGAGGTCTGCGAGCGCAAACCGGTCCAGAGTCTCTACAAGTGGGACAACCAGAGCGACGTGTCGTGCTTCGAGCCCGAGTACGGAGCCTCCAAGCTGCTGGTGGAGTACTTTGCCCGGAAGCCGGACAAGTACCTGGAGATCTACACCGGCAAGAGCGACAACATCGACGATCTGCTGAGTCTCGACCACCGGGGCAAGACCATCATCCAGTGGAGCATCAGCGCCCGCACCCAGAGCACGGTCATGGAGCCCGAAAGTGCCACCTGGGAGCAGCGGGTCGAGGCCGCGCACAAGTGCCAGGAGGCGGGGTACACGGTCCGCTACCGCTTCTCCCCCATCGTCCCGGTACGCGACTGGAAGGCAGAGAACGCGGAACTGATCGAGCGCATCTTCGCCCGCAGCAAGCCGGACGTCATCTCCCTCTGCCCCTTCGGCTGGATGGACGCCGAATCTACCCGGCAGGTGCTTGATTTCTCGCTGCTCGATCCCCAGTTCGTGGCCGCCATGGAAGCCTCCGCGCCCTTCCTCAAAGCCCGTGGCTTCACCGCTGGCGGCGGCCATCCCATCCCCCACGACGCGCGGGCCTACATGCTCAAGTTCCTGATCGACGAGATCCGCAAGCACAGCCAGACCATCCCCATCTCCCTCTGCCTGGAGACGGTCGAGATGTGGGCGCTGTTCGGTCGCGAGCTCGGCATGCCGATGAACCCCGACCGGAAGGGCACCTACTACTGCAATTGCGGCCCCATGAGCACGCCGGACAGCGACTTCTGCACCAAGGGCGTGACTCCGGGTAAGTCTTGGTTCCCGCCGCAGCAGTAGCGCAGGCATCCCGCCTGCTGCCATGGAAGCGGAATGGTGGAATGATGGAATGATGGAATGATGGAATGATGGAATGATGGAATGATGGAATGATGGAATGATGGAATGATGGAATGATGGAATGATGGAAGGCGGTTGGCTTCGCCCGGGGAGCGCCGAGCACCAGTTCGGCGCTCCCAGGGCGGTGTTCTTCCTTTTGCTGGATTGGCAAAGGTGGCTAGCTTCGGGTAGGCTAGGGACTTGGGAAATCTCCACTCAGGTCTAGGAGCATACCGATGCGGCGACACACCTGGTTCCATGGGGTACTCTGGCTGGCGGGGCTGGTTCTGGTCTGGACTGGTTCTGTTCGGGCCGAGCGGCTGGCTCTGACCTTTGAGTTTGGGGTCGCCGACCAGGAATCCCGGTCGTGGAACGGCGAGATCCGCTGCCCCGATGGCATCGCGCTGGAGGAGGCGGGCCTGCTTGACCTGTACCCGAAGCGTCCCGAGATGCCCAAGCTCGTCTCCCCCCAGCGCCTGACCTGGCAGGGCGGCAGCGTCTGCGAGGTGATGCGCGACTACTTCCAGAAGCGCCCGGTCACCGATCCCGAGGGGCAACCCATCCGCTATCCGCTGAAGCCCTACGCCCTGACCGTTCAGTTCGTGGCGGACACCTGGCAGCCGGTCACCGTTGCCACCGAACGCGGCGAGTTCCAGGTGAACCCCGCCGAGGTCCCCTACGACCAGCCGATGACCTTCCTGGACGGCAACGTGCGGGTGTCCCGGTCGCTTGCCAGTGTGGCCTTGGGCGCTGACAAGACAGCGGCAGGGGAGATTCTCTACAATGACTTTCCGGCGCTTTGTGCCGCAAATGACGGGAGCATCTGGACGGCCTATGTCGCCTATCAGGGGCGCGCGGAACCTCGTGTGTCCCTGAAACAGAGTCCCGAGGACTTCGCGCCGCTCGAACAGGCGGCCTGCAACGATCAGTTGCTGGTGGTTCGCGAACAGGCGGGGGCAGTTGGCGAGCCCATGCCCCTCACGGCGAAGGGCCTCGACCTCTTCGCCCCGGCCATGGCGGCCGGCAGCGGGGACGGCCCCTTGCTGGTGTGGTCCCAGCAGGTGGATGGGAACTGGGACCTCTACGCGAGCCTGCACCGGGCCAACGGCTGGACGCAGCCTGTCCGGCTCACCACGGCACCCGGCCCCGATCTCTACGCGGCAGCCGTGGCGGTCGGCCAGGACTACTGGATTGCCTGGCAGGGATTCCGGGATAACCACTTCCGCATCCTCCTGGCACCTTTGACCGCCCAACTCGCCCTGGGGACCGTGACGGAAGTGACCGATGGCACCGCCAACTGCTGGATGCCCGCCATCGCGGCGGATCGCCAGGGAACGATCGCCGTCGGCTACGACACCTACGAGAAGGGCGACTACGATGTCTACTGTGCCCGGTTCCGCGATGGGAAGGCGGTGGGGGACCGGATTCCCGTGGCTACCTCCCTGCGTTTCGAGGACCGGGCCAGCGTCGCTTTCGACGCCCAGGATCGGCTGTGGATAGCCTGGGAGGAAACCGGGGTGAACTGGGGCAAGGACACCGGGGGCCCCGCCGCCCCGCCGGGCGTGCCGGGTGAGCGGATCGACGATGGCCGCACGCTGCGGGTGGCCTGTCTGGACAAGGATGGCCTGCGCTGTCCGCAGGCATCCCTGGATTCCCTGCTTCCATTGCAGCAGGAGATTCTGACCGTCTACGGCAAGCCGGTACGGACCCGTGAATCGGTCTTCAAGGAGAAGAACCGGTACGCCTACTACCCCCGGCTCGCGGCGGGACCGGACGGTCGGCTCTACCTGGCCTTCCTTCAGCACGACTACCTGCCCGACCAGGCCCTTTCCTACCAGACGATCTGGTCCGCCTACCTCACTGTCTCCGCTGGCGACCACTGGACGCCTCCCGTACGGCTGGTCGGTTCGGACGGCTACCGCCATGCGGCCCCGGTGATCTGCCCCTTGCCGAAAGGTGGCGTGGCGGTGGCCAGTGCTGGGGACGGTCGCGCTTCCCGGCCTCGCCAGCAATGCGAACTGGCGCTGAAGGTCCGGTTGGGCGCTCTGGCTCTGCCCGGCACCGGCAGCCTGCCGACCCTAAGTGCTCCGGTCCCGGCGGACATCCCGGCCCCGCCAGCCACCGTTGCCGCCGAACGTGCGGCCGTGCAGCGGGTGCGCGACTACCGAGTGACGGCTGGCGATAACACCTACCGCATTCTCCGGGGCGATTTCCACCGCCACACCACGTTCTCTCCCGACAGCGGCAACGGCGACGGGTGCATCGACGACGCCTTCCGCTATGCCCTGGACGCCGCCTCCCTGGACACCATGGGCAACGGCGACCACGACAACGGCGGCGGTTGGGAGTATCCCTGGTACCTCACCCAGAAGTTCTACGATCTCTACCTGCTCGGTGACCACTTCGTGCCCATGTTCTCCTACGAGCGGAGCGTGACGGCGGTGGGGCCGCAGGGTCATCGCAACATTGTCATGCCTCGGCGTGGCGTGCGGGTGCTGCCCGTGTTCGGTGCCCAGAACATCGACGAAAAGGGCTCGATCCAGGATACCCGCCTACTCTTCGAGTTCCTGCGCTACTACCATTTCGTCAGTATCCCCCACACCATCGCGACCGGGGCCGGGGCCAACTTTGTGGACTATGCGCCGGACGTGGATTGCGTGGTGGAAGTCTATCAAGGCGCGCGGAACGCCTACGAGTATCCCAACTGTCCGCGCGGCATTGCCAAGGGCAATACCCCCGGCTTCTACCGGAATTTGCTCGCGGCGGGCAAGAAGTACGGGGTGATCGCCAGCTCCGACCACCGTTCCACCCACCGCAGCTATGCCATGCTCTATGTAGCCGATCCCACCCGCGAAGGCGTCATGAATGCCTTCCGCCAGCGCCACTGCTACGCTGCCACGGACAACATCCTGGTGGATCTGCGCAGCGGCGACCACATCATGGGCGACGATTGGGCCACCAGCCAACCACCGACCCTCCAGATCCATGTGGTTGGTACGGCCCCCATCGCGACCCTGGAGATCGTGCGCAACGCGGAGCCCTGCCACAGCCTCTCCCCCAACACGGCCGAGGTCAACCTGACTTGGACCGACCCTTCTCCCCTGACGGCGGAGACCAGCTACTACATCCGCATCGTCCAGACCGACGAGGAACTCGCCTGGAGCACCCCCCTCTGGGTCCATCCCGCCGGACAGTAGAGAGTACGGACAAAGACGCTCCCAAGAAGCCACGAATCTCACGAACACCCCGAAGTTGGCTGGGGACCGCAGCCACGGGGTCAGGAAGAGGCTCTATGCCTCTTTCCACAGATATCCTGTTGGTCGTCGCGACCCCTTTCGTACGACTATCCGGCGAGATCTCGTTTCTCCGACAAGAGAGTCTCGCGCAGAGGCGCGGAGACGCAGAGAAAGGACCGGAAGACTCTCCGGCCAGCCAGTTTCTTCTCCTGCATTTCCTCTGCGCCTCGGCGCCTCTGCGCGAGAACCCCATTTGGTTACGGCCAACGGCTGCGCTGGGGGGTTCGTGGCTTCCTTCGCCTGGCTCTGCAGTTCGTGGATTACCGTGGTTTGCAGACGATTTCGAGCAGGCGGAGGTCGAAGAAATCCTGGGTGTGGGCGGTGCGGAGGACCACGGCGGTATCGGCACCCCGGCCACTGCCGCCGATGGCCAGAATCTCGCTGCCGACCGGCACCAGGGCCGCGTCGGTCGCCATGCAGGCCACTTCCGCCGCCACTTTGCAGCCGTCGCCCAGAAGTTTCAGGGTCTGGGCGATGATTTCGTCGGCCTGGACCGCACCGAGTTTCTTGCGCACCGCCCGGCCCAGCATCCCGAAGGCGTGACCGGCGCAGAGAATGGAGCCTCCCGCCGCCTCGATAACAGCCCGATGCTCCGCCTGAATCTTCTCGGGGAAGAGCCCGTTGACCGCGATCACGGTCAGCTCGGGACAGAGCTTCGCCGCTCGCGCCCCCGTGTCGCCCGTGGACGATGCCACGACCAGATGCTGGATGCCAAGCGCCGCTGCCCGAGCCTTGGCCAAGGCCAGGACCTCGTCCGTGTTCGCGGGACCGGGCTTCTCGAAATAGACCGTCTGGGCGACCATGGCACTCATGGGATCGATCTCCGGGTGAGGGGGGAATCCACCATAGCGTCCCTGCCGAGAGTCGGCAACGCCAGGCCCTGGGCAATGGGACCTATGGGGCTTATGGGAAGGGCCCCTTTGATTCCCTTGCCCGACTGTATTTCTCCCATCCGTCCCATAGGTCCCATACGTCCCATTTTGGTGCCTCTGGTGCCAGATTCCAGTCCTGGCGAAGAGCGGGGAATGCACTACAGTCCCCACTGGAACTGGAACCCCTTGCCCCCTACCGAGGAACGACGATGGCTATTCGCAGTTGCTGCTTTCTTGTCGCCCTGGCCCTTGGCGCATTGGCTACCGAGCCGCCGCTCCCCGAGGGTGCTTATCCCGAATGGAGCACGGCGAAGGCGTGGCATACTTCCTCGCAGACGCGCGGCAAGGTCTGTCTGAATGGCCTCTGGCGGTTCCGTTCCGAACCGCGCATGGCCCCCATGGAGGTGGTGGACACCTTCTTCACGGATGCCATCGAGCCGGATACTCTGAACGAATGGGAAGTGGGCCAGATTCCCGGCGCCACGATCCGGATGAGCGCGGATTCGGAGCGCAAGACCACCGGAACCGCCAGCATGCGGGTGGATCTGGATATTCCCAAGGCCACCAATTTCTACCATCTCACCCGGCTGGCCGAGGGGGTTCCTACCGGCATCAAGCTGGTGTTGCGGGCGGACATGTGGGTGGAGCTGGAACGGGGCGACTTCCACGTGGAGGTGCAGGACGCGCGCGGGTACCAGCTCTACACCGCCATGGGCGGGACCTTCCGCAGTGCCGCCAAATGGCAGACCATCGAATGCGAGTTCATCCTGCCCAAGGATACGACCACCACCAAGATTCTCATCCTCCGCAACCACGGTTCCTCCTCCGGGGTGAAGGGCACGGTCTGGATCGACAACCTGCGGATCGTCAAGGTCGAGCATCCCGCCGCCCAGAGCATGGCTCCGCCCGCCGACGATGCCTGGGGCTTCACCAAGGTCCCGGGCTCCTGGAAAGGGCGGGTCTACTGGCACGAGCTGGACGAGGCCCGGAAACGCCCCGCCGACCTCCGTTTTGGCTGGTTCGAGCGTACGGTCGAGATTCCCGCCGACTGGAAGGGGCGCCGGGTATCCGTCCATTTCGACCGGGTATCCACCGATGCCAGCGTCTATTGCGAAGGGCAGTATGCGGGTGCCGTGGGCTACATGGGCGGTGATGTGGACATCACCCAATGGGCCCAACCGGGCAGGACCGCCAAACTGGACGTCCTGGTGGAGGCACGGGACAGTTGGCTGATCCTTCCCACCCTCCTGACGCGGCCCGCCAAGTCCTGGCAGGCCCAACTTGCCATGACGGGTATGGTCGGGGATGTGTTCCTCGTCTCCGACCAGCCCAATATGCCCTTGGAGAACCTCCGGATCGTCACCTCGGTGGCGGATCACCGGATCACGGTGACTGCCCCTCTGCTGATCCCCGATGGCATCGATGTCCCTGGCCCCCTTTCCCTGCGTTGCGACGTGCGCGATGGCGACCGTATCGTGAAGACCTTCGCCGGAAAACTCGGTCCCACCGGGACCGTCACCGCCAGCGACGCCTGGCCCGAAGCCCAGCTCTGGGACGTGGGGAAGCCGAAGCTCTACACCCTTACGCTGACGTTGCTTGGTGGGGAGACGGTCATCGATCAGTCCCTCCCGCAGCCCTTTGGCTTCCGCGAGTTCGAGATCCGCGGCAAGTTCTTCTACCTGAACGGGGTGAAGCTGAATCTCGTGCCTTGTGCCTACTGGGCGATAAAGGGCAACTGGGACACCAAAGAGGCCATGCGTCACTGGGTGAAGGGGGCTATGGCCGCTGGTTACAACTACGTCTACCTGGCCGAGGTGGACCGGCCCGGTCAGCCAGCCGTGGCCGGGCATTTCCTCGATGTCTGCGACGAGCTGGGCATGCTCGCTGCTGTCAGTCCCATGAGCATCGGCCACTCCTCCTACCGGCGGCTGGACCTTCCCGAGGTGTGGCAGCCTTGGACCCAGATCGTGCGGCAGCAGGTCCAGGAGAACGGGAACCATCCCTCGCTGGTCATGTGGCGCATGAACATGAACCTGAACTGCTACCGGCAGGACCAGAACCCGTTGGTGTTGGATGGTAAGATGGCCTTCGAGCCCGATTCCACCTCCGCGCAGAAAGAGGCGGCCATGCTGAAGTCGAACGAGTTCGTCCGCTCTCTCGATCCCACTCGGCCCAGCTACAACCACGCCTGCGGCAAGACCGGCGAGGTCTACAACCTGAACAACTACCTCGGCTGGCCGGAACTCCAGGACCTGCGCGAATGGCTGCGGGTCTGGGCCACCCAGAGCGAGCAGCCCCTCTTCATGGCCGAGCAGGCCGTGCCCTATCCCGGCGATTTCCAGATGCGCGATCCCACCAACTGGTGGACCAACGAGCCGGTCATGACCGAGTACGGCGCGATCCTCCTCGGCGAACGCAGCTACGACTTGGAGGAGGAGGATTTCGTGGACTATGCGGCGCGGTGCTGGCGGCCTGCCGAGCAGAAGTGGAGTTCCTCCTACGGCTACTACTGCAACAACTACCCGCCGATCCTGGACGAGTGTTCCTCGCGCTACTACGAGGCGATGCTGCCCGCGTGGCGGACCTGGGGCATCTCCGGCGGCGTGAACGCCTGGGAGAACACCTGGCGGCGGCTCATCAAACGGCAACCGAACACATCGTACCGTGCCGTGCCTCCCAGTGTTCCTCTGGCCACCGACTGGGCCAACCTGCAACAGCCCGGCTTCTCCGCCGACGAGTGGGTCTATGCCAACGGCGGTGGCGGGGAAATCCGTTGCCTCTTCGACCTGGGCCGTCCCGAGGAGAAGGAGTATCTGGAGCCAACCATGCGCGGGACGGTGATGCCCGAACTGATCGCGCCCCTGTACGCCTACATCGGCGGTCCCGGCGAGGAATGGTACACCCAGGATCACGCCTTCCGCTCCGGCGAGGAGGTCGCGAAAAGCGTGGTGCTGCTCAACGATCTGCGGACTCCGCGCACCTTCACCGTCCGCTGGCAGGTGGAAATGGCCGGGAAGACCGTTGACCAGGGCACGGGGAATGCGACCGTCACCCCCGCCGAGTCGGGTCGGGTGCAGTTCCATTTCCAGGTTCCCTCTGTCGCCGCCCGGACGCCTGCGCGGATCACGGCCGAGGTCGCGAGCGATGGCCAGACGGTGCCGGTAAAGCCCTTTGAGCTCCAGTTCTACCCCGCCGCCCAGCCGCAGAACACCGATCTGGCCGGTTGGGCGCTGTTCGATCCCGTCGGCAAGACCCAGGCGGCATTCGCCAAGGCCGGGCTCCGGGTGCGGCCGGTTCGTGACGCATTGCCGCCGGACCTGTGGGTGCTGGTGATCGGCTGCAACGCCCTCGACCAAGCCTCGTCTCTCGCCGATCTGCCCGCGCGGGTGCAGGCCGGCTTGCAGGTGGTGGTGTTCGAGCAGACTGCCGATGCCTTGAGCAGGACCTTTGGCCTGCGTTGCTTCACCCCCGGCGCGCGCCGGGCTTGGGTCCGGGCCGACCATCCGATCCTGGCTGGGATCGCCAACGAGGACCTGGCGAACTGGCGCGGGGCCACGACTCTGGGTCCGCTCGATGGCCCGCCTGCCAGCCTGGACGATGTCCAGCGTTGGAAGCGGGTCTGGCGCTGCTCCCAGCAGGGCGTGGTCGCTTCCACGTTGGTGGAGAAGCCCCAGATCAGCGGCTTCCGGCCGCTGGTCGATACCGGGTTCGATCTGCGCTACACCGCCCTGTGGGAAACCCGCGAAGGCGCGGGGCGGATGGTGTTCTGCCAATTCGATGTCACCGACCGGGTTGGTCTTGACCCTGTTGCCGATGCTCTGCTGGCCAATCTGGTCGCTGACCTGAAGAGCTATGTCCCCACCCCGGTCGCGACGGCTCGGCGGGTGGCGGTCTGCGCCGCTGCGCCGTTGGCTGCGTTGTCCCAGGATGCGGCCCCGGCTCCGGCGAAGGGAGCCGGTCAAGTTCTGGTGCTGCCGCGCGGTTGCGGCGAGTGGTTGGCGCGTTGTGGCAGCAGTCTTCCCGCCTATTTGGCGAGCGGCGGTCGGGTGGTGGCGGCAGGTCTGACGGTCGAAGAGGGACAGGCCTTGGCCCGTAGCGTGGGCGGTGCTCTCGCGGTGGAGTCAGCCACGCTTTGGCTGAACCCGCTCAAGGGCTCGGTGCCAGCGGCGTTCGCTGGGGTCTCGCCTGCGGGTATCCACTGGCGGCAGAAAGCCGCAGTCGCGACCGTGGCGACAGTTCCTGCCGGGGGATGGCGTTCCGCGACCGGCGTCCTGGCCCAGATTCCGGTCGGGCAGGGCGAGATCGTCTGGCTCGCCGCCCTGCCGGGGGACTTTGACCCCGAGCAACGGCCCGATCTGGTCTTCTCCCAGGTGAACACCGAACGGCTCTACACCATCGCGCTCGGCAACCTGGGGGTAGCGATTGGCAAGGGGTGGGCTCGCTGCGTGAGCGCTCCTGCCACCGAAGCCGAGGTCTACAGCGACCAGCGCGTGCCCC
>QKCY01000379.1 GCA_003245525.1 Victivallales bacterium | reverse complement strand
CACCTACATGGCCATGGTGATGAGTGCCTGCCGCGAACGCAACGAGGACATTGTGAGCAAGGCCAAGAGCCAGGGCGATGCCATCACCCACCGCATCCGCACGGCGCGGGAGACCCATCTGAAGCGGCTGGCCGAGGAACGGGTGACGCCGCTCGCCTCGGTGACCTTCACCAACATGCTGAACGGCTACCGTCGGGTGAAGGACCACATGCTCAACTTCGCCGAGGCCATGGCCGGGCAGAAGTAGCCGGTTGCCTTGCAGGTTCCCGGGGCCGATGTGGACGCGGCGCGGCTAGCAGTTGTCCGTGCCGCTCTGGAGCCCCGCGCGACGGGAACAAGGTGCGACCCCATAGGCTGGGCCTTCTGGTGGAAGCCGGGAAGGGTAGGGCAGTTTCGCGGGACCTATTGGGACTTATGGAGCCTATGGGAGAGGTGTCGGACGGAGGTTTTCCCCCATCCGTCCCATAAGTCCCATAAGCCCCATTCCCAAGGCACCCCTGCCCGCAGGCTGGAGCCGCATCCCTACTCTCCGAATGGAGGACAGGCGGTGCGTGGAAAGGGAAGAGCCGATCAGGCGATCGGCGTTCCGCAGGCGCTGGCGCAGGGGGTACCTGCGCCAGCGGAGGGAAGCCGGGGACGGCTATTCGCCGCCCTTGATCTGGTCCCAGATCTTGACGTACTTGGCCTGGACTTCGCCGAGGTCGGCGATGACTTCGCCCTTGGCGCGGATCTCGGCGGGCGGGAAGACGGCGGGGTCTTCGCGCATTTCCTCGGGCAGGAGTTCGTAGCAGTCCTTGTTCGGGCAGAGGTAGTAGATGAACTCGCTGTTCTCGGCGGCGACGGCGGGGTCGTGCAGGAAGTTGATGAAGGCGTGGGCCAGGGCGGCCTGTTTGGCTTCCTTGGGGATCACCATATCGTCGCAGGAGATGGAGAAACCCTCCTTGGGGAGGACAAAAACGATGTCCTCGTTCTCCTCCTGGACCTGGAGGATGTCGCCGCTGTAGCCGTGGACGAGGAGGAACTCGGAGGAGGCGATGCCGGACTTGTACTGCTCGTTCTCGAACTTGGCGAGGTTCTTGCGCCAGCGGAGGACGACTTCCTTGGCTTCCTCAAGCTGCTTGTCGTCGCTGGTGTTCAGGCTGTAGCCCAGGAATTTGAGGGCGGCGCCGATGGTTTCGCGCATGTCGTCGAGCATGGTCACCCGGCCCTTGAGGTCCTCGCGGTCGAACATGGCCCACGACGCCTCGGGGTTGGGCACCCGGCTCTCGAGGTAGGCGATGCCGGTGTAGGTCAGCATGTAGGGCACGCTGTGTTCCATCTTGGGATCGAGGGCGACCTTCAGGTAGTCGGGATCGAGATGGGAGAGATTGGGGAGCTGGGCGTGGTCGAGGGGCTGGAGCATCCCCTGGTCGTTCATCAGCTTGACCATGTAGCTGCTGGGGAAGAGCAGGTCGTAGCCGGTGGCCCCGGCCTTGATCTTGGCGTACATGGCCTCGTTGGAGTCGAAGGTGTCGATCACCACCTGGCAGTTGTTTTCCTGCTCGAAACGCTGCACCAGTTCGGGCTTGACGTAATCCGCCCAGGTGTAGACGTGCAGGACCGCCTTCTCCTTGCGACCGCAGCCCACGGCGGCCAGAGCCAGGAGCCCGCACACCAATCCATGCATCCATCGTGTCTTCTTCATCAGCCGTCCTTTCGTTGTTTGGCCAGGAGCCGTTGACTTCCCCACACGGCCAGGAAGGTGACCGCAATGAGCAATGTGGACAGGGCATTGATCAGCGGCGGATTGCCGTGCCGGATCATGCTGTAAATGTAGAGCGGCAAGGTCGTCGAACCCGGCCCCGAGACGAAAAAGGTGATGACGAAGTCATCGAGCGAGAGGGTGAAGGCCAGCAGCCCCCCGGCCACGATGCCGGGCAGCAGGAGGGGCAGCAGGACATAGCGAGTCGCCTGCCAGGTGTTGGCCCCGAGGTCGTTGGCGGCCTCAATCACGGAGACGTCGAAGTCCTGGAGCCGGGCCAGGACGACCATGGTGACATAGCTCACGCAGAAGGAGACGTGGGCCAGATAGATCGTGCTCATGCCCAGTTGGACGCCGCAGGCCACGAAGAGCAGGAGCAGGCTCATTCCAGCCAGGATGTCGGGCACCACCAGCGGCGCGTACACCAATCCGTAGTGGACCTTCTGCAAGCGGCTGCGGTAGCGGTGGAGGGCCAGGGCGGCGGTCGTGCCCAGCACGGTGCTGGTGAGGGTGGCGGTGACCGCGATCAGCAGGGAGTTGCGCAGCGCGTGCCAGATCGCCCGCTCGTGCAGCAACCGCCGGTACCACTTGAGCGAGGCATGGTCCCAGCGGACGCTAAACCGGCCATCGTTGAAGGAGTAGAGGATCAGCACCAGGATCGGAATGTAGAGGAAGAGCAGGACCAGGGCGGTCATCGCCACCGGAAACAGACTGCGCCGGGAGGCACTCATGCTAGGCCACCTCCTTGCGGTCTGGCTTCTGGTCGTTGTTCCGTCCGGCAAAGAGCGGGTAGAGGGCCAGGGGCAGGAGGACGGCCAGCATGAGCAGCGTGGCCAGGGCGCTGGCGTGGGGCAGGTTGCGGTCCACGAAGGTCCGCTGGGCGATCTTGTTGCCGATCATCTCGCTGTTGGTGCCGCCCATGACATCGGGGATCACGTAGGAGCCCAGAGCCGGAATCAGAACCATGGCCACGGCGGTCAGCAGGCCCCGGCGGATACCCGGCAGGAAGACCGAAACGAAGGCCCGGAAACGGTGCGCGCCCAGATCCTGCGCCGCCTCCATCAGCGAGAAGTCGAACTTCTCCGAGGCCGCGTAGACCGGCAGGATGGCGAAGGGGAGGTAGGTGTAGACCAGCACCAGCAGCACCGTCTCGGGCCGGTAGAGCAGGCTGGTGCTGTCCGCGACCAGATGCAGGGCCACCAGCAGGCGTTTCAGTGCCCCGTCGGGATGGAGCAGCGTCTTCCAGGCGAAGACGCGGACCAGGAAACTGGTCCAGAAGGGCACCACCACGAGCAGCATGAGGGGTTGCCGCCAACGGCGCGGGGCGCGGGCCATGCAATAGCCCGTGGGCACGGCCAGGAGCACGCAGAGCGCCGTGGTCACCAGGCTCATCCAGAGGGTGCGCCAGATGATGGCGGGGTAGTTGGGGTTGCCCAGGTGCCGCCAGGTGCCGAGGGTCCAGCCATGGCCAATGCCACCCAGGGCGTCCGGCGGCTTGAAGGCGATGGCGAAGACTACCAGAGTGGGCACCACGAAGAGCACCACCAGCCAGCCGAAGGAGGGTGCAGTAAGCAGGATCTCCCGCCACGCGCGACGGCGCTGGTTCACCGGCGGTCCTCCCCGTCCTGGGAGGAGTCCTCCGGTTCCTCTTCCGTCTCGAAGACGGTCTCGGGGGGCACTTGCAGGAGATCCTCGTCGCTCTCGCTGTAGCGTTCGAGCATGAACCCGTCATCCGCGTGCCAGGAGATCCAGACATCGTCCTCCCAGCGGATGGGCTGCTCGTCGAGGAGGAACCGGTTGTGCTGGCGGCTCACCGAGATCCGGTATTCGCCCACCCGCACCCAGTACTTGGTGACATTGCCCAGGTAGATCACGTCCTCCACCTTGCCCTGGAGCATGTTGCGCAGACGGTCCGGCTGCGGCTGCTCGCGCGAGATGGTGAACTTCTCGGGCCGGATGCTCAGGTACACGCGGTTGCCGACACTGAGCCGCTTGTCGTTGAAGCAGAGGAGCGGCGATTCGAACTCGGGCATCCGCACCCGGCAATAGTCCCCGTCCGCCAGGGCGGCGACCGCGCCCTCCAGGAAGTTGGTGTCGCCGATGAAGGCGGCCACGAAGCTGCTCGTGGGGGCCTCGTAGACCTCGATGGGGGTGCCGATCTGCTCGATCTTGCCGCTGTTCATCACGGCCACGCGGTCGCTCAGGCTCATGGCCTCGCCCTGGTCGTGGGTGACGTAGAGGAAGGTGATGCCCACTTCGTCGTGGATCAGGTCCAGTTCCAGCAGCATGCGCTGGCGCAGTTTCAGGTCGAGCGCGGCCAGGGGCTCGTCGAGCAGCAGGACCTGGGGTTTCAGGATCAGGGCGCGGGCGATGGCCACGCGCTGCTTCTGGCCGCCGCTGATCTCGCTGGGGCGCTTCTTGGCCTGGTCCCGCATCTGGACCAGTTCGAGCATGGCATCGACCCGCTCGTCGATCTCCTTCCGCGACACCTTCGCCAGCTTGAGGCCGAAGGCGATGTTCTCGCGCACATTCATATGCGGGAACAGCGCGTAGTTCTGGAAGATGGTGTTGACCTGGCGCTTGTGCGGCGGCTGATCGGTGATATCGACTCCGTTCAGCAGGATTCGCCCCTGGTCGGGGGCCTCGAAGCCCGCCAGCATCCGCAACAGCGTCGTTTTGCCGCAGCCGCTCGGCCCGAGGAGGGAGAAGATCTCCCCGCGCTGGACCGTCAAAGACACCCCGTCCACGGCCTGGACTGCACCAAAGGACTTCTTGATGTCGCGGAACTCGAGAAACTCGGCCAACTCAACGCGCTCCCACCGCCGCGGGCTGGGCTGGCGGATACTTTGTATCCGGGCCTTCCCGAACGGGCGTGCAATCCGGGAAGCCGGTACTATAGCGCGAGTGTACCCCACGTCCTGTCTGGATGGCAGGGGAAAAGGGACGGAATGGACGCGGTGGACCGAATGGACCGCAGGCCACGCCACATCTGTCGGGGCGGTCCTGTCCATCAAGTCCACAATGTCCACCTTTCCCCGCCTTGCACCGGTGCCTGGAGACGGCTACCCTCCCTGGGTAGCCATCCACCCTCTTCCGGCGGAGATTCCATGAAGCCTTCCCGCCCCAACTTCGTCCTCGTCCTGGCCGACCAGCTTCGCTACCAGTCCTGCGGCTACGCGGGCGATCCCTTGGCCCAGACGCCGCATCTCGACGCCCTGGCGCGCGCGGGGGTGAGCTTCACCCAGGCGGTGGTCTCCATGCCGGTCTGCGCCGCCACCCGGGCCTCCCTGTTCACCGGCAAGTACGTCACTTCGACCGGCATGGTGATCAACGAACTGCGCATGAACCCCAACCACCGGGGCCTCGGCCACTGCCTGACGGAAGCTGGCTACACCACCGGCTACATCGGCAAGTGGCATCTCTGGGCCAACCAGTTGGGGCACCACCACGATCCCCGCAACTCCTACATCCCTCCCGGTCCCCACCGGCTCGGCTTCGACGGCTATTGGGCAGCCTACAACTTCCACCACGAGTACTACGGGGCCTACTACCACACCGACTCGCCCGAACGCATCTCCTATGGGGAAGGGGTCTACGAACCGGACGGCCAGACCGATCTCGCCATCGATTTCCTGCGGCGGCAGGACGCCGGCAACCCGTTCGCGCTGGTGCTCTCCTATGGCACGCCGCACGATCCGTGGACGCCGGAGAACGTGCCGCCCGAGTACTACGCCCGCTTCGCCGACGTGGAGTTCCCCCTGTCTCCCACCTATCGTCCGGAGAACGATGTCCCCTACGGCGACGCCTGGTCCGATATTCCCAAGAACCCCGAGACCATCCAGAACTGGATGCGAGCGTACTACGCCATGACGGCCAATCTGGACGCCAACGTGGGACGGCTCCGGGCCGCCCTGGAGGAACTGGGGCTCGCGGAGAACACGGTCTTTGTCTTCTCCTCCGACCACGGGGAGATGTTCGGCGCCCACGGTCGCATGAAGAAGAACATCTTCTACGACGAGGCCGCTCGCGTGCCCTTTCTGGTGCGCTGGCCGGGAGTCACCACCCCCGGCAGCACCTGCGACGCCTGTCTCAACAGCGTCGATGTGATGCCGACCTTCCTCGGCCTGGCGGGCATCGGGGTTCCGGCGGAAGTGGAGGGCATGGACCTATCCCATCTGGTGCGCGGGGAGACCGGTCCCGAACCGGAATTCGCCTTCCTGCAGAACACCGGGGCCTGCGCCTCCTGGGAGAACGGGCACGAGTGGCGGGCCCTGCGCGACCGGCGCTACACCTACGCCGTCTATCGGGTGGACGGCAAGGAACTGCTCTTCGACCACCAGGCCGATCCCTGCCAAGCCCACGACCTCGCCGCCGATCCCGCGCATCGCGGGGTATTGGACCGTTGCCGGACCCAACTCCGCGCCAAAATGGCCGAGCTCAACGACGATTTTCCCGCATCGCTGTGGTACCGCGACCACTGGATCTCCGCCGACCGCTGCATCTTGCGTACCGCGACCCTACAGTGAGACTGGCCATAGCCAAAAGCTGAGTTACGGTTAGCCAATCCCGTCCAAGAACGCGCATGCCGGTGGGCTGCGTCAGGGGGGGCGGGCCATGCGTGCCGATTGCGCTTTGGCGTGGTCGTATTTCGTACCTGTTACGGTTGGGGTGGTGCCAATGACGAACGGTCTGGTCAAGCATGTGCGGAGCGCCTGGGCTCTCGGGTTCCTGTTGGTGTGGTGCGGTTCTCTCCGGGGCGGCGAGCTGGCCCAGACCGTGATGAAGCTGGCCGACCGCGACTCCGGGCTCTGCGCCATCGTGGGGGCCGACAACCCGGACAGCCTGGAGCTGGCAACGGATCTGGCGGCAACCGGCCGGATGATCGTGCATGTGCTCGCCTTCGACGATGCATCGGCCAGTCAGTTGCGGACCACGGTGCAGAAACAGGGCCTCGACGGGATCGTGACGGTCGAGGCGCTTGCCATCCACCCTCTGCCCTACCGCGATGACCTCGTCAACCTGCTGGTCGTTCCCGACGGTGCGAAGGCCACGGCGGCGGGCATGACGCAGGACGACGCGCTGCGGGCGGTCGCCCCCTTTGGTTCCCTGTGCGTCCGCACCGGCGGGGAGTGGCAGGTTACGCACAAACCCGTTTCGCCTGGCATGGACGAATGGACCCACAATGTCCATGGGCCCGACGGGAACCGGATGTCGCAGGACCGAGTGGTCTCGTTTCCCCTTGGCTACCGCTGGCACGCCGGTCTGCCGTTCAACATCAACAACCAGCAGCGAACCGAGAACCGCTACGCTGCCACCCGTGGCCTTGCGGTGACCGGCGGGCGCTGCTTCATGTTCTCCGATTCCGTCGTCGAGAACCTCCAGGGTGCCTACTTCGTGGGGCAAGGCAAGGACCAGTACGTGACCGCCCGCGACGCCTTCAACGGCATGCTGCTGTGGCGGCGGCGGATCGGCGGCGTCTATTACGGCGGACTCTGGTACATGAACCTGGCCCCGTTCGCGGCGGTGGGCGACATCGTATGCACCTCTTCGGAGGAGGGGCACCTCATCGTGCTCGATGCGGCGACCGGCGAGACCCGGCGCACCATCAATACCTCCTATCCCCCCGGCGATCTCCTGATCGACCGCGGGATCATCGCGACGGCGACCTGGAAGGGCGGCGTCTCGGTGGGCGAGAGCCTGGTCAACCGGTACGAACGCCGACGCATGGATAGCGGCATCGGGGACGGCACGGTCGAGGCCTACGACCTCAAGACGGGGAAGCAACTGTGGCGGGACGAACGGCTCGCGATCTCCATCCGGAGCGCGGACGGTGTCCTGTTCATGGTCTCCCGCGTGGGTCCGGACCAACTGGAGGAGAGCCGTCGCTTCCGCCGTCGCGGCGAGGAAGCGCCGAAGGATGCGAATGGGAACCCGCTGGTCTTCACGCGCCCCAGCCAGTCGGTCGCGGCCGTGGATCTGGCCACCGGCAAGAAGCTGTGGGAAGTGTCCGCCCTGGATTTCGGGGGCGAGGATGTGCTGCAGGAACACCTGCGGCTCGATGCCGTCGGCGACGGCGTGGTCTCGGTCATCCACTCCCGCGACCTGGGGACGGACCGGGTGACGCTGCTCTCGGCCAAGACCGGCAAGGTTGTGCTGCAGAAGAGGGGTGGTCATTTCCCGGTCCTGGCCGGAGGCAAGGTGAATCTGGGGGGCAGGATCTATGACCCGTCGACTGGTGCCGAACTCAGCGCTTCTGGCGGTATCTCCATCGGCTCGACCGTCTGTACGCCCTCCTTTGCCGTGAACAACATGATCATCCGGAACCGGGGCGGGGCGTTCACGGTGGACGGACAGAACCTGGTGTACGGTGGCGCGCGCGGGGCCTGTTCCATGGCTTCGGTGCCGGCCTTCGGGGCCTTCTACACCGCCCAGAACTGGTGCCTCTGTTCGCCGCAGCAGATTTCCGGCTTCATCAGCTTTGGTCCGGTTGGCGCCATCCCCAGCCGGGACGAGATGATGGCGGCTCCCGCGATTACCCGGGGCCCTGCCGCTGCCTCCGCCGCGACCGGCGATGCGGAGTGGCCCATGCTCCGCTATGGCCCGGAACGGGGAAGCGCTTGCCCGACTCCGGCTCCCGCCGCGCTCGATGTCCTGTGGCAGAGCACCGTCCCGTCCCCTCCCGCAGGCACCTTCGCGACCCGGAACTGGGCGGAATACCTGAACGATCCGCTGACCGCTCCGACCGTGGCCAACGGGATCGCCGTGACCGCGGCGACGGATGCCCATGAGGTAGTCGGCATCCGGCTGCAGGATGGCGCGATCGCCTGGCGTTTCACGGCGGGCGGCCGGATCGACAGCGCGCCGACCCTCTACCGGGGCATCTGTCTGTTCGGTGCCCACGACGGCTATGTGTATGCCCTCAACGCGGCGGATGGGCAACTTCGCTGGCAGATGCGGATGGCCCCGAACGACGACCGCATGGTGTCCTACGGCATGGTGGAGTCGCCCTGGCCGGTCATTGGCTCGGTTCTGGTCGCCGACGGGGTGGCCTACGCATCGGCCGGACGGACCCAGGGCTCCGACGGCGGCATCGTCGTCCGAGCCTTCGCGCCGGAGACGGGTGCCGTCTCCTGGGCCACGGTCCTCGGCCCGAGCAACAATGTCCGGGCCTTGCGCCGGAACGACCTGATCCTGAAGACGGGAGACGTCCTGCAGTTGATGATCACCCGCCTGGACCCCGGCACCGGCGAGACCACGGAGAACCCGGTTCAGGTCTTCCATGCCTACCGCAGCGCGGTCGACAGTCTGAAGCGCGATATCGCGACCCAGACCGGAGCCCTGAAGGCCGCCGGGGAAGGGACGGACAAGGCGGCCGCGATCAAGGCCAAGCTTGAGGCGTCACAGGAGAAGCTGGCCAAGCTGGTGGAACCCCCGAGCGAACGGGCCCCCGAACTGGGGTCCGGGGGTTCGAGCAGCGAGGGTTTCGTCAGTTGGGACTGGCCGCGTCTGGGCGACCGGAAGTTCCGGGGCATGGCCTACGGCAATGTCGGCGGGATTCTCGTCAGTTGGGATGCCGCTGCCGTGGGCAAGATGAGCTACGACCGCAAGCTGGCCCTGTACGACATCGCGAAGGTGGGCAAGGTCGGCGAGAAGCTCGCCGCGCCCCCCGATTGGTCGGCGGACCTGCCCACCGGGTACCAGGTGACGTCCCTGGTCCTCTGCCAGGACGCCGTTTTGGTGGCTGGCGGTGTCTACCAGACTGGTCCCGAACCTGGCCCTGATACCGGTTTCGTCGCGCTTCTCTCGCGCAGCAAAGGCGAGAAGCTGAAGGAGTGTGCCCTTCCCGCTCCGGTTGCCCTCGGCGGCGTGGCCGTCACCGGCTCGGGGATTGTGGCCACCCTGCGCGACAGCACCGTCTGCCTGCTCGGGCAGAAAGCAGTCCAGTAGGCCACGCGAAGAAGAACGAAAAGAGGAAGCCACGAAACCCACGAAGAACACGAAAATGGGACCGGGCATTTTCGTGGATTTCGTACTACTATCGTCCCGGATCTCGTTTTCTGCGTAAGAAACACATCGCAACTCATTCGAGTTCAATACAATGAAAACACCGTCGGAGTCCTGCCTTCAGGCGGCAGCAGGCGCGAAGCTTCAGCGAGCGTGGGGCGCGCCGGACGCGCGGGTACGGTGGCAACCGTCTCCCTCCGGCGCTGAAGCACCGGAGACAGCTTCCGCGTAAACGCGGGACTCCGACGACGAGGGCGACCGGGGTTTCCGACCTGGCATGCGTCCTCAGACCGTGGGATGGCCCGAAAGGGTATGGAGAAGCGGCGGGCCTCCGCCGCGAGGGGCGTCGGCTGGGAAGGAACCGATGGTTTCGGGGGAACCGTCCCGTCCCGCGCCCGAGGCCGGGCGCTTCTCCAAAACGTGGGATGTGCAGGACGCCAGCCGCGAGGCACGGGTCGGGACCGACCCAGTCCTTTGGTTGCGGCCAACGGCTGCCCTAAGGGATTCGTGGCTTCTTTGGGAGCGTCCTGCTATTGCTGAACAACAGGCGCGGATGTCGTCTGCCGCCGCAGAAAGTGGGGGGAATCACCCCATTCGCCGAAGCCGATGCTCTCGCCGATGCCTTGGACGCGGCCTTGCAGGCAGCCCCGGCACATGGAGGAGTTCTCGTTGGTGCAGGGCTTGTTGCTGTAGAGCTGGTAGGCTTCGCGGTACTTGGTGTCGGTGACGTTGGGCATGATGATGTTGGCCCCGGCCTGGAGGCCCAACTCGCGACCGTTGTGGCGCAGGGCCTGGAGGGCCGTGGTGGCGGCGATGTTCACGTCGCGCAGGTAGAGCCGGGCCACGGCCACCATCTTCAGGCCCAGCATGAGTTGTCGGTCGGCGTCGAAGTCGGTGACCTGCTGGGCCATGGGGGTGTCCTGGTGGACGATATAGGGTCCCATGCCGATCATGTCGATGTCCTGCTCCTTGAAGAAGACCAGGTCATGCACCAAATCGTCGAGGGTCTGGCCGGGTAGCCCGATCATGACCCCGGTGCCGACCTGGTAGCCCGCCTGGCGCAGGCGGTCGAGGCAGGCGCGGCGCTCCACCCACGAGTGGTCGGCGGGGTGGAGTTGGGCGTAGAGCCGGGGATTGGTCGTCTCCATGCGGAGCAGGTAGCGGTGCGCGCCGCAGGCGAACCAGCGGCGGTAGACCTCCTCGGTTTGCTCGCCCAGGGAGAGGGTGATCCCCAGTTTGCCGTTGGTGCGCACCTTGACCTCGGTCAGGATGTCCGCGATGAAGTCGGCGAAGTTGGCGTCGTTCCGCTCGCCGGATTGGAGCACCAGCGAGCCGTAGTCGTTCTCGTAGGCCCAGATGGCGGCGTTCACGATCTCCGCATGGGTCATCTGGAACCGCTCGACTGCCTGGTTGCTGCGCCGGATGCCGCAGTAGTAGCAGTCTTTGCGGCAGATGTTGCTGAACTCCACGATGCCGCGGAAGTAGACCTTGTTGCCGACCGTGCCCAGTTTGACCCGGTAGGCCGCCTGGAACAGGGCCTGGAGGTCCTCGTCGCGCTCGATCCCGAGCAGCACGGCGAGATCGGCGGGGGAGAGCTGCCCCCCCGCCTCGGCTCGGGCCAGTATGTCTGGGAATGCCATCATGGGTAGTCGTTTTCCTAGAAGAAGAGGTCCCGCTGGCCCTGGCCGATCAGCTTCATGCGGTTCATGACCGTGGTCTTCATGCTGCTGTCGGACATGGCGTCCAGCTCGGCCTGGATGCGCTGGAGGCCAGCCGCCTTGGTCTCGGGCGTGGCGTAGT
>QKCY01000115.1 GCA_003245525.1 Victivallales bacterium | reverse complement strand
GGGCCACTGGTAGTCGCGGTAGCGCTCGCTCGACCGTTCCCGGAAGGGAATCTCGATGTACTTCCAGCCCACGAAATCGAGATCGATGTAGTGCTCGGCATAGCATTCCGTGTGCTCGCGCGGATTGCGCAACTGCACGTTGAGCACGGCCCCCTTGCCGTCGCCGTGGACCCAGAGACCGAGGGCCTGGCCGGGCTGGAGATTGCGGTAGGGCTGGAAGTGGGTACCGAGCTGCGCCCAGGCCGCGCGCGGTTCGGTGTCCTGGTTGCGGGCAGTCAGGCGGAGCGAATGGGGGCCGACCTTGGCGTCGGCGGTTTCCAGGGCGGCCGCGAGGGTCACGCCCTGGGCGTGACGGCGTTGGTCAAGGGCGTCGAGGTCGGCGAAGTCGCTGATCGTGACTTGCTGGGGCGAATCGTAGGGCTCGACCGCATACAGCGCCTCGATGCGGACCCGCAAAGGTTGTTCACCGTAGGGATTGTTCACCGACCACGTTCCCGGTGCCGCCAGCCAGTGCTTGGCGGTGCTCAATGGCCGGAACTGCCATTCCCCGGCGGGGGTCTGGCGCAGGCGGAACTCGCGGCCCGGTTCGCGGAGCATGGCGCTGGTCTCGGGCGTGAAGTAACGGGCCAGGCGCAGGTTCTCGTACCAGCCCAGGATGGTGAAATACTCGTCCTGCCGGGCATTCGGCGGGCGGCTGCCCACGTTGACGCCTTGGATCGACATGGCGGCGTCGATGCTCATGGTCTTGCCGACGAAGTACTCGACCTCCTCCGGAAACAGGCCCCGGCTGATGGCAGAGGGACCGATCAGCGCCCACCAACCGAGTTGGGGGTCGAGCAGATCGCGGCGGCGGTGTTCCTCGGCGGAGGCGATATGCATGTCGGTAAACTGCTTCGGTGCCCACTTCGGATGGTCCCAGGCTCCGAGGCGCGAATGGAACCACCAGTTGTTGTGGCCCCAGCAACTGGCCTCGGTGAGGGCCGGGCGCTCCAGCCGCTGGTAGATGGCGTTGCGCATGATGTCGATGCCCCGCCAGTTGCCCATGCCCTCGGAACCGTCGAAGTAGATCTCGTCCATGCCGCAGGTGTTGTAGACTTTGGCAATGCAGTCGGCGAGCTCGCCCACTAGCGTGCTGTCTTGGTCCGGGTAGAAGGCGAGATAGCGTTGCAGGAGATGGTCCACTTTGGCCCCGGCGGCGTGGGCGGAGGGGGTGCCCTTGAAAGCCCCCCGCGTGCACTGGCGCAGGCTCAGGCGATCCGGGGAGATCTCGGCGTAGTGAATCAGTTCCTGGTCGATGCGGACCACGTTGCCGTTGCCCGAGTAGCTCCAGACCACATCGTGGTTGCCAAAGGGCTCCTTCAGGACAATCTCCCGGTCCTCGGGGCCGAGGTCGCGGGCGAGGGTGTAGCTGGCATCCGGCACCAGCCGGGGATCGGGCACCGGCGTGACCCACGGGTCGTTGGTGTCGATGCAGCCGGTGAGGGTATGCATGCCCGCCTTGAGGCCGGCGGCGTGAATGCGGTCCACGGTCCGCTTCATGCTGGCGAGACCGTCGGGGAACCGGCTCTTGTTCGGTTCGTAGTGGCCGAGCGAGGACCACCAGCCGTGGAAATGGATGTGGGTGAAACCCCCGCGCAAGGCCAGATCGATCCAGTTTCCGGCATTGGCTTCGGAGATCTCGGAGAAGAGGTAGGAACCCCGGTTGGCTTCCGCCTCCATGGACCAGGGGCCGCCCAACTCCGACTTCGGCATGTGCTCGGCTTCGACCACTTCCTTGAGGATCGGGCGCAGATCGTCGCGCCGGGCGGCGACCAAGGCCACGGCCCCATGTTCGATGCCGTACTTGGCATAGGTGGTCGCCGCAATCGCGCTTGGGGATACCCCCACGTTCGTATCGAGGTTCAAAGACCGCAGGCAGACCCCGTGGGTACCGTCGGAGAGCATCCCCGCCATGGTTCCCCGCTCCTCGGCACAGGCCGGATTGACCTGGCAGAAGACCAGACTGTCCGCCGCCGGGGCCTGGAGCACCTCGATGCGGAAATGACGCTGCCGGGGAATGATGCGCAGCTTCACCTCGCCACCGTTCCCCCGCAGTCCAAAGGCGAGGGTGTCCCCCTCCTGGCGGCAACGCCGGGCGATCAGGCGGCGACCCTCGCTCTGGACCATGACCAACGGGAAGGGGGCGCTGATCAGTTCGCGACCGTCGGGCAGAGAACGCAGGGAGGCGATCCGCCCAAATTCGTCGATGCCCAACTCGCTCGCAGCAGTGCGGTAGGTCGCCACGACGGGGACCTTTGTGTTGTCCGCGGCCACCGGTTGCCAAGCGGGTGAGAGGCCGCCGGGATTGCGTCCCTCCTCCGTGGCGGCGAACTCTGCCTGCACTTCCTCGGCGGTCAACGCGCGGTCGTGGATTTTCAATTCATCGATCATTCCCCGGTGCGTGTTCTTGCCCGCCCAGGCTCCCACCCGGATGTCGCCCCCGTGTCCTACCGGATAGTCCCAGTTGGCCTTGCCCACCGGCTTGCCGTCCACGTACGTGATGATATGGGGCCGCTGGAAGGTGGCGGCGAGATGGTACCAGCGACCGAACTCGATGTGGTTCAACAGGGGCGCGCTGGTTTCCGCCCACTTGTCCCCCGCCCGTCCCGCCTGGTGTCCCGGACGGCCCATGCGGAAGGCACAGGTGTCGTTGTTCACGAAGATCATGAAGCCGCCCGGACTCCAGGTGCCGCCGGTGACGATGTTCGGATACTGGCCCGTCTCCTGCCACAGCACCCAGCAACTGACGGTCAGCTCGTCGCTCCCGTTCAGGGCCGGAATCTCGGGGATTACCAGCGACGCCCCGTCGCCCGCAAAGGCCAGCGCCTTCCCGAAAGGCCCTGCCACTTGGGTCGCCCCCTGGAGTTCGGCATCCCGCGCCGCTGGCGATGCGTCGGGACAGATTCCCGCCATCGCCTCCGTGAAGCTCCACTGCCCCAACAACCCCCGCGTGGGACGCTCGGGAGCGGCAAAGACGACGGACACGAGACCGACCGCAAAGGCGATGGCGTAGCGCATGGTCCGAATTCTCCAGTGGCTTCCAACCGACAGACGCCAGTCTATCATCCAGCCCGGCACCTTGCAAGGAACGGTGTTCCCGTCCGGCTGGTCTGACCGGTCCGAGGTCCACAGAAGTCTGCGGTCGGCTTGACGGTTGGCGAGCGTTCGGTACTGTGTTCTCGGCGGCAGCGCGGGCGGATCCGGGTGTGGCTGGTCTGCACTCCCCAGCCGGAGAGAGCTTGCTCTCCGTTCTACTATCATCCAGGATTTTGTTCCCGATGCGAGAAATGAATCGCAACTCATTCACGCCCAACATGGTGCAGACGTTGTCGGAGTTCCGCCTTGAGGCGGAAGCCAGCGCGCGGCTTCAGCGAGCGCGGGGCACATCGGATGCACGGAGACGGTGGCGGTGGCCTCCCTCCGGCGCTGAAGCACCAGAGACAACTTCCGCGTGAACGCGGGACTCCGGCGAGGAGGGCGACCGTGGGATGAACCGAACGCGCCTGGAGAAGCGGCGGGCCTCCGCCGCGAGGGGTGTCGGCTGGGAGAGAACCGATGGCTTCCGGGGAGGCGTCACGCCCCGCGCCCGAGGCCGGGCGCTCCTCCAGCGCGTGGGATGGACCGAGAGCCGAGGAGGATGCATGGGTCGGGATGGAGTTCCGGTCCTTTGGTTGCGGCCAATGGCTGCCCCAAGAGTTCCCGGAGATGCAACGATAGGATTGCGGTGGGTTCCGTGTTCAGGTCTGCGCTGAATCTTCTGCCGACTGCTTTCTGGCTGGCATCCCTGCTATCCTTGTCTGGGTGTGCCTCCTGTGAGTGGCTTCCAGGGGGACAAGGGGATGTCTGTGTCTCGCAAGGGGGGAGGCAGATATGGCTTCATGCAGGACGGCGTTCGCGTTGGTCTGAACCGGTGTACAACAACGGAAGGTCCATTGCGTATCTGCTCCACTGGTCGCTCGGCGAAGGGGGAATCTGGCATGTCGACTACCTTGCCAAGGTGTGGGCAGATGGCCAAGTTGACCGAGTGATAAGTGGTTCTGGAGACTTTGAGGGGGACTTCGCCTCGCAGATCAGAGAGCCGGATCTTGCCGGGCTCTATGAGGTGTCAGACGATGGCACCCGCGTTCGGGTTGGGCTTCGCATTACCAAGTACGTCAGGGATGGACATAGGGGCTACGGAGCGAGTATGGCGATTCTTGACATCCCATCTCACCACCTCTTTGATGGATGGAGATGGGACAAAGCCACGGATCAACTGCTCGATGTGCCTATCGACGAGCCTCGACTCGGTTCTCCGTCTCCGCATGAAGTCTCCCCGGATAACCATGGTATGACCTTGCCATAGCTATCTGTCAGTTGCCGTCAGGAGAGTGGGGAGTGCGGAGGACAGACTTCCGGTGGTGTCCCACAGTCGCTGAACAGGCTCCGCTGTTTCTTGCCGAGGAAGAAGTTCGCGGGCGAGCTTGTGCGGACGGGTGGGACGGCTATTGTCCGCAGATTCAGCCCAGACAGCGTAGGATGGTGCGCATGACCGGCATGATCTTCGATATCCAGAAGTTCTCGATCCACGACGGACCGGGAATCCGCACGACGGTGTTCGTGAAGGGGTGTCCGTTGCGGTGCCGCTGGTGCCACAACCCGGAGTCGAACACCATCCAGCCGCAACTTTCCTTCATGCCCGAGCGCTGCATCGGTTGCGGGTTCTGCTTTGGCCGCTGTCCGAACCACGGTCACCAGATGGTGGACGGCAAGCATGTGCTCGACCGCAGCAAGTGCGTGGAGTGCGGGGCCTGTACCGAGAAGTGCTACGCCGAGGCGCTGGAGATGATCGGGCGCGAGCAGACGGTGGAGGAAGTGCTGGCCGAGGTCCTGAAGGACAAGCCTTTCTACGAGACTTCCGGCGGCGGCATGACCGTCTCCGGCGGCGAGCCCCTGATGCAGATCGAGTTCAGCGAGGAACTGTTCCGCCAGGCCAAGGCGGCGGGGCTTCACTGTGCCATCGAGACCTCGGGGTACGGTCCCTGGGCCCGGATCGAGCGGCTGCTGCCCTACGTGGATCTCTGGCTCTACGACATCAAGGCGGTGGACGACGAGTTGCACCGCGAACTGACCGGGGTTTCGAACGCGACGATCCTGGCCAATGTCCGCGCCCTGCATGAACGGGGGGTGCAACTGTTGCTGCGCCTGCCCACGGTACCGGGCTACAACGACAGCGATGCCTGTTTCCAGGCGCTGGCGGCACTCGGCAAGGAGTTGCCGAACAGTCTGGGCTTGGAGATCATGCCCTATCATCGCCTGGGCGAGGGGAAGCTCGACCGGCTTGGGATCGATGGAACCACCCGCGCGGTGGCGGAGTCTCCGGATGCCAGTACGGTAAACGGGTGGATCGACCGATTGACGGAACTCGGCGCGAAGGTCATCAACGAACGCAGGTAACGGACGATGTCAGTCACCAGTACCAGGCGCGTGGATCAGTGGGCGGAGCGGATCGGGACGTTGCGGAATCGGTGTCTGGCCCGGAAACGGCAGGGCGGTCCCGACCGGTCCGTGGCCCTTGCCGAGGGCTTGCGAGCCAGCGAGGGCGAATCCTGGCAGGTCCGCCGGGGCTATGCCGTCCGCGCGACTCTGAGTGCCATCGGCTTTGAGTTGGACGATGCCGAACTGCTGGTTGGTCGTCCCACCGTGCCGCCCTGGACGCCGGAACAGCGGCAGGAAGCCGCCCAGTACCTGGCCACGTTCACCTGGCCAGGCGGCCAGACCGGACATTGCGAGCTGGACCGTTCCCGCATTTTCGCGGTGGGTATCTCGGGGTTGCGGGTGGAGATCGAGACCCGGCTGGCCGAGGCCACGGGCGACCCAGCCGATGCCTATCGCTCCTTCCTGCTGGCCCTGGAGGGCTTTGCCGCCATGATCGGCAATGCCGCGACGGCCGCCGAGACGGCGCAGGCCACGGCAACTCCCGAACGCCAGCGCGAACTGGCGGCTATCGCCGCCTCGTGCCGTCGCCTGCAAAGCGGCCCGCCGACGAGTTTCCGCGATGCCATCCAGCTTTCCTGGTTCATGGATATGGGGGTGATGCTGGGCGACAGCGTGGGGTTGGTGGTCTCGGGGCATCTGGACCGGACCCTGCTGCCCTTCTTCGCGCGGGACGGGCTGGACGAGGGCGAGGCCCTGGCCCTGATCGAGTGCCTCTACGTGCTCATCAACGAGTTCATCCCGGATGGCCTGGCCATGTCGGTGATGGTGGGTGGGCGCGATGCTGCCGGGCGTGACGTGACCAATCCCCTGTCCTATCTCTGCCTGGAGGCCCTGCGCCGGACGGGGTTGGTCTATCCCACGGTAGGCGTCTGCTGGCACGAAGGAACGCCGCCGGAATTGACCCAGCTTGCCGCCCAGATTGTGGCCGAGGGCTGCGCCAATCCTGCCTTCTTCGGCGACGAGACCATCCAGCGCGGCCTGCGCTCCTATGGGGTGCCCGCCGCGGAGTCGTGCAACTACATCAACTCCACCTGCGTGGAGATTACCCCGGTCAGCAGCAGCAATGTCTGGGTGGCCAGCCCCTATTTCAGTACCTGCGGCATCCTGCGGGAGGAGGTGGCCGCCCAGGCTGCCAGTGCCAATCCCGCGCCGGACTTCGCGTCCCTCCTGGACGCCTACCGGACCCGGCTCGGCCAGCGCATCGCCGCTGCTGCCCAGGGCCAGGCCAACCTGCGGGAAGGGCGGCGGCTCTATGGCCGCAAGCCTCTCCAAAGCGTCTTTACCCACGACTGCATCGCGCGAGGCCGCGACATCGACGACGGCGGGGCCCGCTACAACTGGGTGGAGTGCTCCTTCGTGGGGCTGGCGAACCTGGTGGACTCTCTCTGGGTGGTCCGCGAGGAGATCTACCACCAGTCGCTGCTGGACTACCCCGAGTTGCTGCGTATTCTCGATGCCGATTTCGCGGACGCGGAGTCCGTCCGGCGGCGTTTCCTCAGCTATCCGAAGTACGGCAATGCGATCACCGAGATCGACACCATGTTCGACGAGATCGTGGCCTTCGCCCGCGGCGAATGCGCCCGGCATCCCATGCCGCCCGACCAGACCCACTTCGTGCCTGGCGCCTTCTGCTGGGTGATGCACGAACGTCTCGGGCGCGAGTGCGGCGCTACCCCGGACGGACGCCGGGCGGGCACGCCCTTTGCCGACGGCTGTGGCCCGGCCCAGGGGCGCGAGTCCTGCGGCCCCACCGCCGCCGTTCTCTCCACCACCTCGTGGAACCACTCGCCGCTGATCGGCGGCAGCGCCTTCAACATGAAGTTCCCGAAGAGCCTGTTCGCCGGCCAGCAAGGCCGGGCCGGACTCTGCGATCTCGTCCTCACTTTCCTGCGGCGCGGCGGCTTCGAGACCCAGGTCAACGTGGTCGATGCCGATGTGCTGCTCGCGGCGCGGGCCAATCCCCAGGACTACCGCGATCTGGTGGTCCGCATTGGCGGCTATACCGACTACTTCGTACGCCTCTCGACCGAGATGCAGGACGAGGTGATCCGCCGCACCCAGTACGAAACCGTCTAGCTGAGAGTCCCTGATTGATGGAACGAAGACAATTCCTGTTGCGTACCGCTGCCGGTGCCGCCCTGGCGGCATCCACTGAGTTGGTCCCGGCCCAGGAGGCGAAACCAGTCGGCACCATCGGAGAAACAGTCACCGAGGCGGATGTGCTGGTGGTTGGTGGTGGCACGGCCGGCACGGTCGCCGCGATCCAGGCGGCGCGGGCGGGAGCGCGGACGGTGCTGATCGAGCGAAGCGGCCAGCTTGGCGGCACCATGACCACCGGCGGCGTTAGCTTTCCTGGCCTGTTCCATGCCTGGGGCCAGCAGATCATCGCCGGGATTGGTTGGGAACTGGTCACCGAATCCGTGACGTTGGACGCGGGCACGTTGCCCGATTTCACGCAGAAACCCGACCGGCACTGGAAGCATCAGGTCCAGGTCAATCCCTACCTCTACGCCATCCTGGCCGAGGAGGCCTGTCTCAAGGCCGGAGTGGATCTGCTGTACTACGAGTTCCCCTTGGCGGCGGCTGCCACGGATGCGGGATGGTCGGTGGAATGCGTTGGCCCCGGTACCCGGCGGCGCGTGGTCTGCAAGCAATTGGTCGATTGCACCGGCGGGGCCGATGTGGTGGGGTTGCTCGGCTTTGAGCGGCAGCGCGAAGACGAAACCCAGCCCGGCTCCCTCCTGTTCCGGTTCGATACGCCCTTGCGGATCGGTCGCGAGCAGCCGCAGGCGGTCTACGTGCATGGCGCGGATTCCTCGTCTTCTGTCACCCGGACCCAGGCGAATCTGGCCGGGCGGAAGACGCTACTGGCCAAGCTGCGCCAGCCCCCGGCCGCAGGTAAGAAGACGCCACGGTTGGTCAACCTCCAGCCCGAAGCCGCCTTCCGCGAGAGCTACCGGATTCTGGGAGAGACCGTCATCACCCACGAGGACTACACCAGCGGTCGCCGGTTCGAGGACGCGGTCTGCAACGCCTTCTACCCCGTGGATCTCCACACGAAGACCGGGGTCCGCCCCAAGCCGTTGAGCGAGGGCACGGTGCCGACCGTGCCGCTGCGGGCGCTGGTTCCCAAGGGCAGCCGCAACCTGCTGGTGGCGGGCCGCTGCGTGAGCAGCGACCGGCTCGCGAACTCCGGCCTCCGGGTCCAGGCCCCCTGCATGGCCATGGGGCAGGCCGCCGGGGCCGTCGCCGCCCTGGCCGCGAAGCAAGGCACCACGCCCCTCGCCGTACCCCTCGCCGAGATCCACCAGCTCCTCCGCGAGCATGGTGCCGTCGTCCCTGCTGTCTGACACCAATTGGACAATGGCCATGGAGTACTGGGGAGATCCCGCGAAGCTCTAGTGGTTGTGTCCTTGAGCCCGGGGACTGATGCCGGATCGGGGTCACGCGGGGAGCGGTCGCGGCCTCGCGACCACGGCGCGCAGCGCCGGAGACGTCTTGCCTGTTCAGGAACGGATGCCTTGCGCGAGTCCAATACCTCAGGGCTTTTGCTGGGCAAGGTCTGGGAGAGGTGGTCCCGCTCAGCGGGACCGCTCCCCGCCTGGCGTATGCAGGATTCCTGTTGGGGATTCCCGACGATGGATGAGGTGCCAGGAGAACGTGGTAGGGAAGTGGCCAATCTTCTTCGTCTGACGGCAAACTGGCCTGATCGCCTAGTCTCTTACGGTCAGATTGAGGCCCAGGTCGCGGGTCTGGACGGAGACGTCGAGGATGCCGGGGACTTCCCAGCCGAAGTTCATGGCGGAGATGCAGTAGTCCGCCACGTCGTGGGAATCCTTCAGGAACCCCTTGTCCCAGGCGGTCTGTAGGGCTTGGCGGAAGAGGGGGTAGAGATCCTTCTCGACCCGGACCCATTCGCCGTCGTGGAGGCTCCGTTGGGTATAGGTGTCACCCGCCGGGGTGAAGATGAACTTGCTGGCCTGGTCCGGGGCCATGAAGGCGTGGGGGATACGGGACCGGCTGTCGTAGAGGGGGATGCCGAAGTAGAGGTAGTCGCCGTAGCCTGCGGACTGGCGGTTCAGGTTCTGAAGGTTGAAGAACACCTGGAACTGGGCGGCGTGAAGGTTTGGCGTGTAGTCGTCGGTCCGGTGGAGGACGGCCTTGAGCAAGCGGACCTCGATGGTGAAATCGGCTCGCTCGATGCTGGTCAGAGTGGGAGCATGCTGGAAGCGCTGGCTCAACAGGAAGTGGGGCCACTGCTCGCCTTGCTGGCGGGCGCGGTTGCCGTACTCGTGGCTCCCGTCCACCTCCAAGATGAGTCCCCCGCCGGGTAACCAGGTCACGGATTTGCCTTCGTTAGCGAGGCGGAAGACGTTCGGCCCCAGCGTCTCCAGTGCCGTTCCGGCCAAAGTGTACTTGCTGTGCCACTGCGCCATGCTCCAGACTGGTTCGGCAACGGCACCGGGGAGTTGGAAGGTCTCCACCACCACGACCTTGCCGGGCACGGGCGAGAGCAACTTGCAGCCCAACTGGAACTGGGGATCGACAATCAACTGCCGTTCCCCCGCCAGGCAGACGGAGACAACCATGAAGAGGGAACTCAGACCAATTCTGCTCACGGCGGTCGCCTTTCGGAAAGCGGTTTCAGCTTACCGGAGCGTACTGCCTACCTGAGCAGCGGTCAAATACCTGTCCTTCAGGCCCCTTCTCCACCATGCCCCGCCAGAATGCCTTCCGCTGCCCGGCGGATCTCGGCGATCACGCCCACGGGCTGGCGTAGCACGAGATGCCCGCCGTAGGAGAGAACCCAGCGCACCAACAACGGGCGCGGCGCCTGCGGGAAACGTAGCTCGACGCCGCCGTCGGGCAGGGAACGCACCTCCTGGCCGGGGAACCAGTCCCGCTCGGAGATGATCGGGGCCTTCTCCGGACTGCAGTGGACGATGATGTCGTCCATGGTCTCGTAGTCGAACACATTCTGCCCGCGTAGACTCTCGGCCACTTGGGGGCTGCGCTCGAACTCGGCGTCGAGAATCTCCGGGTCCGTCACCCGGTGCAGGGCGAGGCTGCGCAGGTCGTGGCGCAGATGGCAGTAGACCCGCGCATACCAGGCACCCTCGGCCAGGAAAACGGCATGCACGTCCACGTTGCGAGTCACTGGAGCCGCTCCGGGGCGGGTGTAGGACAGCCGTAACCGCCGTTGTTGCCGCCAGGCGGTCATGACCGTGTCGAACACCTCGGGACACAGCCCGGGCGTGGCCCCGGTGGCGAAGACGACGGCGTCCAGCAGCGCAGCGTCGATGTCGTCCGGGTCGCCCGCCGCGATCTGCACGTCCATGGCCTCCCCCAAGGAGCGTTGCATCGAGATCGGCAGCACGGGCCGGGAGAGGGACTCGGACAGCACCGCGGCGAACAGCTTCTCGCCCACCAGCTCGCGGGTGGGATAGACCCATTGGGGGTCCTGGAGGAAGTAGCCGTGCCGGATCTCGTCATAGTAGATCGGCGCGTCGAATTCGTTCTTGAGGTGTTCCAGGTCGCGGTAGATGGTCTTCGTGCTCACCCCGCCATCGAATCCCTGGCGGCTGGTGAAGGCGGCGATGTCCGCCGCCAGCCGTTCGGCGCTCGGGTAGGTCCCCCGCTTGAGGGCTCCGACGATGAAGACCAATCGTTCTTGCTGTTTCAGACGCATGGCAAAACTCCGGCATAGACAGGCAAACTACCGGTACCCTACACGAGGGAGGTTAGACATTTCATGTCCAATGCCAAAAAAAGTCCCAAAAAACGCTCCATCCCTGCTCGGAATCCTCTAGCGCAAGAGTAGAGTCCCCCGTCCTTTGGGCGGGGCCTACGGGTTGGCTAGGCCAATCCCGAATGGGTTGGATATCCGCTTGCACCTTGCCCGGTCTGTTTGCTCTCTTCCCGAAGTCCTGTCTGCATGCCGACCGCAAAGTGGGAGCCGCCTCCGCGCGGCGATGGAGCGCTTTGCCTCCGGCTCCCGCCGCCGCCCGGCCGGAGCGGATCGCCGCCTGGAAGCGG
>QKCY01000550.1 GCA_003245525.1 Victivallales bacterium | reverse complement strand
ACAGATCGTCGGCTTCCCAGTCGGTGCCGCGCGCGTACTCGGTGCCATCCGGGGCCTTCACCTTCAGGGAGGCGGGAACCAACGCCCCGGCGGCGGTGCATTCCTGGGTGACGAGGCGGCTCAGCTTCGCGCCCTTGGTCCAACCGCCACCCGTGGGACGGAACACCGGCAGCTTGTGGGCTTCGCCCCGAACCTGGACGGCAGTCTGCGGCGGCACGGCCAACACGCCGCCCCCCTTCACCGTCACCTGCCAGGGACCCGTCACCTCGACCTGAGCCGAAACCAACGCGCACACACTCATGGCCAGCACCGCTCCACGCATGATCCTACCCCCGGAGATACTTGACGTAAATGTAGTAGACCGCACTGGCCAAGGCTGCCACGATGGCTACCAGCATGACCACGTTCCATACCACCGCCTGGCCTCCCTTGGGCTTGTCTTCGCCCAGATAGTCCTTGCGGTTGTGCATGATGAAGAAGCCGATGTAGGCGATGGGCAGGAGCACGCCGCAGATGGCGGAAGTGGGCACCGCGATCCAGGGCCCCATCTTGCTCCAGAAGAGGACCCCCAGGATACCCGGCGCGGGGGTCAGACAGGCCAAGCGGTATTTCCAGCCCGTGGGCTCGATGCCGAAGACCTCGCAGAAGGCGAAGCCGTTCACCAGCATGTGCAGGGTGATCGTGCTCAGGGCCATGCCCATGATGCCCAGGCCGAACACGTACCGGGCAAAGGCCTTGCTCAGACCGGCAGACTCCAGCATGGAGGCGGCCTTGATCGGGCTGATGCCGCTGCCGTACTTCAGCGTGCCCTCGGCGATCTGGGGATGCAGCGTGGCGGCGGCGGCAACCACGATGAGACCGGTAGCGATGGAATAGGGAATCAGCATGCCGGTGAAAAGGTCGAACTTGGCAAGCCCGCGGTGCTCGCGCCCCCAGCCACGGGCCAGCAGCGTGTAGGGATAGAGGAAGGTCATGTTGATGCCGACCGCCGCCCCGAAGGCCGCCATGACCGTCTCCACGCCGGTCTTGTCGGTGGGCAGATAGATCGGCAGCAGGCCCTTGAACACCTCGCCCCAGGCAATCTTGCCCGCCATGGAGCAACGCACAATGACCAGGACAAAGGCCGCCACAATCAGCCAGACCAGAATCTTCAGCAGCTTCTCGTAGATGCGGACCCCGCGATAGCCCTTCGAGTAGTTCCAGGTGATCCAGGTGGAGAAGAGCAGCACCAGAACGCCCAACAGTACGAGCACAAACGTGCCCTGGGCACCGTCAAACGTCTTGCCCGTGGCCGCCGAAAGCATGTCCTTGCCCATGCCAGCCGCCAGACCGTACTGGGGAAAATGCCAGATGATGGTGGAGAGGATGGTGGCCAACGCCCACGACCAGGCAATGAAGGCGCTGCCATACTTGCGCATCGCTCCGAAGGGAGCCTGCCCCGTGCTCAGGGTCTGGTGCGACATGGCGGACAGCATCACCACCCCCAACAGCATGGCGAAGGGCTGAATCCAGAGCAACTTGTAGCCGAAGTTCACGCCCAGGAACAGGGAAGCCATGGCACTGCCACCACCGAGGGTCATGGCACTCTGCAGCCAGCCGGGGCCGCTCTTCTTCGCATAGGTGCGCAGGCGGGTGCCCAGAGGCTGATCCGCCACGGCGGTCAGTTCGGCCTTCTCGGCGGCCAACGCCTCCGCGTCGGCGGCGGCAACCATCGGGGGGCGGGAAGGAGTGGACTCGGTGCTCATGGCTGGGGCCTCTCGATGCTGAACCTTGCTTCAGGCGGATGAATATACCTCTGTTGCCAACCGGCGGCATCCGCCGCCGTCACGCGGTCGTCGTGGACGACCAGACGGTAGCGGAAGGTGCGCGGTTCGCCGGGTGCAAAGCGCCATTCCCCCAACTGGGACGGCGCGAAACAGAAATAGGGATCGCCGGGCAGCAGCCGCACGGGTTCCGGGAACCGGAAGTTCGCGGGATCGGCCAAGGCCAGCATACCCGCCCACGCCCCGTCCACCGGCCCCGCCATGTCGCACCAGGCCGTACGGGTCGGCTTGCCTTGGAAGGGGGCTTCGCGGCAGGGACCGGAGTCGGTGAGATACTCCATCTTGCCCTGGCGCCAACTGCGCGCGCCCCGGAAGGCCATGCCGCCGTAGAGATAGGTGGGCAAGTCCAGGCCTCGCGGGGCTTCCTGCACCGATTCCAGGTCCAGGACATGAGCGTTGCCCACGGCCCAGACCCGCACGGTCAGGGTTTCGGTCAGGGCGATGCGCTCGGCCTCGGGGGCTTTCAGGTCCAGGTGCTCCTGCCGCACGGCGAACTCGGCGAATACCGGGCCGGACGCCGCCCGCAGGGTTTCCGCATAGCGCACGGTCCCCTGCCCCTTCGGCAGATTCCAGAAATCCACGGTCCGCTCCCCGGCCTTGGTCTTGGTCCAGGCGCAGAAAACCCCGCGCTGGTGGGGATGGTCGGGGGCGAAATCGTCCGTCACCACCCGGCCAGCGGGCGTGCGGACGGGGTGAAGATACGCGTTCCGGGCGTTGATCGGTGCCACCCCGGCCGGAGGCTGGACCAACGCCTTGCGGTAGCAGAGAATCTCCGCCTCGCCGTGCCGGACGGTGATCGTCTCGGGCGTCTCGGCCAATGCCAAAGCGGGAGAATCAGCGGCTCCCGCTTCGACCGCAAGCACCGCCTTCCCGCCAACCGGAAGGACAAAGGCCAGCTTGCCCCCGCTCGCTTGCGCGGGCAGCGTGGTCTGTCCGGCAACCAGATGGACGGCGGCGGGAAGCTCCAGGCCCAAGGGCAGATCGACGGTCAGAAGAGCAGGCCCGGCAGGCATATCGCCGCCGTTGATTTGCACATAGCCCAACGGCGCGCCACAAACAGCCAGGCAGAGCCCAGACAGGGCCAGCCAGACCGCTCGTATTCGCGCCGCTGCCGCACGCTTCATCGGACCATCCGCTCGTTCTCCGCTCCGCCACCGTCCCGGCTGCTGCGGTCCGCGCGAAGGCAAGGCGCACGACCGACCGGGCCATGCCACTTTGCCTCCGCGATACCGGATGTCAACCGCCTGTGAGGCCGTCGAGCTAGAGTTTGAGGTTGCCGAAGAGGTCGCCGAGGCTACCGAGCGTGCCGCCACCGTTGTCCGACAGCTTGCTCAGATCCACCTCGTCCTCGTCGTTGGCCTTCGCGTTCGGCACGGTCAGGGAGATACGGGAACCCTCGATGCGTTGCACGATCACCTCGACCTCGCTGCCGGGCTTGAACATGTCATGCAGGGCGCGCATGGGGTTGCTCGACCCCTTGAGCTCGATCTGGCTGATGTGCAGCAGGCCGCTCTTGTCGCCGGGGAACCGGATGAACACGCCGAAGGGCTTAATCCCGTCCACCACGCCCTTGAGGACGGCGCCGGGCTCGATCCGCACTTCGTCACCCGCCTCGTCGGTGGGGACATCCATGGCGCTGTAGCCGTTGTCGAGGGAGAGCGAAATGCGCCGTTTGTCGAGGTCGATGCCCTCGATCACGACTTCCACCTTGTCGCCGACGCTCACCACCTCTTCGGGCGAGTTGATGCGCCGACCGGACCCAAGCTTGGAGATGTGGAGCAGGCCATCAAGCCCCGGCTCCAGTTCGACGAAGGCCCCGAAGGGCATGATCTTGCTGATGGTGCCGTGCCAGTGCATGCCGGTACGGAAGCTTTCGCCGTTCTCCAGGCGCTCCCAGGGACCGGGCATGGCCTGTTTGAGACTGAGGGAGATGCGGTCCCTGTCCCAATCCACATCCAGCACGCGGACGGTGACTTCCTGGCCTTCGCTGACCACGTCCTCGGGCTTGGTGCCCCGGCTCCAGGAGAGCTCGCTCACGTGGATCAGGCCCTCGATGCCGCCCAGATCCACGAAGGCGCCGAACTCCACCACGCGGGTGATGGTGCCGACCATGACCTCGCCGGGCACGAGCACCTCGCGCATCCGTTCCTTCTGCTCGGCCGCTTCCTTCTCCAGCAGCCGCCGGCGGCTGACGACCAGATTGCGTCCGCCCTCGGAGTACTCGCTGATCAGGAAGGAGAACTTCTCGCCGATGTAGCAGGCGGAATCGCGCTTGAACAGGTCGATCTGGGAGAAGGGGCAGAAGGCCTTGTGGTTGTGTACCTCGACCTCGTAGCCACCCTTGCGCTCCAGCGTCACTTTGCCCTCGACCGGGATGCCCGCCTCGAAGGCCTGCTCCAGGCCGGTGTCGATCATGTCGCCCGACATCTTCGTGGTCAGGTACACCACGTCCTCGTCGATGCCGGTGCAGAAGGCCTGGATCTTGTCGCCGACCTTCACGCTCGGCTGGCCGTCCTCGCCCAGCACCTGGCCGACGTCGAGCATGCCGTCGCTGCGGCCGCCGACATCGACGAAGACCGTGTTGCGGCTAATGTTGGTCACGACGCCCTCGATGCGGTCGCCCACAGAGAAATTCGTCTGCAGACGGGCCAGATTGGCCTCGAAAAGCGCCCCGAAATCCATGCTCTTCTCGGTGTTGTCCATACTGACGATAATGCTCCGCTCGCTCCCGGATCTGCCGGGTCACTAGAGATTGGGCCGGGCGCGGACCAGCCGCCCGGCTTCGGACTCGCAAACCAATGCCATGCCCGGCACGGCGGCAGGCCACAACCAGGAACTGCCCCGCCGGGCGGTGAGAGACGGTTGACCGGGAACGCGCAGTGCGCAGGTTCCCTCGATAACCAACAGAATCGAGACCAGATCGTCGCTGCCCAGCTCCACCGCATCCCCCGCCTTGAGATCGATCAGCTCGACCGCGAACTCGGGGATCGGGGGTTCGTACAGGCTGCCGTGGGCCAGCTTGCGTCCGGTCGTGACCGGCGGCGGCCCCTGGCGGTAGGCCAGCATGTCCAGCAGCACTTCGCGGTCGATGAACTTGCCCGTGCAGCCGGCCCGGACCACGTTGTTCGAGTTCGCCATGCATTCCACGATCACCCCGTTCACATAGGCATGGGGTTCGTTCGCGGGCAGGAAGACGGACTCGCCGGGGCGCAGATCGAGATGGTTTAGGAAGAACGCCGAGAGGGCTCCCCGGTCGTTGGGAAAGAACCGCCAGAGCTTGAGGAAACAGGCTTCCTCGGGGGTCGGCTCTGCCTGGGCGGAGAGCGTGGCGACCAAGGCCTGGCCAGCCGTCCGAATCACCGCATCCTCCACCGTGAACAGCCGCCGGTAGGCCGCGCGCAACCACTGGGCGTCATCCGGCAGATCGGCCCCGAAGGGGGCCAGCGGCGCGAGCCGCAACACGTCGGCCCGGATGGCGGCGGCGGGACGGAACCCGCACATGGCCTCGAAGGGCGTCAACGCGATCGCGATCTCCGGCTTGTGGTTTGCGTCGGGATAGTGCTCGGGATCACGGGCGTGGAGTTGGGCGGCCAGGGCCTTGTCCGGGTGGGCCTGGATCGAGAGGGGCTCGTCGCAGCTCAGGATCTTGAGCAGGAAAGGCAGCTCCGCGAAACCGGCAGCGAGGGTCTTGCCGCCGAGCACCGCGGCCGGCTGCTGCCGGATCAGTTCCGGCAGGGGCAACTCGCCAGTCGGCAGGGAGATCGCCGACGGGGCCGCCTCGTGGGCACCGAGCCAAAGCTCGCCGAACGGCTTGCCCGCAGGTGCGGGGACGGCGAGGAGATCCGCGATGTAAGGAATCCGGCCCGGCTGGGCAACCTGCCCCCAGGGATGGTGGATCACACGCCCGGCAAGTGGAAGGAGAGTGTTCAATTGACGCTACAATCACAACGGCATTCCGGGACCGTCCCGGCATTCTTCGCCACCCCAGGCAGCTACCCGGAGACTGACGACGGGAAAAAGCGCGGCCCGTAATGTAGGGGAGAGGGGGGCAAAAACAAGGGGGGGCAGCCGCCGGAGCCCCGGGGCCGGGGCCGCGTCCGGCCAACTGGCAAAGCCTGTCCTTGCCATGTACGTTTTGGTTTTGCCCTTTATCTCTGGCCCCATAGACGCCATTCGAGCAGCGAACGACGGAACTGCGCATTGAGTCGAGTCGATAGCCAACCGGACCTGCCGGGCTCTTCCCTCCGCCGAGCAGGAGCGGAAGAACAGCTCCTCGCCGAGGACGCGACCCGCGCGTATCTCCGCCAGATTGGCAGCATCCCCTTGCTGACCAACGACGAGGAGGTGTACTACACTCGTCGTTATGTCGCCTGCAGCGAGGAGCTGCGCGCGCTTCTCACCAGCCTGCCCCACCTGCTGTTGGGTGCGTTGGGCAGACTGGCAGTCGCGGCAACGGACGACCTGGCAGAGATGGTGGACCCAGCCGCGATGGAAGACGAGGATGGGCTGCGCCAACGCCTGCGCGCCGTGCTGACGGCGGGAGAGCGTTTCCTGGCAACGTGCCATACCAAGGAGCCCGTCGAGGACGACGAGGAGTTCCGCCCGCTGGTCAGCGCCTCCCTGAGCGGCATGTTCGCCCAGTTGGGCCTGCGCGACTGCTTCTACGAGGACTGCCTCAAGCAGGCGCTCAGTCCGGCGGCGGCCGAACAGCCGACCGACGGCGTACGGCAGCGGTTGGCGGCCCTGCAGGGGGAACAGGCGGGCACGCGGCACGCCATCGTCGAAGGCAACCTCCGGCTGGTCATCAGCGTGGCCAAACGCTACGCCCATTGCGGCATGCCCCTGATCGACCTGATCCAGGAGGGCAACATTGGTCTCATGCGGGCCGTGGAACGCTTCGACCCCGAACGGGGGCACCGGTTCAGCACCTACGCCACCTACTGGATTCGCCAAGCCATCACCCGCGCCCTGGCCAAGAACGGGCGCACCATCCGCATTCCGGCGAACATGATCCGGGAGATCACCCAGATCAACGCGGCCGAGGACCGGCTGGTCCAGGAGAACGGCGCCCAGCCCGAGACCGAGGCCGTCGCCCAGGCCGTGGGGCTCAGCGTAGCCCGGGTCCGCGCCCTCAAGAAGATGGCCCGCCAGACCATCTCCCTGCAAAGCACCGTCGCCACCGACGACCAGGCCGAACTGAACGAGTTCATCTCCGACGAGCTCATCGAGAGTCCCGAGGAGACCATGGCCAGCGACGTGCTGCGCGAAGCGGTCGATCTGGCCTTGGATACGCTGGACGACCGCGAGCGCCGGATTCTCACCCTGCACTTCGGTCTGGATGGCGGCGATCCCAAGACCCTGCGCGAAGTGAGCCTGGAGTTCAAACTCACCAGCGAACGCATTCGCCAGATCGAGTTCGGGGCCCTGCGCAAACTGCGCCACCCGGCCCGCCGCCGCTTCTTCGACGGTTACTACTAGGGCATATACCCTTTCCTTTCCGACGCGAGTACTGGAGACGAGAGCAGACCATGTGTTGGCAACCCGAGTACGAAATGCTGCCCCGCGAGCAACTGGAAGCGCTCCAACTGGAACGCTTGCAGACCACTCTGGCTCAGGCAGGCAAATCGCCCTACTATGGGGCCAAGTTCGCCGAGCACGGCATCGCGCCGCAGGACCTGACCGACATCTCCCAGATCCGCCAGCTCCCCTTCACCACCAAGGAGGATCTGCGCGCGAACTACCCGTACGGCTTCGTCACCGTGCCCCGCGACGAGCTGGTCCGCCTGCACTGTTCCAGCGGCACCACCGGCAATCCCACGGTGATCTTCCACAACCGGCACGACCTGGCCTCCTGGGCCAAGCTGGTGGCCCGGTCGCTCTACGCGGCGGGTGCCCGGCCCCATCATGTCTTCCAGAACATCTGCGGCTACGGCCTCTTCACCGGCGGGCTGGGCTTCCAGTACGGGGCCGAATGCCTGGGCATGCTCACCATCCCCTCCGCCGCCGGCAATAGCCGCCGCCAGATCAAACTGATGCAGGACTTCGGCACCAACGTGGTCCATGCCATCCCCAGTTACCTCACCCGGCTCTACGATGTCTTCGAGGAATTGGGCGTGGCACCCACCGATACCCAGCTCAAGCTGCTGGTGATCGGGGCCGAACCCCATTCGGAGGAGACCCGGAAGCGGATCGAGGCCCTGTTCGGGGTCAAGGCCTTCAACTCTTACGGCCTCTCCGAGATGAACGGCCCCGGCGTGGCCTTCGAGTGCGAGCACCAGAACGGGCTCCATATCTGGGAAGACTGCTACGTGGTGGAGATCGTCGATCCCGTCACCCTCGAACCCGTCGCTCCCGGCGAGATCGGCGAACTGGTGCTGACCACCCTCGACCGCCAGGCCATGCCCATCATCCGCTATCGCACCCGCGACCTGACCCGCTTCCTGCCCGGCGAGTGCGTCTGCGGCCGCACCTGCCGCCGCATCGACCGCATCACCGGGCGCAGCGACGACATGTTCATCATCCGCGGCTGCAACGTCTTCCCGATCCAGGTCGAGAAGGTGCTGATGGAGATTCCCCAGGTGGGCAACGACTACGTCATCGTCCTGGAAACCAAGGACGACAACGACCAGATGACCATCGAGGTGGAAGTGAGCCGCGAGTGGTTCACCGACGACTACAGTCAACTGGAGTCGTTGCGCAAGCTCATCAGCCACCGGGTCCGCGACGAGGTGCTAGTGACCCCCTCCGTGCGTCTCGTGGAGCCCGGCGCCCTGCCCAAATCCGAAGGCAAAGCCATCCGCGTCCGGGATCTCCGCCAGAAAGGCTGAGCCCCCCCCGGTACCCCGTTCCCCCCGGAACGCCGATCTCCCGATCGGCTCTTCCGCCATGTGCCGCCCCCTCCCCCCGGAACGCCGATCTCCCGATCGGCTCTTCCACCATGTGCCGCCCCCTCCCCTGGGAACGCCGATCTCCTGATCGGCAGCAGGCGTCGCCTGGGAAAGGAAGATGCAGGCTGGAAGCCGGCGCTCCCCGTTGCTCCCGGTTGCTCCCGGCAATCAGAAATCCGGTTCGCGCAGGAGGGGGCGCAGCGCCTCGGGAGCAGCGGAAAGCTCCCGGCAGTAGACCGGGGAGTAGGTCTCCTGGAAGTTCTCTTCCATGATCTTCTGCCCCTCGGGGCCAAAGAGGATCTGGAGGAACTCCAGGGCCATGGGCGGATTCTGGGCATCCTTCAGCATGGTGGCGCTGAAGAGCATGGGCATGCCGGTGATCGTCTGGATGGAGCCTCTCTGCTTGCCGGAGATCTGGACCTGGGCCTGGGCATAGGTCTTGGCCAGCTTGGCGCTGCCCAGATCGATCTCGTCGGGGAGCTTGAGCCAGTTCAGATGGTGCTGCATGGCCACCGAGCGGTACTCGAAGATGTAGTCGAGGGCCAGGGATTCCAGCAGGGGAATCAGCTCGTTGCAGTGGGGGCGGATGTTCTTCTCGGGACAGCCCGCCAGCAACTCCTCGTACAGATCGCGGTCGCCGATCTTGTCCTTGTAGTGGATCGTGGCCAGCTTCCAGGTGAGCCAGGTACGATAGCCGACCGGGGCGTTGTTGGGATCGGAATAGCCGTAGTTCACATCGTCGCGCAGGAGGATGTCGTACCAGTTGTCGGCGTTGATCTGGTCGCGCAGGCGGCTGCGTTCCGTGTAGGCGATCACGATCCGGTCGGTGGAGAAGATGCCTTGCCACTCGGTGTAGTCGGGCATGAGCAGGCTGCTGACCAGCGCATCGTCGGCGCTGCCGATGATGTCGCCCTTGCGGTGCAGGTCGGTGATCTTGCGGATGGCCAGACGGGTACTGCTCGATTCGCAGATCACATCCAGGCCCGGATGGCGTTCCTCCATCAGCTTCTCGATGGCACCGAACGCCTTGGTCTGGCTGGCGGCATGGTAGACGAGCAGCTTCTGGTTCTTCGCCTCGGACGCGGCGGCATTGCCGGCGGTCGGCTCCTTCTTGCCGCAGCCGACCAACAGGGCCAATGCCGCTCCCCAGACCGCTCCGGACTTGAACCAGGCAAAACGAGAGTTCATGGAATCACCCCAAATAGGTTGCAGTCTCCAACGCCTGTTCGCACCGTTCTACCCTAACGGTGCCAGCGCGAGGCGCGACGGGGGATTGTTGAAGAATCCATGAACTGCCAGATCAGTAGGTCAGGCCCATCTCGCTACGGTAGTCGCGGACCTCGGGCTCGTCCTCCGGCAGCCCCACATGGTGCCAGAAGTTGGTCCCGCGGAAGGGCGCGCGGCGGAGATCGGGCACAGCGATGGTCTGGCCGCCCTGTTCGGCGGAACGGTTCGCCAGAATCCCCGGCAGAGTGAAGTCGGACATGCGAAAGATGTCGATGGGCACCGGGCGGTCGGCCAGGATGGCGTTGACGAAGCTACGCGCCATGGCAATGTCGGTGCCACCGTGTCCGGCAGTCTTGTCGGTATCGCGCCCGGCGGTGCCGATATCCATCCGCTGCCAGCCCTGGCCTTCCTTGCGGTCGCCCCAGAACAGGCGGCAGAAGCCTTCGTGGCTGTACCACTCGGCACTGCCCTCGATACCGAACAGGCGGTAGTTGTGGGCTCCGGGACGCCGGGTGTTCAGGGTGACCATGATCTTGATCAGGCTGCCCTTGGCGGTCTGGAACAGAGCGATCTGGCCGTCGGTGCGCAAGGGGGCCTCGGGACACCAGTAAGGGCCACTGCGGCAGGTGACGGAGACCACCGTGTCGTCCAGCACATTGAGCAACGGTCCCAGGTCATGGGTCAGGTACTGGATCGGCGGCTGGTCGGCCCGCCACGAGGGCAGGACGTCCGGGAGATCCTGCTCCCGGGCCTGCTTGGGAGTGATCTTGGTCCGGTCGGGCAGGATCATGGAGTTGGGCAGATAGTGGAGGTACTCGCCCTCGGCGAAGGCAACCGGACCGAACCGGTTTTCGGTTAGCCACTTGCGCCAATAGCGGAGGAAATCCAGGTAGCAACTGTTCTCCGCCAGCATGTACTGCTTGCCATAGCGTTCCACCGCCAAGACGATGCGGTGAATCTCGTCCTGGGTGTAGGCACCGGGGACCTCGGAGAGCACATGGCAACCCGCCGCCAGGGCCTGGACCGCATGGGCGGCCTGTTCCCGGCCATTCGAGGCGAGGACCACGGCATCGAGCCCCATATCCAGCAGTTCCTCGAACTCGTTGACGAAGCGCACCGGATGGTCGCCCACGGCCTCCCGCGCCCGGTCGCGCCATTTCTGGACGCGGTCGGCGGCGGCCACCACCTCCACATTGTCCAGACGCACGAAGTTGCGCAGGTGGGTGAGTCCGCGCCCGAGTCCAAGAATCCCGACTTTGAGCTTGTCCACGATCCGTCTCCTTGTGCTACGGTCCGCCAAGATCTTATCCGACAAGAGGGCCTCGCGCAGAGGCGCTGAGGCGCAGAGGGAATACAGGATAGGAGAACAGGTGAGTCGGGAGATCTCCCGGTCTTTCCCTGCGCCTCTGCGACTCTGCGCGAGAACCCCATCTGATTGCGGCCAACGGCTACTCCAGTTATTCGAGGCCAGGTCCGGGAATGCGCCCGCCCGCCTGCTGTTGCTGTTGCAGGTCCGGGAGGAACGTTCCGTAGAAGAGGCTGTTGGTGTCGATCCAAGTGACCAGACGGTCCCAGTCCTCGGCCTCAAGCTGAACCCTGTGATGGCCTTGGTCAAGCATGGCGACCAGCTTGCTGTTGCGGGCGCCGAAGTGGTCGGGCTGGGTGACCGGCTCGGCATTGCTTTGGCGGAAGTCGCCGGGCAGCCCCCAGGC
>QKCY01000361.1 GCA_003245525.1 Victivallales bacterium | reverse complement strand
GAACACCGGTTCGGCCGTCGGTTCGCTCCCTTCGCGAAGGGCGGGTGCGAGACTCGGGAAATCGGTGGCTGCCGGAAGCCCGATCCCAGCCCAATCCAGACAGGTGGGCAGAATGCTGCCGACATTGACCGGCGTCGTCACCGTGCCGGGAGCAATGCCGGGACCCGCCACCAAAAACGGCACGCGGGCCGAGGCCTCGTAGAAGCTCTGCTTCTGGACGAACCCATGGTCGCCCAGGTGGCAGCCGTGGTCGGAGGTGAATACGACATAGGTGTTGTCCAGCGCCCCCAGCGCCTCGGCCTGGGCCAGGAACCGGCGCAACACCTCGTCCAGAAAGGCCACCCGGCCATAGTAGACCTGCCGCATCCGGCGAACCTGCTCCGGGGTCAGCCGCCAGGTCCCCGCCGTCTCGATCAGGTTCTCGCGGATCGGAGCGGGGAGGTCCAGATCGTCCTTGCCGTCCAGGGGCAGGTCGATGCGGTCCGGATCGATCAGCGTGTCGTAGGGAGCGGGAGCCAAGACCGGGGTATGGGGCGCGTTCACGCTGAGCCGCAAGAGGAAGGGCTGGGTCCGATCCCGCGCCGCCAGCCAGTCCACGGCCAACTGTGCGTTCCGGGCCTCGGCGGTCTCCTCGATGCCACCAGGGAAACGCCCCGCCATGATCCAGTGGCGGAACTCGGTGGGGTAGTATACTACACCAGCTTCGGCCTCGTCGACGGGCACCTTGTACTCCGTGTAACCCGCCCGATCATCCAGCACGGACCCGCCTTCCAGCGGAAAGGCCTTCACCTGACGGCAGTTGTAGTGGTGCTTGCCGAAACTGGCCACGGCATAGCCCGTCCCGGCCAGCGCATGGGTCAGAAACCGCGCCCGCTCCGGGGCCAGCGACTGATGGTTGTTCAGCACCCCTAACCGGCTGTTCGCCTGCCCGGTCAACATCGCCGCCCGCGCCGAGACGCAGACGGGGCTCGGCGTGTAGGCCGCCCCGAACCGCACCCCTCGCGCCGCCAAGCCATCAAGGCACGGCGACACCGCCCAGGGCGAACCATAGCAGCCCAGGCTGTCCGCCCGTTGCTCGTCGGTCAGGATCCACAGGATGTTGGGTCGGGGCATGGCAGACTCTCGGTTCGCACAGTGAATCCCCTACACTGCCCCGCCATTCCCCGCTGGCAAGTGGTGGGGTCACGCTGGTCCACGGCTGGCGACTGGGAGCACCGGCGCTCCTGCCGGCAAAAGCGGAGAGGATGTCGGCAAGGACGCCAGCACTCCCGGTGGGGGGAGGATTCGGCGTCTTGCTTTCCGACCGCAAGGCGTGACAGTGTGGCCGGTGTGCCGGTGCTTACCGTCTTCTGGATCGCGAGGAGTAGCTATGAAGTCATCCATGACGTTGCGGCTCGGGGCCAGCTATCACGACCGGGAAGAGACCTTTCCGGTGCCGGAGGGGTGGCGGCTGCGGGTCTGTCCCCCGGCGGGCCGTCCGGTGCTTGGGGCGGACGAGGTGGCACGGGCCTTCGCCGAACCGGTCGGGAGCAGGCCGATCCGCGAACGGGCCAAGGGGGCGAAGAGCGCGGCCATTCTGGTGGACGATTTCCGCCGTCCCACCCCGGCCGAACCGCTCTGCCTGGCCGTGGCCGCCGAACTGAAGGAGGCAGGGGTTCCCCGCGAGGAGATCCGGGTATTCCTGGGCAACGGTGCCCACCGGGTCATGAGCGAAGCCGAGGCGCAGCAACGGCTGGGCCGGGCCTACGACGAGGTGGGGGAAGTGGTCTCCCACGATGCCTTCAGCCCGGATATGGCCTTCCTGGGCATCACCTCCTTCCACACCCCGGTTCTGGTCAACCGGCAGGCGGCCGAGGCCGACTTCTCGGTCTCCATTTCCACCGTCTATCCGCACACCCTCACCGCCTGGGGCGGCGGGGCGAAGATGGTCCTGCCGGGGATTACCCACGTCTCCACCTCGCGTTTCCACCACACCTGCCATCCGCGGGCCGAATGGGGCGGCGATCCGGACCTGAACCCGGCCCGGCGCGACCTGGAAGAGGCGGCGGCGCTGTTCGGGCTGGATGTCTCGGTCTGCTGCGTCGTGGGCACCGCCAAGGAACTCTGCGGCGTAGCGGTGGGCGATCCCACCCTGGCGCACCGTCAGGCCGTGGCTTGGGCGCGGGCGGCCTACGCGACGGATCTGGGCCCGGTCCGCCCCGATCTCGTTATTGCCAACGCCTACCCGATGGATGGCGACCCGACCCAACTCGGCAAGACCGAGATTCCCTGCCGCCGGGGCGGGGCGCCGATCCTGATCGTGATCGACTTCGCCGACCCCTGTCCGTGGCACGGTGTCTACGACGGCCCCCGCGAGCCCTATCTGCGCCGGAACCAGCCCGCAGTTCCGACTCCAACGCCGGAATTGCTGGCCAAGGCCGACACCTTCGTCTACTGTCCCCAGTTCGGCAATGGGTATATCCCGACCAACCGGAACTGGTACTGCGAGAGCGACTGGGACCGCCTGATGGCCGCCATGACCCAGCGTTTCCCCGCCGCCAACGTCACCGTCCTCCCCGCCGCTCCCCTCCAGATTCCCACCGTCGCGTAGGCTCCACCATGCAACCTCGTCCCCTGACGTTCCCCTTTCCCCTGCCCCGCACCCATACCGGCCTGCCCTTGGGCAATGGTGCCTTTGGCGCGCTGGTGTGGGGGAAGTCCCCCGACACCCTCAATCTTACCGTGTCGCGGAACGATTTCTGGGACCGGCGGCACGGGGGGATTCTACCCGAGGGCGCGAGCTACGCACGGCTGAAGGAAGCCTACGCCACAGGCGATCCGCAGGAGACCCAGAAGGTGCTCAATCCCCACACGGCGGAGCTGTGGCGGAGCGGGGCACGCCCCAGCACCGTCCTGCCCGTGGGGCGGTTCGAGTTCCGCCTGCGCGAAGGGCTCTCGCTGAAGTCCGGCACGGTGGATTGCGCACGCGGACGCATCCAGATCGACGTCCTCGGAACCAGCGCGATCATCGAGCTCATCATGGGCCCCGCATCGGATCTCCTCTGGTTGCGTGATTCTGCCGGGCTGATCGAGGAGGCGGTCTGCCGCCCGGCCTGGGAGTGGTGCGAGACGGAAC
>QKCY01000419.1 GCA_003245525.1 Victivallales bacterium | reverse complement strand
GGCACCCGGTGCCAGAAACCCAACCCCCACTTGGGCGGCAGGCAGCCACCACCGCAGAAGAGGTTGAACCGCTGGACCACGGACAATGGGCTATCCCCCGCCAGCAGGTAGAAGACCGCCCCCTCCCCCGGCACCAGAATCTCGACCATCGGGCTCACCGCCACCGGCCGCCAGCCCTTCTCGGTCCGCGAGACCACGGGCGGATGCTGCTCCTTCCGGTGGGTGGTGCCACAATAGAAGACCAGCCGTTCCACGCTGTCCACGAACACGCCATAGTTCGCATCGGTCAGGTAGAAAGGCACCGGTGCATGGGTCTGGCCCGTGTCCTTGCCGCCGTAGTGGTCCACCCGCAGGTGCATGACCCGCTCGCGATGGTTCTGCCGCTGGTAGTTCAGGCCCAAGCCAAAGATGCGCTCCGTCGCCCCCAGCGGAATCCGCAGTACCGTCTGACCGTCCCGACACTCGGCTTCCACCTGCTCCACGGCAAAGGGCGGCACCGCTTCGGGCAGGGCATTCAACGCGGACCAACGGGGCTCGTTGCCCGCCGCCGCCAGTAGACCGGCACCCGGCTTGCCAACGGTGCCACGCCAGAGGCCAGAACCCATCTTCTCCCAGGCAATATCCATCGCAGACCTCGCGGTAGCTTGTGTGAGCGAATGACCGCCGGTACCGTAGCCCTGACCTGACCACCTGAAAAACCGGTGACCATAGAAAGAGACCCGAAGCAAGCAGCGAGGAGCAACCCCTCGCCGTATCGCCATCTCGCGCACGACCGCGCGACTGGTTACGCGAAGCGTCTAGCTCAACACAAGCATCACCGGCGGGGACACTGCAGAGCGAGGAACGAGCGGCGCAGTGTGCTCCGTCCGCGTGCATGCATTCGTTATGCTTTTTGTGGAATTTTCCAATTCAATACTTCTTTATCATGAATGTAAAATCGGACCGTTTCCCCGTCCGGATCCCATTGAATCGCGCCAGCCTCCTCGAAAACGAGTTCAGAAACCTCTATATGTTTTATGGGTACAGGTACTACGCTTCGATGGATCACTTCTTCTCGGCTATATCCTTCCTGATCTGACTTTACATGTTCTATCACCACAAGACGGCAGTAGAATTCGTCACCACCCAAAATTCTCATTCTGGTGAATGTGATGCCACATGCGACATAGCGCCCGTCTTGACTTAGAACGCCAAACCCCTGTCCAATATCTTGAGGACGCTGTAGCCACCAAACAAGTGCTGCTGTTCCGGTAACAAGTAACATTACAATGAGTGCAAGAGCGTACAGTGTTCGGTTTTTCACTTTTCATTCTCCAGTCTGCATAACGTGGTTACCTAGGGAAATCTCCATTACCCCGGCAAGGCCATGCCATAGGCATGGGGGATTGTAGCCACGCAACCGAGCAGTGTCAAGGTGGCAGACAGGAGACCTCATCCCACGGTGCTTGTGGTAGAGGCCATATGCGTCACCATAGCCATGGAAATCCCGTGGCTATGGAGATTCCCCATAGACCGGGAGGCCGGATATGGCCGACTTCGACGAGCGGCTGACGCAGATACTCGACGGATAAGCGAACTTCCTGCAGGAGAAAAAACTGGCACTTGCGAAACACCAGCCGCATCTCGTGCGCCGGGTGCGTGAGTTCCGGCTGTCGGCGGATGGGTGGGCACGAAGCCGTGGCAGCTTCAGCAGGCGTCCGCCGCCATCCGCATTTGCCGCCAGCAGTTCCGTGGCGCGAAGGACGATGACGACGGTGGAGTACAACTACGCCCTGATGGACGTCATCCCGGACTGCGGCCCGCGAGGCCGCTTTGGAGTGCGCGCGCTTTGCGCCGCTTTCCATTCGCACTTGCCGCAAGCGCACCGGGTGTTCCTCTCCTAGCCGGGATCGCCGCGCGGACAGTGCCCGGGAGAAACCAAAGCGGCGCCGAGCGCCGCACTCCCAAAGCGCCCCGTTCGGGCGCAACCTGCCCACGTTGCCACCCGCCCTGGGGATGGCAACGCATTCCCCAAGACTCTATGCATGACAGCAGATTGGTGTGAGGGAATGGTCCCGCCACGCGGGACCGCGCCACACCTGCGGTATGCAAGGGGACCGGCCACGAATCCCCGACCGGTGGGTAGGTGAGCGGAGAGGAAGGGGAACTCCCGTGGTTGCTTGCAGCCGAGGATGACGGTGGGTACCGTAGCGTAAACTGGCTCTTCTGGAAACGACGACAGCAACGGAAATGGAACGGAGTCATGGGGCAACCGAATCTTCTGTTCATCCTGATCGACGACATGGGCTGGCGCGACCTGGCCTGCACGGGCAGCGATTTCTACGAGACGCCCTGCCTGGACCGCTTCGCCACCGAGGGCATGCGTTTCACCAACGCCTACGCTTCCTGCCCCGTCTGCTCGCCCACCCGTGCCAGCATCCTCTCGGGCAAGTACCCCGCCCGCGTGAATCTCACCAACTTCCTCTACGCCAAACCGCGCGGGAAACTGCTGAGCACCGACTATCTGGACCATCTCGCCTTGAGCGAGACGAGCCTCGCGACTGCTCTGCGCCAGCACGGCTACCAGACCTGGCACGTGGGCAAGTGGCATCTCGGCGGTCCCGAAGCCTATCCCGATCGACATGGCTTCGACGTGAACATCGGCGGCTGCCACTGGGGCCAGCCCCGCATGGGCTACTTCAGCCCCTGGGGCATTGAAACGCTGGCAGATGGTCCCGAAGGGGAATACCTCACCGACCGGATCACCGACGAGGCCATCCGGCTCCTGCAGGAACGCGACCCCTCGCGTCCCTTCTTCCTGAACCTCTGCCACTACGCCGTCCACACCCCCATCCAGGCCAAGCCGGAACTGATCGCCAAGTACCAGCGCAAGGCGAAGGAGTTGGGCCTCGATACCCAGGAGGCCATCCTTCCCGGCGAGCATTTCCCCTGCGAGCACAAGCGCGAGCAGCGGCTCATGCGCCGCGTCATCCAGTCGGACCCGACCTATGCGGCAATGGTGGAGAATCTGGACTGGAACATCGGTCGTCTCCTCGCCGCCCTGGACGCCGCCGGACTGGCCGAGGACACCCTCGTCGTCTTCACCTCGGACAACGGCGGGCTTTCCACCTCGGAGGGCTCCCCCACCTGCAATCTGCCCCTGGCAGAGGGAAAGGGCTGGCTGTACGAGGGCGGCGTGCGCGAGCCGCTGCTGGTCCGCTGGCCGGGGCAGATCGTCCCCGGCAGCGTCTGCGACGAACCCGTGACCAGCCCTGATTTCTATCCCACGTTCCTGGAGGCTGCCGGACTGCCGCTACTGCCCGACCAGCATGCGGATGGCGTGAGTTTCCTTCCGGCCCTGCGCGGCGAAGCCTTCCAGCGCGGACCTATCTACTGGCACTACCCGCACTACAGTAATCAGGGCGGCACACCGGGTTCCGCCATGCTGGACGGCTCATGGAAACTGATCGAATACTTCGAAGACCATCACCGGGAACTCTACGACTTGGCGCAGGACCCAGGCGAGGAGACCAATGTGGCATGCTTCCACCCCGAACGGGTCCAGGCCATGGCCGCCCAACTCGCCCAGTGGCGAACCGAAGTCAGCGCCCGGATTCCCGAGCCCAATCCGGACTGGGAGGGCTAGCAGTCGCCGGGGGATGGCGCACCTTTTGCCTGCTTCTTGCCTTCGTGCTGGGAAGTGTCGGAACCGTCCAGGCCCAGGCCGGAGAACGGCAGAACAAGTCCAGTTCCGACGAGGACCTCGGCCCGCAACTGCTCGCCGCTGCGGTCTGGAAGGAGAGCAAACTCCCCGGCATCTGGCGGCAAGTGAGCGTGCAATCGGCCGTGCAGATTCGCGAACTCGCCGCCAGCCAACCTGTCTTCGGCCAGCGCGCCGAGAATGTGCAGGCTTTCTTCCGGGAGGAACGGCTGGAACGGATCGTGGTCACCTATCTGGAGGCCGGGTTTTTCTTTGCCGACGGCACGGCCAAGCGCCGTGATTTCGCCGTCGCCTTCCGCCAATTGGAGAAGAACCTGCCCGAGGTCCTGGCCAAGGTCACCAAGGACCGGGGGCACCGGGTCCGGCAGGGGCAGGGCAGCCTGAGCGAGCGCGCCACGGAGTTCGTCCGCGGCAACCTATCCCTGCGGCTCCTTTGCGAGGACGACCAACTGGTCAGTCTCACGATCCAACCCACCACCGAGGCGGACCGGGATTATGTGGCCGGAGAGTTGCCTTCCCGCCAGGAGCGCCGTCAGAATGCCGCCGCCAAGGTCGAACGACTCGACAACGGCGATGTCCGCATCCAAGGCATTCCCATGAGCGACCAGCATGATCGCGGCTATTGTGCCGTCGCGACCCTCGCCATGGTCATGCAGTACCATGGGCTGACCCTGGATGTGGACACCCTCGCCGCCAAGGCCGGATACCGCCAGGGCGAGGTGGAGAATGCCAATGTGCAGGGCATCTACGAAGAGGCCGCCCGTGCCGGCGAACTCCGCTTCAGCGAGAGCAGCCGGTTCAGTCTGCGGGAGGTACAGCGAGCCATCGACCGGGGCGAACCGGTAATCGTCTGGCGCACCTTCAGCCGCGCCCGCGACGAGTTCCACAGCCAGTTCGCCGCCCGCTACGCCCAGGATGCCACGGCCCAGTTGCCCGATCCCCGCAGCAAGGAGGGACGCGTCGACCGTCGGCAGTGGCCCAAACGCGACAATGAGCCCGGTCACGCCTCCGTCATCACCGGCTACAATGCCCAGCGCCACGAAATCCTGTTCACCGAGAGCTGGGGCGAGACCTACCGCAACCGCCGGATGCGGGTCGAAGAAGCCGAAGCCACCACCGTGGTCCTCTTCTTCTTTGGGCTCTGAACCGTGTTCCCTACAGCTCCGGGCTGTTGATCAACGCAACCCGGTTGGCGTAGGCGTAGCGGCCCTTCATGTACTCGCAGTGCCCGTCGATGAAGGCGTAGTTGCTGCCTGCCGTATGGGGACAGTAGCTTTCGGACTGGTTACCGGTGGCTGCATCGCATTTGCGGGGGGAACTGCTCCAACTGCCGGGAGCCAAGGGGAAGGCGAAACGCCAGTCGGCCCCCATGCCGTGGCAGCTGTCGGCCAGCATGACCTTGGTGGACGACTGCTTGACCTGGCCAATGTTCTTCACGCTGCGCCAGTACTCGTGCAGATACGAGTTCATGCCGTAATGAGGATAGGGATACGACTGCTCGTGGTAGGTGGCCGTACTGGTGCTGGCAGTACGGGACGGACAGTAGAGCAAGGTCCTGTCGCCCGCATAGGGCTGCACCACGTTCCACCAGGGGCTGGCCGCCCGTTTCTCGTCGGTGGACGCGGAACTGCTGGTGTTGCACCAGGCTGTCCCCCCGTCATTGTCATCGAAATACTGAATCATGCCAACGGCCAATTGGCGGACATTGCTTACACAGGAAATCTGGCGGGCTTTGGCCCGTGCATTCTGCAATGCTGGCAACAGCATACTGGCCAGAATCGCGATAATGGCGATGACCACCAGAAGCTCAATCAGGGTGAACGTAGCAAACCGTCTCATGGCAGGACTCTCCAAGGTGTTCCCGAGAACGATTCCTCTGGCGGGGGGCATCCCAGGCCCCGCCTCGAATCATCGGTAAACCTTCCCTATCCAACACAAAAATGCAACTATTTCCTGTCAATCTCCTACCACAATCAACGACAGACGCCTACCCCGTTCCGCCAACGAGAGAGACCCGCTTCCTTCTATCGTCATCCAGCCATTGTAGTCGAGTCGATCCAGAGCGCGGCGCACCCGGGGCCAGTCCACGCTGCCATCCCGGATGTCCGCCCAGGTGCCGTCCTTGCCATCGGGGTTCAGCTTGAAGTCCTTGACATGGCATTTGGCGATGTCATGTCCCAGGGCCTCCACCCAGTCGATGGTGGGAGCGTATTTGACGTGATTCCCCAGATCCAGATAGGCCTTGACCCACGGGGTACGAAAGGAGCGGACAAAGGCGGCGAAAATGTCCGGCTTCACCCAGAGGTTGTTCCACACGTTCTCCAGGGCGACGACGACGCCCTGCTCCGCGGCATAGGGAACGAGCTGTTCCACCGCCGCCCGGCTCGCCAGCGTAGCCTGGTTGTGGGCCTCGATATGGGCCTGGAAGCGAGCGTTGTCGCCCTCGGCCACCTGCGTGACCAAGCAGGTTTCGGGGTCGAACACATAGGCATACTCCCATGGCTTGGGGCCGGCCACCCCGATCCGGCATGGCACCAGCAGGACCGCGTCCGCCCCCAGCAGCTTGGCCGTGCGGATCGCGTGTCTCGCTGACTCGATGTCCGCCTTCACCTTGTCGGGATCGGGGTGATTGAAGTCGCACCAGCCCCGCATCACGGAATGGACGCGCATGCCCAGGTTCTCGGCAACCGCGCGCCCTGCCTCCGCCTCGGCGGGCGTGGCATTCCAGCGCTGGCACTCCACGCCATCGAATCCTGCCTCGCGCATGGCGGACAGGTCCTTTTCCACCGGCAACCCGCAAATCAACGCCTGTTTCAGCTTCGTGCGGAATACCTCCGCCCGGAGCGACGGAGACAGCAAGGTCCCCAGGCCGACCCCGACCGACATGCCAATGAAATCCCGACGGCTTAACGTGGTCATGGTCTCGTCTCCAGATTGCTGCCAGGCAGCGTATTGGAGAAGATAGGGGACGAATGGCCGAGCGCAAGGAGGGCCGGGAGGTAGCAGGGAAGCTTTCGGGCTGGAAACGAAACGCCCCGGCAGGCTGTGTGGGAGAGAGGAGAGATGAGGAGAGGAAGAGAGAAGAAGAGAGAGAGCCTGCCGGGGCATTAAATTGTCGGAGCTTGCTATATGCTACCGTTTTCCTTTGGTGGGGTCCTTGGTTTCCACTGCGATAGACGCCTGGGTACCGGGATAGTTCCACACTTTGATAGAAAAACTATATCATATCTTTTTCCCCTCCGGCAGGGCCTGCCGGTCGACCGGACGAACCGCCCCCAAAAACGATTCGCCCCGGCAAGGGCGGAGGAGAGGAGAGAGGAAGAGAGGAGGAGAGGAAGGAGGAAGCCCTTGCCGGGGCGTAAAACTTGGTTTCTGGGGACCTACTTTTTCAGCACCGTCCTTCGGGTTAGTACTTGTCACACCCCTCTCGACCAGCCACCATCAACTAGGTTCCCGCAAAGGCGATGATTTTCATCATCAAATCGATACGCTGGAGGAATACGCCCCCCGGGCAGGACGATGGGTCCGCCGAGCGCCTGGACCGGCCAGCGCGTATCATTGGGAACCGGTACCCGAAGGGGAACGAACCGGTGCTTATTCGGTTTCCCCTCAGGATGGAGGCCGCGTGCCGACCACGGGCCAACGAGGGTGCCCCACGCCACCCGAACCAGATGCACGCCTAGAGCCCGTGGGACATGGTACCAGGGGATGAGCTATCCCCGCTCCGCCCGGACAGATATATATGGTTCGCTCCTGGCGAACGGGGTCCGCACCGACCCGGTGCCGGGCGGGTCCATGGGCCCGATGCCCCGTCCATGCCAAGCGCCAGAACTGCCTTCCTCTCCCGTTTTCCGGTAGGCAGCCCCTTGCCAGGCATCGCCCCATCCTTCACCCGCTCGCCGATGGCTGCCCGCGCGACTCGCTTCGCATGGGAGGCGCGGGAAGGTGTCCGGAAAAGGAAGCGCCCCGGCAGGGCTGGGAAGAGAGAAGAGAGAGGAGGAGAGAGGAGGAGAACCTGCCGGGGCGCAAAATTGTTAGCTATGGGTTTGCTAGTCGCGAGGAATTCAGAACTCCCTATTAACCCACTTTTTGTTTACTTACACGCTATGAATATACTCCGATGGGGACAAAGATGCAATAGCCAATTGCCATCTTTTCGGCTTCGTTTTGCAGGTAGTTCGTCCTCCCGCCTGCCGCCAGCCCCCATGCGCGCGGCCATCCCTAAGCCAGTCACCGACCAGATTCGCCGCTCCCGTTGCAGACGGCAAAAATGTGGTTACCGTTAAACCTCGCCCTTCCATTTGCCCCGAAGTAGCCTCGCCCGAGTGGAGAACAGCGTCAGGAAACCCCTCATGAAAGCCCTGAGCATCGGTATCATCGGTCAAGGTCGCAGTGGACGCAATATACACGCGGAGTTCCTGAAAAACATCCCCGAACGCTACATAATCCGTTGCGTGGCCGATGTTTTGCCGGATCGCTGCTCCCGCGCGGAACAGGAGTACGGCTGCGATTCCTACCTGGACTACCGGGAGATGTTGCGGCGCAACGACCTGGACCTGATCGTCAACGCGGCCCCCAGCCACCTGCATCCGCCGGTGACCAAGGAGATTCTGGAATCCGGGCACAATGTGCTCTGCGAGAAGCCGCTGGCCCGGCGTGCGGCGGACGTGGACGACCTGATCGCCACCAGCAAGCGGACGGGCAAGCTGCTGGCCATCTACCAGCAGTCCCGTTTCGCCCCCTACTACGAGCAGGTCTGCAAGGTAATCGAGTCCGGGGTGCTCGGGCGGATCGTCATGGTGAAGATCTCGTTCAACGGTTTCTCCCGCCGCTACGACTGGCAGACCCTCCAGGAGTACAACGGCGGCAACCTGCTGAACACCGGCCCCCATCCCATGGACCAGGCGCTCGGCTTCGTCGGCCGCGACATCATGCCCCAGGTCTGGTGCCGCATGGACCGGGTGAACAGCACGGGCGATGCCGAGGATTTCTGCAAGATTCTCCTTTCCGCCCCCGGGCGTCCCACCATCGACCTGGAGATCTGCTCCAACTCCGCCTACCCCACGGCCACCTACCAGATCTATGGCCAGTACGGTGGCCTCACCGGCACCATGACCCATATCGACTGGAAGTACTACAAGCCCGAGGAGGCCAAGCCCCTCGCGCTGGAGCGCGCCCCCCTCCCCGGCCCCTCCTACTGCAGCGACACGCTGACCTGGCACGAGGAGAAATGGGAGGTGCCGCCGGAGAAGAAGGACCTCTTCAACTCCATGTCGGCCCTCTTCTACGCCAACCTCTACGACGCCATCACCGCCGGCACCCCGCTGATCATTCCGCCGGAGCAGGTACGCCAGCAGATCGCCGTCATCGAGGAATGCCACCGGCAGAATCCCCTCAGCCGCCTGAGCTAGGGCGACGCGCCAATCTGGAGAGGAACGATGAGCAAACTGCGGATCGGGATCATCGGGACGGGGGGACGGGGCATCCACTGCTTCGGCAAGACTTTTGTCGGCAGCCATGCGGACGAGGTCGAGATCGTGGCCCTGGCGGACAGCAATCCGGTCCGGGCCCAAGGCGCGAAGACGGAACTGGGCATCGCCTGCGAGCTGCACGACTCGGCGGCGGAACTGGCCTGCCGCCGAGACCTGGACGCCATTGTCATCGCCAGTGTGGACTGCAGCCACGAGGAGCATGCCCTCCTCGCGCTTGAGCACGGCAAGCACGTCTACATCGAGAAGCCTCTGGCCATTACGGTCGAGGGTTGCCTCAAGGTGATCGAGGCAGCGCGGCGCGGCAACAAGGTCCTCTCCATGGGCTTCAATCTGCGCCACAACGCGGTCGTCCACAAGTTGCGCGAACTGGTCGAACAGGGCGTCTTCGGCCGCATCTTCTCCCTCCAGGCCATCGAGCACTACAACGGCGGCCGCACCTACCACAGCCGCTGGAACCGGCAGAAGGCCAGCACGGGCGGACTCTGGATTCACAAGGGCTCCCACGACTTCGACGTCATCAACTACCTGATGGGACCGCAGGCACGGCCTGCCCGCGTGGCCTGCTTCGCCAACGTCTCGGTGTTCCGTCCCGACCAACTCCCCTTCCCGCTGCGGGATGGGGTGGCGGCGGGACCACGCTGCTCGGTCTGCCCCTACGTCAAGGAGTGTCCGGACGCCGCCCCTGCCAACGACAACCTGCTTTTCAACGACGAGACGGCGGCGATCGACGGCTACTACCGGGACGAGTGCATGTATCTCTCGGCCAAGGACACCCACGACCAGGGCATCGCCATCGTCGAATACGACAACGGCGCCACCGCCTCCCATTCGGAGTACTTCGCGACGCCCCTCACCAACCGCCACTACCTGATCGAAGGCACTGCCTCCCACGGCGAAGGCGACCTGCACGACTCCTGCGTCCATTGGCAGACGCGCTGGAGCAACGAGCGTTTCGAGTGCCGCATCGGCCCCCAGAAGGGGGGGCATGGTGGTTCCGACCCAAGCATCATCCAGGCCTTCCTCGACTCGGTCCGCACCGGCAGCAAGCCCCGCGCCACGGCCATCGACGGTCTCTGGAGCGTGGCCGTCGGCGTCGCCGCCGAGAAGTCGCGGGCGGAGAAGCGCGTGGTCGAACTCAGCGACCTCTTCGATCCCCGTTGCGACCTGCTGCGGGATTAGCGGCGAAACGAAATGGCTCCGCTGGCTCGTCGTGCCAACGACTGCCCGTCTGCCTCGGTCCCAACCGGGTAGTCGCGCGCTCGACGAGCGCGCGATCCCCTGCCGTTACCCGTTCAGCGTCCAGCCGGGGCGATAGGTCTTGCGGATGAAGCCGTCCGCTTCGGCGCAGTTTGTCGCCTTGAGGCCAGCGGCATCCCACGCAAGCTTCTGGCCACTCCGGTACGCCACCAGAGCGAGCAGGTTGTGCTCGATGAGCGCCCCGGAGTAGTCGAAGTTGCAGAGGGTCGGCTGACCGGTCTTGCAGGCGTTGATCCATTCCTCGTGATGCCCCCGCGAAGGCAGGATCAGCTCCTCCGGCTTGGCTGGCGGCCGGTACTGCTCCATGGTGTTCTCGATGCGGGGCATGACGACCCGGAATCCATAGTCGGCCAGGAGCCACCCCTTGTCGCCCCGGAACAGCAGGCCCTTGGGCAGTTCCGCCAGGTTGAAGAACTTCGCGGGCATACCCGGCTTCTTGCCGCCATCGTACCAGCCCACCTTGACGGCCGGACGCCAGTCGTTGGCCGGATGCTCCCACTCGGCCTTGAGCCACTGCGGGCAGGTATCGGCGCTACGCTCCGTCCCCTCGGCCTCGCAACTGGTCGGGAACCGCAGGTCCAGAGCCCAGTAGGCGAGATCGATCAGGTGGCTGCCCATGTCGCCAATCTGGCCGCTACCGAAGTCCCAGAACCGGTTCCAGCCCAGGCAACCACCCTTCAGGTAGTCGGGGTTGTACGGGTGCTCGGCTGAAGGCCCCAGCCAGAGATCCCAATCCAGATGGGAAGGCGGGTCGCCAGCGGCGGGGAGATAGCTGCCCCCGGTCGGCATCCGGTCGCACCAGACCTTGACATCCTGCGGCGTCCCGATGGCCCCGCCCCGGATCAGTTCCACCACCCGGCGGAAGTTGGCGCTGGCATGGATCTGGGTCCCCATCTGGGTCGCGATCTTGTCCTTGTGCTTCAGGTAGGTCTCGCGAACCAAGCGCGCCTCCTCGACGGAGTTGGCCAAGGGCTTCTCGGAATAGACATGCTTGCCCCGGTTCATGGCCCAGATGTTCACGAAGGCATGGGTATGGTCCGTGGTGGAGCAGACTACCGCTTCGATGTCCGCCTGCTCCAGGCACCGCCGCCAATCCGAGTAGGTCTTGGCACCGGGGTACTCCTTGGCCGCTGCCGCCAACCGGTTGGCATCCACGTCGCACAGCGCGACGATGTTCTCGCCGGACACCGACTTCAGATTGGCTCCGCCGCGCCCTCCGACCCCGATGACGGCGATGTTCAGCTTGCCGTTGGGAGACTGGCCCCGCAAGGTTCCCGACTTCAGAATCAGTAGACCGGTCCCGGCAATCAGACTGGTCTTCAGGAAGGAACGGCGTTCCAGGCTCGGCTGCATGGCAGGCTCTCCCAAACCGACTTCAACACACTGCAAACCGGTCAGATAGACTCCATCCACCATATCCCTGCCAGAGCCATGCGCAACCGTTGCGGATGGTTCCCGGTGTTGACATTGCCCGCCTCGTCACCATGGTATACCCCATGTGAAATCGGAACCGCACAAGGATTCTGTCCGATGCCCATCTACGAATATCGCTGCACGAGCTGCAGCCACGAGTTCTCCCATCGCCATCACCGCTATTCCGAGCCCGCCCCGCCCTGCCCCGAATGCGGCGCGGCGGAACCGCGCAAGCTGCTCTCCACCTTCAGCGCCAGCGTGAAGGCGAGCAAGCCCTCCTGCTCGCCGGAGCAGTGCCCGTCCGCGCATAGCTGCCCGCACGGCAAGTGCTGCGGCGCGCACTAGTCGCGCTGCGGCCCAATCAGCAGCAACGGCACGCTGATCTTGTGCTTCACGGTGCGGGACACACTCCCGAAGAGCAGATCGCCGAAGAAGGAATGCCCGTGGGTGGCCATGGCCACGAGGTCGTAGTTCCCTTCGTTGATCTCCGCTAGCACTCCCTCGTCCGGTTCGCCCCCGCGGATCACGATGGCGGCGTTGATCCCCTTCTCCCGCATGGCCGCGAGATGCGGCCGCAGACAGGCCTGGGCCCGTTCCCGCAACGCCCGATCCTGGTCCAGAGTGTGGGAATGCACCACGTGCAGGAGACAGACCTCGGCCTCGTTCTGGAGCGCCAAGGCCGAGACGTGCTCCACGATCACCGCATCCACCGGGGAGCAGTCCATGGCCACCAGGATTCGCTTGTAGACTTGCATGTCAGTTTCCCCCGGTCAGGGTCGAGTAGAGCAGATAGACATTCAGCACGATGACCACTGCCGAGATGGCCAGAGCAGCAACGAACTCCCCGTTCCTGCTGCGGAACTGCCCCATCAGACGTTGGCGGCGACAGAGAATCAGCAGGGGAATGAGGGTGAAGGGCAACTGGATGCTCAGCACCACCTGGCTGAAGATCAGGATGCGGTACGTGTCCATCGAGAGCATGATGATGAGGAAGGACGGGATCGCCGTCACGAAGACGGAGATCCGGTAGAGCAGCGTCCGCGGGTCCTCGGGTTTGCCTAGGAACCCGGTGATGACGTTGGCCTCCGCCATGGAGGAGGTCACCGACGACCCCACCCCGGCAAAGACCAGCGCGATGGCGAACAGCAAGGTCGCCAGAGGCCCAGCGAGTGGCTTCAGGGTCGCCGAAGCCTGCTCGATGCTGTCGACCATCATCTGGTTCCGGGAGAAGACGGCGGCGGCCACGATGATCATGGCCGAATTCACCACCCAGCCGAGCGTCATGGCCGTGAAGGTGTCCAGCTTCTCGTAGCGCAGAAGGTTCAGCTTCTCGTCTTCGGATATGCCCCACTTGCGGCTGTGGATCACGTTGGAGTGGAGGAAGATGTTGTGCGGCATCACCACCGCGCCCAGGATGGCCATGGCCACGTAGATGCTGGCCCGGTTGACCTTGGGGACCACCACGGCGGGAGCCAGGGCCAGCCAGTCGGGCTTGACGATGACGATCTCCACCAGATAGCAGAGCGCGATGACCCCGAGAAAGCCCATGATGATCGCTTCGAGCCGGTGGTAGCGTTGGCTCACGATGAGGAACACCTCCAGCAGCACGGTCAGCAAGGCCCCCATCCACAAGGGCATGTGGAACAGCAGGTTGAAGCCGATGGCCCCGCCCAGAAGCTCCGCCACATCGGTCGCCACGCAGGCCAGCACCACCGTGATGCCGAGGAAGGCCGACACCGGGGCGGGGAAGCCCTCCCGGATGTTGACCGCCAGCGACTTCCCCGTGGCGATGCCGAGTTTGGCCGCCATGTTCTGGATCACGATCAGCATGACCGTGCTGAGGGTGATAACCCAGAGCAGGTCGTAGCCGAACTTCGACCCCCCTTCGATGTTCGTGGCCCAGTTGCCGGGATCGATGAAACCCACCGTCACCAGAAACCCGGGACCAAGGAACTTCAGGAGGGTCCTCAAGGGCAGTTTTTGCTTGGTCGTGGCCATACGGGGTACTCTCCACCAGCGGAACCGGTCGTACAGGCGGGAACGGGAAAGCGTTCCGCACGCTGTTCCCGACCCAGCCATGCCGGACGGGTTCCCCGTGTCTGGGAACTTACTGGAGTTCTCGCGGAACCCAAGCCGGTTCCACGGCGGCCCGGTCATGGGCCAGCAGCGCCACCAGCTCCGCGACCGCGAGTTCCCGAGGCGAGATCCCCTTGGCCAAACCATGTGCAGCGGCCGTACCAGCCGCCTGGCCCAAGGACATGCAGGTCTGCTGGATGCGCAGGCTGGCCTGGGACTCGTGCTCGGCGGAGATGCAGCGTCCCGCCATCAGCAGATGGTCCACATCGGCGGCGACCAGACAACCATAGGGGATGTCATAGTAGTCGCCCTGCTCGGTCCGCCGCATGCGCGCCGCATAGCCGGGGTCATCCATGACCGGCTTGGCCCTGGGATCGACTGCCGAATGGATATCGATCTCCCACGACGCGCGGGCGATACCGTCGGCATGCTTGCGGAGCTCGATGGCGTCCTGGGCCGTGGACGTCTTCAGGCCCCGAATCCGGCGGCTCGACCGGACGCCCGGAAACGGCGCGGTGCCCGCCAGGAAGATCCGTTCGCAACCCGGTTGTTGCCGCTTGGCCTGGAACCGCTCCCAGACCTGGCGTCGGCCATCCTGCACCGCGCGCGAGAGGTCCCAGGCATTCAGCGGGTCCACCTCCAGCATCCGCAACAAGCCAGCCTGGAACAACGGGCTGTTGCCGATGCTGCGTCCGGTTCCCCCGGCCGGATTGCCCCAGCCGGGGACATAGTCCGCCGCCACCGGCACGTTGCCATACCAGGCGTTGAGCGACACCCCCATGGCCCACGGAGCACCCGCCGTCCCCTGCTCGTAGGCGCAGCCGGCGAAGGCGCACACATCGCCATCGCCCGTGCAATCGACCACCCGGTCGGCTAGCACAGCCGCCAGCCCCGATTTGAGCAGCAGGACGACACCCCGGATCACATCATTCTCGACCACGGCGTCGGCCACATGGGCGAAGTGGAGAATCTGGACCCCGGCCGCCGCGAGCAACTCGTCCCAGACCAACTTGATGGCCTCGGGGTTGGTGGAACCAGCGTACCACTGGGTCCCGCAACGCGCTTCGCGGTGCAGGTCGGTGATGCCATCATACCGGCGGAGGGCGCGCGCCCATTCGTGCCAGACTCCCTGGAAGTCCACCCCGTTCGTGCTGAGGATGGGCACCACGTTCTGGGTACAGGGAGCTCCTCCCAGATACCCTTCCCCTTCCACCAGCAGTACCCGGGCACCATGCCGGGCGGCCGCCAGGGCGGCGGCGCATCCCGCCGGACCGCCACCGCAGACCACCACCCCGTACTCGCCCAGCACCGGTAGCCGACGCCGCAATTCCTGGCTCGTCTCCACGTGCCACTCCTCCCTTGCCACCGTTAGCGGCGGCGGGACAGACGCTCGAACACTTCCTGGAAGAGGCCCACCTTGGTTTCCGCCTCGTCGCCATAGAGCAGTTCGGCGCAACGCTCGGGCGCGATGTCCTCCCGTTCGCCGAAGGCCTTGTGGAACAGGCTGCAATAGTAGCGGATGCGGAATTCGTCCTCGTCCTCGACGCCCCGGAAGAGACTGACCCGGCGGCTGTTCATGGCCTGGTCGCCACCATCCGGATGCTCGTAGAGCCCGCCCCCGCACTTCAGCGAGAAGAGCGTGCCATACCATTGCTTGTCCGACATCTCCTCGTCGGGATCGACGGCACCCCGGAGGTCGGACACCTCCAGCGTGGAACCATCCGCCAGCGTGTGGAAGATCGCCCGCAGCACCCGGTCGCGCAGCTCGGCATCGGCCACGAACCAGCGGGTGGCATGCATATAGTCGGCAAAAGACATATCCCCGTTGACGGGGGCCGGCTCCGCCGCCGCCCGTTGCGCCTCGCGGGGGCCCTCCCAGCGGACCTTGCCGTCCTCGACCGCCACGAAACTGCGCAACTGCATCAACAGAGAGGAGAGATCGCCCGCGCCATAGTCCTCCGGCGAGAAACCGGGCAGTTCCCGGCGCAGGGCCTGCTCCACCTCGGCCAGCGACCGCTCGCTCCGGTCGCGGAGGATCATCCGGAGGGCATTGACCACGTTGCCGCTGTCCACGCTGCTCCGGTCCTTCACCTTCAAGCCATCGACGCCACAGCACACGTACTCGTCGCAGTTCTGGAGCAGCGAATTGGCGATGGCCCCCTCGGCCCCCATGCCGATCACCTTGCGTCCCATCGCCTTGAGGCGGGTGATGAGGGGCAGGAAGTCCACATCGCCGGTAGCGATGATGTAGCCGCTGATGTCCGGATACTGGAGCACGCAGGCCATCGCCTCCAGGACCAGATAGGTGTCCGCCGCGTTCTTGGCGTTGTAGCCAATGCGGACCACATGCTGCATTTCCACGCCACCCCGCTGCAGGTCCACCGCGTACTTGCGGAAGGTGGGATTGCTCCAGTCCGCGATCGCCTTGCGGTAGACCACCTGACCATAGCGGTTCTCCAGGAAACGGAGGGTACGGTTCAGGTTGAAGGGCTTCTCGGCGTCGGGAACGTTGTTTTCCAGGCTGATGACTAGGTTTTCGAAATCTAGAAGTAGGGCAAACTGCTGATGACCATTCCGCATAGGATCTTCTCGCGATAGGGTGGAAACTAGGTTAGGTTCTGGACGGTAGAGTTACAGTCGTCAAGGATGTGGCAATATAGACGGCCCGTCCGTTCCTGCCTACTACCGGGTTCGTTGCCGATGGCACCAGCCTCCAGTCATTCCGGAATCATTGCCCGCCGCGTGCTGGTCACGGGCCGGGTTACCGGCGTCGGCTTCCGTTGGCACACCCAGAATCGGGTCCTGGCCTACGACGGTCTGTGCGGCCATGTCCGCAACCGGAGCTCCCGTGTGGTGGAATGCTTGCTCCAGGGCGAGGCCTGGATGGTCGAGGAGATGATCGCGTGGCTCCGCCGCGGCCCCACATCGGCCCGGGTGGAAGGCATCGAGGTCGCCCCCCTCCCCCTCGATCCCACGCTGGACGGATTCCACATCACCGGCTAGTCGCCGAACTCGATGCAGCGCTCGCGGTAGTGGAGGTAGTTCTGCCAGGGGACTTCGGGAGGGACACCGTGGTCGCAGGTGGGAATGAACCCGCCGCGTTCGCGCATGGCCGGCAGGATGCGTTCGCACATCCGGTCGATATCGGCGGTAGTCTTGGCCAGGACGCGCTTGTCGATGCCGCCGCTCATCGCTAGTTCGGGATGGGCTTGGCCGATGGCCACCACGTCGCAGCCGGAAGCCACCTCGAAGGGGTTCATCATCTCCATCCCCACCGTCTCCTGATAGGGGCGAATCATGGGTACGGCATAGCCGTCGGTATCGATCTCCACGTACAGATGGCGACTGGGATCGAGCTGGCGGGAGCGGATATTGCGCAGGAGCTGCTGATAGTAGGGCACCAGGAACTCGCGGAACATGTCGGGCGAGATCAGGGGACCGCAATTGTAGCAGATGTCCTCCGCCAGGAAGACGACATCCAGAGTGACGTGCTCCTGATGGCGGGCAATGACCGCGTCGGCCAGAAGCAGCCATTGCTCCATGCAGGCGTGGATCACTTCCGGCATGTCGTAGAAGGCGTAGAGCAATTGCTCAGGCCCGATCAGGCTGCGCAGGTACATGTAGCCGCCGACAAGGTTCTGGCAGATCATCAGTCCTCGATCCGCCGCCGTGCGGGCAGTTGCCATCCGCGCCTCCAGGTCGGCATAACGCGAGGCAGTAGTCGGATCGAGCCGCCAGCGGACATCCTCCTCCCAGGTAGCGAGATCCTTCACCGGATGGTCCACATACTCGGGCATGAAGCCCGACCGGCGGCCCTTGAAGAAGAGGACGTGCCGCCCCGCCCGGTCCTGCACCACTTCGGTCTCGCCCCGGTCCTCGATTGGGAGTTCGGGAAAGGCGGGGGCGAAGGCCGCCTCGCACCAGCCCAACTGACCCAGCGAATGGTTGCCCGGCGGATCGAAATGGAACAACTTCGCCAGATCCCCTTCGGGCAGGCCCTGCTGGCGCCAGGTGTCCAGGCACATCCACAGTCCGAAGGTCTTGTGGTAGAACGGCGCGCCCGGCACCCGCGCGTAGACGTCGCGCAGCTTCCGGGCGGCGGGGGCCATGCGTTCGCGGGAAGGCAAACCAACCATGACTGGACTCCCGGTTACGGGGCCGCCGAGGCCTCGACCAAACGGGCAAAGGACAGGCAACGCATCCCGAAGGTGCGCATCCGAAGCAACTTCCAAGGACCACGCGGCTGCCAGACCAGAGCGGTGTCGTTGGCATGTTCCACCACCAACAACGCGCCAGCCGCCCACCGCGCGAGCGCCGGGTCTTGCACCAGCTTCTCGGCCCCGTACTCGTGGGCACCCGGATGGTACGGAGGATCGGCCAGGATCAGGTCCACCTTCCCGGCCAGTTCGGGTAACCGTTGGGGAGCCGTCGCCGCATCGGCCCGGACCACCTGGGCGACCCCCAAGTGGTCAGAGGCCTTGCGGACCGCCGCCAGATTCCGCTCCACGCAGGCCAAGGAGCGGGGGCTGCTGTCGAAAAGCACCACCCGGCTAGCCCCCCGGCTGAGCGCCTCCAAACCGAGGGCACCGGAGCCGGCAAACAGATCCACCACCGTCCATCCCTGGATATCGCCCAGGCTGCCAAAGAGGGATTCCTTGACCCGGTCGCTGGTGGGACGGACATCCTGCCCCGGCGGGGCCACC
>QKCY01000345.1 GCA_003245525.1 Victivallales bacterium | reverse complement strand
GGAAAAACACCATCCTGGTGTTCCTCTCCGACCATGGTGACTTCGTCGGGGAATACGGGCTCATCCGCAAGGGGCCGGACCTGCCGGAACTCCTGACCCGCATCCCGCTCTTCTTCACTGGCCCCGGCATTGTCGGGCAGGTGGAACGCGAGGCGCACGTCAGCGTCTGCGACATCATGCCGACGCTCTGCGAAGCCCTCGGCGTGCCGCTTCCGGACGGGGTGCAGGGGCGCAGCCTATGGCCGATCCTCACTGGCCAGGACTACCCGGCGGACGAGTTCTCTGCCGCCTACGCGGAACACGGCTACGGTGGGCTGCCCTATGATGAAAGCGACGATCTGGACCCGGTCGAGGAGGGGGCCGTCAAACCCAACGGGGCCTTCGACTGCCTGAACTCTTGGACCCAGAGCGGGGCCATGCGGATGGTCCGCGCGGGCGACTGGAAGCTCGTCTTCGACTCGCTGGGCAACGGCCAGCTCTACAATCTGGCGAACGATCCCCTGGAACTGGACAACCGGTACAACCAGCCCGAGGCAGCGGAAATCCAGAATCGGCTCCAGACCCAGTTGCTCACCTGGATGCTGCGCACCCAGGACCCCTTGCCTCTGCCCCGGCGGCGCTACGTCTACAAGCGGCATCCACGGAACTACTGGACGGACGGCCCGGCTGCCGAGAGCAGGGGATAGACGCGGTCCGGCTCGTGATGAGCGTCGATGCGCCGAGGAGTTCTGGCACTCCCATCTGTCGGTGTCTTGCCCTTCCGCCAAGGCATCCTCGCGCAGAGGAGCAGAGCAGGGGCTGGGGAACCCCGCAGCCAGCCAGTTCCCCTTTCCTCCCTGCATTTCCTCTGCGCCTCTGCGCCAGTAGACGTCCCCGATTGCAGCCAATGGCTGCTCCATGGGGTTCGGATGGGCCTACGTTCCGCCTGGGGATCCCCAGGCGGTCCCCAGGGGATGGCGGAATTCCCCGGGAACCTGCGACGCATTGGGCGAATCTGATGGGAGTACTGCACGAAACAGAACGAGCAGTCTCAGCCAAAAGGGACCTTCACGATGAAGCTACTCTATATCACTGCCTCCCCGAGGGATCAGCATTCCTACTCCATCCGGGTGGCCGATGCCTTCTTGGCCGCATTCCAAGCGAAGCGGCCGGACGTCACGGTCGTCAAGCGCGACCTGTTCCTCGATCCGCTCGTACCCTTCGGGGCCGACGCTGCGGCGGGCAAGTACGCCATCATGCACGGCACGACCGCGTCTCCCGAAGCCGAAGTGGCGTTCGCCGGGGTGAAGAAGGTCATCGACGAGTTCGCCAGTGCCGACCTTTACCTCTTCGCCATTCCGATGTGGAACTTCGGCATTCCGTACGTCCTGAAGCACTACTTCGACGTGATCGTGCAGCCCGGCTTCACCTTCACCGTCACCGAGCAGGGCTACGCGGGGCTGCTGCAGGGCAAGACCGCCGTACCGGTGTTCGCTCAGGGCGGCGACTACAGCATCCCGGAGACTGCGGGGTACGATCACCAGAAACCCTATGCCGAGATGATCCTTGGCTACATGGGTATCCAGGACGTACACTCCCTGGTCGTCGGGCCGACTTTGGCAGCCGGACGCGAGGTGGCCGGGGAAAAGCTCAAGGAAGCCATTGCCGCCGCCCAGGCCCTGGCCGCCAAGCTTGCAGCCGGGACTCCGTAGCTCCAGCCCGGAGTCGCCCCGAAGGGGGTGAGCCCGGATAGGAGGTGGACCCGATGTCCGCGCAATGCCTCCTCGACAAGCACTGTGTTCCCTGTTCCGGTGGTGTGCCGCCGCTAGACCCCGCGACTAGAGAGCGTCTCCTCGCCCAGCTTGGCGGCGACTGGAAGGCGGTCGACGGACACCACCTGGAGAAGGAGTACCGCTTCCGGAACTTCCGCGAGGCGCTGGCCTTTGCCAACCGGGTAGGGGAGATCGCGGAGCAGGAGGGGCATCACCCCGAGATCCGCCTCTCGTGGGGCTGGGTCAGGCTGCTGGTCTGGACCCACAAGATCGACGGTCTGACCGAGAACGATTTCGTCCTGGCCGCCAAAGCGGACGGGGCTCTATGAACGCGCACACCCCCTGCTGTCGCGCCGATCCCACGCCGAAGGCATGGAAATCGCCCCGGACAGCGCCCCAGTCGGGGCGCAGCCTTGCGTCACGCAGTTGGCTCTCGCGGAAGGCAGACATCTAGCCAGGATTCCACGCATGATATCCAATTGGTCTGAGGGCAGGAATATGAATGCAGCAACCTCTTCTAGGACAGTAGGAGGCAGCAACATCCGGCGCGGTCTCGGCTGGATGGCGGTTGCCTTGTTAACGGCGGGGCCCTGGGGGGGGGCGGCCCCGGCGTCCGGCGATCCACCGGCGAACCCGCTGGAACGCCCCGGCGTGGTGACGATGAAGGGCAAGCCGGTGACCTTGCTCGGGCCGGATCTGGGCGTGGGTGCCACCGCTCCCGACTTCCGCGTGGTCGATGCGAGCTTCGTGCCGGTCCGTTTGTCGGACTTCAACGAAAAGGTGGTCCTGATCAGCGCCGTGCCGAGCCTGGACACGCCCGTGTGTTCGCTCCAGACCAAGCACTTCAACGACGATGTGCAGAGCCTGCCTGCCGACGTTGTCGTCCTCACCATCAGCATGGACCTGCCCTTCGCGCAGAAGCGCTTCTGTACCGCCGAGAAGGTGGACCGAGTTCACGTGCTTTCGGATCACGTCTGGCGTGAGTTCGGTGAACGGTATGGGCTGCTGATCAAGGACATGGGGCTCCTCGCGCGGTCCGTCTGGGTGGTTGGCCGGGACGGCAAGGTCCTCTACCGGGAAATCGTGCCCGAGATCTCGCACCAGCCGAACTACGAGGCTGCGTTGGCCGCCGTCCGCCAAGCCTGCGCCCCGTAGAGTGGCCTTTGCCTACCGGGTCTGGCGTAAGGGGAGAGTCCCCCTTCCTTTTGGCGGGTCCCAAGGGCTGTCTGGGCCAATCCCGAATGGGCTGGGGTACCGGGTTGCGCCTTGCCCGATGTTGCCATGCCGGTCGGAGAGTGGGAGCCGCCTCCGTGCGGCGACGGAGCGGGTTGCGCCCGGTTCCCCCCGCTGCCTGACCAGATTGGATCGCCGCACGGAG
>QKCY01000119.1 GCA_003245525.1 Victivallales bacterium | reverse complement strand
GGTTCCGATGTCCGACGCGGCGAACTGGAGCGCGCCCAGCCGGTACCAGAATCCCGGTGCCCGGTCGCCCGCAATCGCTCCTCCGAAACCGGCGACGGAACCCGCCGAAACGGTTCCGGCGGGTGCCGCGATCAGCCCGCAGGGCACCACCCCCTCGCAGGTGGCAGCCGTCCCATACCCCACCCCCAACCGCACGTCAGCCACCGGGCTGCCTTCCCGCCGCTTGTCGCGCAGCCAAAGCTCCGCCGTGTAGGAGACTCCCTGCCGGACCCGGTCCGTATCGGAGACTGGTGTGCTCTCCTGTTCGTCGGCAGTGCCAGCGACAGCCTGCATCCGCAGCAACAGGTCAATCCCCTCGCTGGGCAGAACCGTCACCGCTCCCGCGGCGATCCCCGGTTCCACCCAACTGCGCCCGGCCGCGATGGCGACGGCAGGAGTGGGCAGTACCTGTACCCCATAGTCGCCCACCGGACAGTCTGCCGGCACTGCCACCTCCAGCCGGTAGACGGGCTCCTGATCGTTGGGCTGCAGAACCGGGGCATCCCCCGGCCCCGAGATCAGGACCGCCGCCGTACGCTCGTCGAGGATGGCCCCCCGAGCCAGACAGGCGTCGGGCAGACGACTGCCCCGGACCAGACTGAGGAAACGGAGAGGGCTGGGCAGGGAAATCGTGGAACTGAGCCCCTCCACCGAGGCCGTGTCGCCTTCGAGGAACAGATCAAGGAACACGCTCTGTCCGGCCAACGTCTGGGCTGGAGCCAGCCGCAGCCGGGGCTCCAGAGGAGCGAAGTGGGCGGTGAGTTGGGTGTTTGCCACCAGGCGGAGGCCCAGCACTCGTTCCGTGGTCGTGGTGGCGTTGCCCTGCCAGTGGAGGAACCGGTAACCGGCAGCGGGGACGGCGTTCAGGCTTACGAAGGTGCCGTGGGAAAGGAACAACGTGCCGGTGGCCGGCGACAAGGTGCCGCCCTCGGGCGGGAAGCAGCTCAACGAAAGGGCACGAAGCGACGAGGCGTCGGGGTCGCTGGCCCCGATGTTCGCATAACTGACCGGTCGCAAGATATACTGAAGGCCAGTGGAGAATCCCCAGGACAGGAGCTTTCCGTCCGACCCGATGGCATAGGAATAGGTGCCGCAGTCAATGGCGACGATGTCGGCTAGGTACTCGTTACCATCCGGGGACAGGACTTGGACGGGGACGGAACTGCTTGCCGTGCCGTTGTTACCCAGTCGTCCGTTTTCGCCGTTGCCCCAGGCCCAGACGCCGCCATCCCGATCCCGGGCCAGCGCATGGGTGTCGCCTAGGGCCAGTTCGGCGATCGGCGGCAGACCCTCCACGCGCGCTGGATTCTCCACCTCGCCCCGGACGCCGTGACCGCACTGGCCGTAGTCGTTGTGGCCCCAGGTCCACACCCGCCCGCTGGCATCGAGTGCGGCGGCAAAGTCCCGCCCGGCTTCCACATCCACGATATCGCGCAGACCGGCAACTGCCTGCGGCACGCCGCCGCTGGTTGCCGTGGCGCTTCCCAGTTCGCCATAGGTGTTGCTTCCCCAAGCCAGAACCGTGCCGTCCTGCCGCGCTGCGACAACAAAGGTCCCGCCGCAACTCGCGGCCGCGATCTGGGTAAGCGGTCTGCCGTCTCCCGCCCGCACAGTGCGGGCCAGCGGCACGGAACTCTCGCCAAGGGAGTGTCCCAACTGCCCTGCCCCGTTGCCGCCCCAGGTGCGCAGCGTGCCATCGGCCAGAGTGGCCAGGCCGAAGTTGCTGCCAGCACTCACGCCCACCGCATTGGCGATGGGGCCGAGAGCGTCAACGACTTTGCCGGGGAAGAGGACGGTGTCTTCGGCCGTGAGATTCTGTCCCGCCGCCACCGGATCGCCTCCCCAACTCCAAACCGTACTATCCAACGCCAAAGACAGACACAGGCCACTGCTACCAACGGCGACGCGCAGACAGTCCGTCATCGGGTCGTTATCCGTGTTCATCCGCACGACACTGGAGTCGCCGCTGGCCCGGTTGCCATAGACGGCAGCGTCGGGATGCACCACCAGGGCGTCGTGGTAGCCTCCCAGACCGGTAGCCACGCACGGCGGCACGGTCTGCGGCACCGCCTCGAAGCAAGCTGTTACGGTGTGGTCGCGGTCCATGAGAATGGTCGTGCGGCTGGAGTCGGTCTCCGCCACACTGCCCTCCCAATGGGAGAATGCGTGTCCGGCGGCGGGCAGAGCGGTAAGCGTCAGCACTGTCCCCGGATCCTGGGCGTACTCACCCGGGGCCGGGTCCACCGATCCCTGCCCTTCCACCTGGATCACGAGCCTAGCTTGCTCGCCATAGGCAAAACGGTAGCGGGCCGTCACGGTCGCATTGCCGCTCAGAGCAAGGTACATATCGGCGGCGGTTTCCTGGTTCGACCAGTGGGAGAAGACATGGCGGGTTCCATCCTGGGCCTGGAAATGGACGGAACGATCCAGCACCACTGGGTGTTGCCCGGCCGATGGGTACACCGTCCCATCCGCATCCGTAGGGTCGACCACCACATCCAGGGTGGCAGTGGAATAGCCTGTGCCAAGCCCTACGATGGCGGTGGGAACTGTCAGCGGGGCGCTCGCGTCGCCCGGCGTGGCCCCCATCCAGTAGTACTTGTCGTCGGTGAGATGCAGCAGGGAATAGAAGGAGCCGGCCGCCACATCGTCGACCGCCGTCGGGGTGGCGACCAGTACTGGCGTGGCAGAGTTGTCGTAACCACCGGAGCCGAACTGGCCGAAATGGTTGGTTCCCCAGGCATAGAGCTGTCCGGAACGGGTCAGGGCCAAAGCATGGGTTGATCCGGCAACCACCTTGACCACATCGTTCAACCCAGGAACCGGAGTGGGCAGTTCGGCGGGGGCCTCGACGGTGGTCTCCCGGCCCAATTGGCCGCCGCGTGGATCACCCCAGCTCCAGACCGTGCCATTGTCACGCAGAGCCAAGGTGAAGGGGTGGAGTTCGTCCATGCCGGTAGCCACGGAATACACCCGGCCGATGCCCGGCACCTCGTGGGGGCCATCAGTGGAGGCAATGTCAGGCAACCCCAATTGCCCGGCCAGATTGCTCCCCCAAGCAAAAAGAGTGCCGTCCCGGCGGACCGCGAAATAGCTGCCAGTGCCACCGCCTCCCACGTAGATGGTATCGTCCAGATTGCCATCTCCGAACGCCGCCGCAAAGGGCGCATTCAGGTAGTTGCAGAGGGTGCCGTCGGTCTTGCGGAAGATGCCGCCGGTATTGCCGCCGTTGGTACACTGGACCACATTGCTCAGGGAGGTGAAGGCCGCATGGGGCCGCACACCCAGCAAGTAGTGGCGATAGCCCGAACCCCAGGCCACCAGCGTCCCGTCGGCAAGGACGGCTTTCGCGCCATTCCGTTCGGCATAGACCTGCTCCACTCCCGAGACCAGAGCCACCGGCCAGAACTCGCCGGGGTCGGCGACTGTTAGTTCATGCCCCATCTGCGACTCGCCGTTGTTGCCGATCGCCCACACCGTACCGTCCGGGCGGACCACCGCCGCCCAGTCGGTGGTGCAGGACATGCGGTTGGGGACCGGCATCGGCAGGAACACCGCCACGACCTCATGGGAGGCATCCATGAACACCCGGGTGGCCGACGAGTCGGCATCCTCTACCGGCCCCGTCCAATGGCTGAAGACATAGCCCGCCTTGGCCACGGCAGAGACTTGGACCCACTGGTTGGGCGGGTAGGCATAGGCCGTCTGCGCTTCCGGCACAGTGGTTCCCATGCCATAGGGATCCACCCGCACCGTCAGGCGCGTGTCGGCATAGGTGAACACCGCCTTGACCCGGGTTTCGGCGGCCAGACTGACCTGGGTTGTGGCCGGATCGCCATCCCCATCGTCCGTCACCGGCCCTTCCCAGTGGTCCAGCACGTAACCGTCATTGGGCACCGCGCGAAGCTGGAAAACCGTGTTCAGGGAATCCACATAGGTCCCCGGAGGGGGTTCGGTCGTGCCGGAAACCCAGGGCGACAACGGGGTGGCTTCCAGCACCAGGCTCCCCATGCCAGCCGGCATGACGCCCGGCGAACAGGACCAGACATCGCCGATCGGGGCCGAGGCGGCGCTCTCGCCGCCCACCAGGAACAGTTTGCCATCGTGGACACATGTCGCCGGGTTACGGCGTGCGCTCCAGTGGGCGCGGGTGACCGGGGCGGTGCGGGACCAGTCCTGGCCGTTGGCCGAATTCCAGACCTCGTCCATCACCTGCCCTAACCGCCAGTTCTCGCCTCCCATAATGACCAACTCCCCGTCGAAGGCGGCGATGCCGAATTCCTGAAGCGGGGCAAACGGAGAGGCCGAGACTCCCTCGGGGAGCGGTATCCAGGCATCCGGCTCCTGGGCAAGCAGCGTCCAGTCGGCCCCGTTGCTGCTGCTCCACACGCTGGCGCCGTCCGTGGCGTAGAGCACATCGTTCAGCGCCGTGGCCCGAACCCGGACCCCGCCCACCGTGCCAGGAACGCCCGTATCCGGGTTGTAGGAGGATATCCACGGAGCGGCTGCCGTGGCCTCAGTCCAGTTGGCTCCGTCGGTCGTATACCAGACATCCGTGCAACGGTAGCCCTGGTAGGGACCGCCACCCAGGAACCACAGCTTGCCACCGGCCACGACCAGACTGCCGTTCTCCCGTCCCGCCCATGGGGCGGCGGCCGTGGCTTGGGTCCAGTGGGACAGATCGGTGGTGAACCAGACATCGGTGAGGAAGGTGTAGCTTGCCGCTCCGCCGGCCACCCACAGCTTGCCGTCGAAAACCGCCGACACGTGACCGTAGCGGGACGACGGCAGGTATACATTCCAGCTATCATATTGCCAGGTTGCACCGCCGTCTGACGAGGCAAGGATCATGTCCGTCGCGTAGTTGTCGCTCTTCCTACCCCCCAGACGTACGAGTCTGCCCGCGAAAGACTCTACAGTGTGGTCCCTGGTGTTGTAGAACCAGGCGTTCTCGGGTTCCTTCAGCGTGCCAGCGACCTGCGTCCACACCGGGTAGACCGGATTCCCGGTCGGCGAGAACTGGGCCTCGATCCGGCGGTGCTCGCCAATGGTGAAGGTAGCGCTTTCGCTTCGCGCGAGTCCGGACGTGTCACCGCCCCAGCCCGCGAACTCGAAACCAGGAGCTGGAGTCGCCGTCAGCGTGACCGAGGTCCCTGCCGAGTAGAGGGGACCGGCCGGACTGGGCACCAGGGTCCCGCCATAGGTGGGGGACACCGCCAGTTCCAGGCGGAATTCGGGCTCATAGGGGGGAACGGACAGCACTTGGTCCGCAGTCCAAGGGGAAGCCACTCCCGCCGCGTCCACCGAGCGCACTTGCCAATGCAAGGTGGTGACGGGCGGCTCGCGCAGTTGAGTCCCGGATTGGACCCGTTCGTTGTAGACGACGTCGCCCAGTCCGGCGGCAGTGCCGCAACGCAGTTCGTAGCAGAGGCCGGTTGCCGCCGTTTCGTTGTCGCTCCCGGCATCCCAGGTGAAGGTGAAGACCCCGTGCCCGTCGTGGGCGGTCGCCAGGTTCGTGGGAGTGGTCGGCGGCGTGTTCACCGGGAACAAGCCCGGTTGCGACACGCCATAGTCATAGAGGCCGCAAGCCCATTTGCTGGCATCGCTCTCGCCAAACCAAGTGGTGGTACCGGCCAGCAGCAGATCGGGATTGCCGTCGCCATTCGCATCCTGGGCGACCATGAACCCCCGGTAGACATCCGGCACTGGTAGGCCAAAGTCGATAAAGGTGCCGTCACCCCGGTTAAGCGCGGCGATGGTGTCCGGGGCAGCGGCAGCCCAGTTGTCCGACGTGGCCCCCGTTCCCAGCAGATCGGGCAAGCCGTCCGCGTTCAGATCGCACCACTGCAGCGCGCCGTTGCGCAGGACGGGCAGAGCCGTGTCGTGTTCGGCCAGGTCGCCGCCTTCGTTGAGGTAGAGACGCAGCCACTTGTCGCTCGTGCAGCCGGAAATCGCCACGTCCAGGTCGCCGTCGGCATCCAGGTCACCCAGGGCGATAGCGGGGGCCGTCACCCGGGGGAGAGCAACACTCACTTCCGCGAACCCCAACGGCAATCCCGTATTGCGGTAGAACCGCGTGGCCGCCGCGTCGCCGAACACCGTGCCCGTCCCTGCCAATAGGATATCCGGCAGACCATCGCCCGTCAGATCAGCCGCTGCCAGCATGCCGTGGGAGACCGACATGGTGGCTAGAGCCGGAAGCCCCGTCTCCATCGCCACGAAACCGGCAGACGTGTTCAGATAGAGCAGCGTCTCGGTAGTCCCTCCCAGTACCACATCCGCTCGACCATCGCGGTCGAAATCTGCCACCGCAGCCGCCTTGCTCTGGCAACCAGGCAGGGTGGCAAGAACGGTCGTAAAGCCTCCGTTGCCATCCCCCGCGAAGATCGTCGTTTCGGAATCCCCCGCAATCAGCAGATCCACCAGACCGTCGCCGTTGGCGTCCAGCCAGCGCACCGTGTGCCCGATCGGCAAAGCCGAGACGCCGGGGGTGGAGAGTCCCGAACGAGCGACGCCGTTGGTCCACAGCCAGGTGCCAGCCGGACAGGTGATTGCCACGTCCGGATCGCCGTCCTCGTCCCAGTCACACCAGGCAGCATCGCCCTCCTTTGCGCTCAGGGTTGGCGCGGCAATCTGGTTCTGGTAGCGACCGATGTAGAACTCGGTGCGCGCCTCGTAGTCGCGGCTGATCTCCCGATGCCCCGCGTCGTTCCAGGCGAGCTGCTGTGACTCATCCCACGCGGACAGGCGCACATCCTCGAGGTACGCCGGATCCCCTTCGTACTGCCATGCATTGAAGCGGATGCCTGCCGAACCGCTGGCCAGTAGATCGGTCGCGTCGATCAGGATTCCCTGCTCCGTGATATGGGCTTCTTCTCCAAAGCCGGGAAACAGGCTCACGTACTCGCCGCCTTCGCCGGTAGCATAGAAGCCGCCCACGAGCATCCGGTTGTCGCCACTCAGCTCCACCCGAAGCATGGTGCGCGGGGTGTAGTCTTCCCGTTCCAGCATGACCGCAGCCAGCGTGCTGCCGTTGCGCTCGTCTTGCAGATCCTGTAGGAGAAGGTCATAGGCAATCCAGGCGAAACCGGCCGTCCCGGCCTCGGGTAGATTGACCCCCCAGCCCGTCCCCCAGGAGTTCACCACGAGGAACGCCCCCTTCTTGGTCAAGCCGTCGCGCTCGTCCAGGTACTCGCGGTCGTCGTCGTAGCCAATCACCGTCAAGGCATGCTGCACGGCGGATGAGCTGTCCTGCAGGGCATAGAGCACCTCGTTGTCGGTGTGCATGCCGCTCGGGTACTCCGTCAGATTCGGCGCGTTGCGCAGGGCGATGGTCGCCATGTCGCCATTGCCGCCTCCGTAGAGGTGGGCCTTGAGCACGGCCTGCCCGGTCAGCGTGTGGATGGCCGGAATCTGCCCAGCGGCAACCGGGCGCCAGAGCATGGCCTGTTTCCAGTACTGTTCCTCCGGCCACGTATAGGTGTCGATCCCGGAGTCATAGGGCATGTCGGCCAGAGAGCACACCCCGAAGTTCACCATGTTGAGCACCGTCCCCATGATGCTGGCTCCCGCCAGCGGATCGTGGCGGAGGAGTTTGTAGGTGTACGCAGTGCTGGCGCAACGTTCGGGATTCAGGTCGGGATCGGGGTGTACCCAACCGTTCTGCCGGGCTTTGAGAAAGGTCCGGTAGTAGTAGGTGATGCCATAGGCCCCGCAGGTACCCAATGCGCCCTGGCTGGTGACCACCGGCAGATAGGTGGTGTTTACCACCCGTGCAGGCAATTCCTCCCGAGTGACTCTGGGGACCACGACGAAGGCTTGCCGCTCGAAGGCCTCGCGCTGGGCAGGAGTGTCTTGCGCGGATGCGGCGAGACCGAGGAACCAACAGACACCAAGAACCGACCACAGCCGCGACCACATGGCATGCCCCCGAGAAAACAACCAAAGCCAGGGAATGGCGCGAAACACCCCGTGATACCACCTTGCACGGGTGAATATATAGAAATATAGGGGCAGTTTCAAGGCGCTGGAGGCGGATTGCAGGTAGCAGGACGCCCCTATTCGGCGTACACTTCACCCCGGTTCCAGGCGGCCCAGGTGGTCTCGTACCAACTGTCGTCCTGCGGCAGCGGACGGACGGCAACGGGAGTCACCTGGAAATCGCACAGAGTCCCCGGCCGGAGGACCAGTTCGAGGATCTCCTGGCGCTTGGCCATGTTCTCGGCCCGGTGGGGCAGTTCCCGTCCGCGCTTGCTGGCCAGTACCAGTTCGCCGGCTGGATCGAGGACCATGTAGGCACCCCGACTACCGCCGCCGCCTTCGATATAGGCCTCGATGGCCCGGAGAAACGCGACGCTGGTGAGTGCCAGGTGCCGGTCCTCGCTGGCCCGGGCCAATTGCTTCGGACTGGTGCAGGCGATGCCCCGCTCCTCGATGTCGGCGACCAGCCCCCTCGCCTCGGCCAGGGCCTGCTTCACGGCACCCAGTTCCCGCACGAAAGCCCCGGTCCGGCTCATTCGTTCCTGGATGGCGGGCCGGATCGCATTCGGATCGAGTCCCCCCGCCTGGAGCCAGCCCGCATAGCGGGCGTGGACCTCCGCCACCTGATTCGCCACCAGCGTGCCGAATGCCTCCGGCGCGACCGGAGGGGCCGCGTAGGAGTGCGCGATGTACTGGGCAGCGCGGGTTGCCCCGACCTGTCCGCTGTTCAGGGCGCTGCCGCCGGGCCGCACCCCGTGGGTACCGTTCAGTTCGCCGATCGCGAAGAGGTGCTTGGTGCTGGTCTCCCACCAGATACCGCCGCGCAAGCCGCCGTTGCAGTGCTGGGCGCAGACCGCCACTTCGAGGGGCTTCCGCAGGTCCACCCCGTGTTCCGCGTACTGGTCGATGGCCAACTGGTTCATGTGGGCGAGCCGCTCGTAGGGGGTGGCTTGGAGCGCCCCCGAGCGTTCCAGGTAGACCCGTGCCTCCTCATGCAGTTCGGCGATGGCGAAGGGGCGCATGTCGGCGGCAGGCGTCGGGTCGTGCAGGAAATCCATGAACACCCGCCGTCCCGCCTCGATCTCCCGGTGGACCGCGATATCCACCAGGGACGAACCGCCATTCTGGAGCCGGGAGGCGTGGAAGGGCCACTGGTAGCCCTTGAGGAAGATGTTCGTGGCCATGTCGGCCATGTCAGCGAAGTAGTCATGCAGGAAATGCCGCCGGTCGGAGACGCCGTCGTCCGCTGTGCTGAAGTAGTCCGGCACCACCTGCTGGTAGGTCCCCGATAGATTCCAGCGGTAGCCCACCGAGGCCAGGCCATACTGGAGCTCGGTCAGGTTGTTCGCCACCGTGCCGATTTCGAGGGCCAGACCGTGGGAGCCAAGCTGTCCGTGAGGCCAGACGCTGATCTTGTACATCTCGCCGGGGCCACCGGTCGCCAGCACCACGTTGGTGGCGTTGAACACGGTCAGGCCGAGCGTGTCGCGGAAGTGCTCGTCCTTGTTCAGGCAGATCGCTCCCACCACCCGGTCGCCATCGGTCAGCAGACGCACCGCCTCGTGCCGGTCGAAGATCGGTGTCCCGTTGCGGCGCACCTGCTGGAGCAGCCGCTGGAACATGAAACGGGACGTCTTGGGCCCCGCCGAGGTCGCTCGCTGGCGGGGATCGTGGTCGGTCTTGTAGCCCACGTAGCCGCCATAGCGGTTGAAGGGAAACGGCACGCCCAGGCGACAGAGTTCAAAGAAGGCCGGCGCCGACCCCAGCCCCTCGATGTAGGCCAGGTCGCCATGCATCATGCCACCCTGGAAGAGGGACCGGGCGAACTCCATCGGGCTGTCGGGCTGATCGCCGAAGACCCCGATCTTGTAGTAAGTCTGCTTGTCGGACCCCGAGTTGTTGCAGGCCCCGTTCCCCAGCCGATCCACCACCACCGCCACATCGGTTACCCCCAAGCTGTGGAGCGTGTCGGCACACTTCAAGGCGGCTGCGCCAGCCCCAACGATCAGAGTGTTGACCGAACGGACGTCACAGGTCACCGACGAGGAACCGGAGGCAAAAGCAAGGGAGGAGAGACGCATGGTCGAAAAAACCCCATTACGGATTGATGCCCAACGGCCCCGCAGGACCGTCTCGTAATCTCGTTCCCGATCCCCCGCCCCGCAAGCTTCGTTCGCTTGACGTGCGAACTTCGCTGGGACAGCTTATGGAAGGGCAATGAGAAGGCATTCCTAACTCTCTCTGGGGGCTTCCCATGGAGATCATCCTCGGTACCATAGTCGCCGTGCTTGTGCTCCTCAGCCTTGGACTGACGGGTTGCACCGAAGCGCAAGGCGGTGCGCCAACCGCCACCACGCAACAGGCCGCGCCACCAGAACCGACCGCTCCCCCGGAGCTTCGCAGACAGCTAGCCGAACTGGCGCAGGCAACTCCGCCGAACGTGTCTCCCGTCAACGCCTGCTGCTACAAGCCCGCCCCGTTAGTGGACCGATTCGAGCACCTCTGCCCGACCTGTCACACCAAGACCATTCTCGCCAAGGAGCCGCGTTTCGCCGAACGGCTACGGCAGTTGGAGATCTGCCGCCGCTTGGTCAAAGAGATCAAGGGACTGGATATCACCCTGACCGAAACCGGCTTCTGCGCCACCTGTACCCCGGAGGCCAAGGAAGCGGTCATTGGTATCCGCATCCGCTACGGCGAGGACCGAGTCCATACGTGCGCCCCGGTCACTCCTGAGGATTTGACTCTGCTCGCCGAATTCCAGGGAGGCAAGCAGGTCCACGCGACGGGCATGGGCGGAGAGAAGCCCTTGCGTGACTATGTGAAGCGACTGGCCGAGTTGCTGGGCACTGGTCCAGTGGACAACTGAGGAGAGAACCATGGGAATCGTGATCGCGCTCATCGTCGCTGTTCTGTTGTCTGTGACCGTATTCATGGTCGGTTGCGGCAAAACCCCGCCAACGATCCAGCCCCCTTCCCCGGAGCATGCGCAGTTCCGCGAGCGCTTGAATGAACTCGCCCAGAGCGAGCCGCCCAAGGATTTGTCTATGGGAGCCATGTGCTACGATGTCGCCTCCCCGCCGGAGCGTTTCGACTATGTCTGCCCGGTCTGCAACGCCAAGACGGTTTTGGTCAACGAACGGCGCTATTCGCGGACTCCCTGGGAACTGGATGCCTGCCGCCGCCTCGTCAAGGAGATCAAGGGGCTGGACGTGGCGCTGGTGGAAACGGGCTTCTGCCAGACCTGTTTCCCCCATGCAGAACGGCGTTCCATCGACCTCGTCGTCCACCATCCCAACGGCAGCAGCCATTGCGTCCAGGGCATCACCGGCAACGACCTGAAGCTACTCGCCGAGTTCCTGGCTGGCCAGGAGAAGCACATGGGAGCCCGGGGTCAGGAAACGCCACTCAGGGACTATGCCGACCGCTTGCGCGAACTGCTCGTCCTCCCCGAGGACACCAAGTAGTGGACTCCAGCCCATCCACGGTCCGTCGTGCGGCTCCGTCGTTCCTTCCGGCCACCGCCGTGCTGGAAATGACCTATCGCTGCAACCATGCGTGTATTTTCTGCTCCTGCCCGTGGCTCGATCCCGAGAACGGTTTCGACCAACGCCCGGAGCTCGACACCGCGGAGTGGTGCCAACTGGTCTCCCGCCTGGCTTCCCTCGGTTGCACCCGCTTCGCCTTCACCGGCGGCGAAGCTCTCCTCAAACCCGGTTTGCTCGGGCTGATCGAGCATGCGGCGAGTCTGGCCGTGGAGCATGTGGAAACGGTGGATGGCGAGCTCCAGAGCCGGATGGGGCCGCCGCTGCTCTATCTGCTCTCCAACGGCAAGATC
>QKCY01000502.1 GCA_003245525.1 Victivallales bacterium | reverse complement strand
GCAGGCCCCGCAGACCCCGCACCGTTCCCGGTCGCGCAGGATGCCCGCGTCAGTCGCGGTCAGGGCTCCGGCGGCGCAGGCCTCGACGCATTCACCGCAGCCGATGCACTTCAGCGCTTCCCACCAAATCTCCGGCTTGGCGGCGATGCCTTCCGGATTCTGGCACCAGCGGCAGTCCAGCGAGCACCCCTTGAGGAACACGGTGGTCCGCAGACCCGGACCGTCGTGGGTGCCGCCGCGAATGAGTTCGATGGTCCGGCCAGTCAGCGAAGTCACCGGGAGTTCCTGTATGGGAGTGGGAGCGGATCACCACGAAGGCACGAAGGACATAGAGCAGCCGTTGGCCGCAACCAAAGACAGGTGGGCGTCCCCGTCGGAGTCCCGCGTTCACGCGGAAGTTGTCTCCGGTGCTTCAGCGCCGGAGGGAGGCGGTCGCCGCCTTCCCCGCGCGTCCGATGTGCCCCGCGCTCGCTCAAGCTTCGCGCCCACTTCCGCCTAAAGGCGGGACTCCGACCGCATGCGTAACATGCTGTACACAAATGCTCTGCGGATAATTCCTTGCACCGAAAGAAAGATCCGGGATGATAGTAGTACAAAGAAGAAGGAGAGAGGAATGCGACGCACGACGCCCGGAGGCTCCGGGCGTCGTGCGGGATTGGGTTTCCTCTTGGGGTTTTCACTTCGTGATCTTCGTGGCTTCGTGGTGAAGCTAGAACCCCTCGTAGTTCATGCGCTCCACGAACTCCTGCTGGTAGTGGCGAGGCAGGCAGATGAAGCGGCTGGCGTAGCCGGTGACGCGGACGATGATGTTCTGGTAGGCCGGGTTCTCGGGGTGCTCCATGGCGTCGCGCAGCTTGTGCAGATCCATAATGTTCAGGTTGATCTGGATGCCGCCCTTGGCGAAGAAGGTCTCCGAGAAGGCGTGTACATAGCCGCCGATGTCGTCCTTGCCGTCGAAGAAGCGGGGTTGCAGCTCGATCTGCATGGTGCCGCCCTGGAACTTCCGCTGGTCGATCTTGGCGATGGAGTTGGCCGTGGCCAGCAGGCCGGTGGTGTTCCGCCCCACCTGGGGGTTGATGCCGTGGGCCAGGTATTCCTCGGCCAAACGACCGTCGGGGGTCGCGCCAATGGCCAGATGGTTCAGATGCCCCTGGAAATGGAAGAGCGAGGCCCGGAAGTGGTGGCCGCGCAGGTTGATCTGGCGCTCCAGGATGCGGGCCAGCGAGTCGGTGATCCGCACCAGCAGGGCGTCTACCTCGTCGCTGTCGTTGCCGAACTTGGCCTGGTTCAAGAAGCGCTGCCGCATGGGCTCGCGATCCGCCCAGTTGGCGGCGACCGCCTCCTGCACTTCGGCCAGGGCGTAACGCTTCTTCCCGAAGACCAACTCGCGGATGGCGTGGAGGGAATCGGCCACATTGGGGATGCCGAGGATGTTCACCGAGGTGAACTGGTAGTCCACGCCCCGGTTGTCCACCATGTCGATGCCGCGCTCGATGGGGCCGTGGCTGTTCATGGAGGTGAACATCTCCGGCCAAAGCGAACCCAGCAGCCCGTACTGCGCGTTCTTCAGGTTGCGCATGGCTTCCGCCGTGCGGGTCAATTCCTGCTCGAAGATCGCGTAGAGTTCGTCGAAGCTCCCGACGCCCTGCTCGACAGCGGTGGCCAGGGCGCGGTTCAGGGGCTTGATCATGTCGTAGGAGTTCACGTCCTGGTCGCAATACTCCTGGCCAGGAATACAGAACCACTGGCAGCCGCTGTAGACCACCTTCCAGGCGTCCTCTTCGGGGATGCCGGAACGCAGTTGGGCGTCGCGCATGAGGTCGTAGTTCACCAGCACGGGAATGCTCTCGCCGTGACGCGCCAGCACATCGCAGGCGTAGGCGTAGAAGTCCGGATCGATGTCCGGGTGCCACATCACGCCCAGGTTGTTGTAGTCGCCCACGAGGTCGTAGCCTTCGAGGACCACGTAGCTCATCTCGTTGGTGGCGTCCTTCAGCTGCTCATCGCGCCCGCCGACGCTGAAGAAGTGGCCGCGCAGCTTGAGGTACATCTCGGAGAGGTACTCGCGTGCCTCCTCGTCGCTCAGCTCCCCGGCGGCCTTGCTCCGGCGGTAGAGATCGATCAGGTAGAGGTCCAGGCGTCCGTAGCCGTTGCCATGGCCGACCACGCGGTCGAGCATGACGGTGAAATGCACCCACTGCACGCCCTCGTAGTAGTTACGCGGCGGCTGGTCGCAGATATGCGCGCAGCACTCGGCAATGCGCAGATAGGTCTGCTTCTGCCAGGCGTCGGTCTCGGTCTGCGCCAATTCGAGAGCCCTGTCGGCGTGACGGCGGATGAAACGGATCGTCGCCTCGCAGATCATCTCCAGACCGTGCAGGTAGCAGGCCTTCTGTTGGTCGTCCAGTCGCGTGTACTTCGCGCGGCTGGCCTTGATGCGCTCCAGGATGCCGCCGAAGCCCTGGGCAAGGCCGATGGCCAGATCAGGGCAGGTGTGGCCGCTGCTGTGGCCGCTGGCACCCAGCTTTGCCGACTCGCGCACCACCTGCTGGACACTCTCCGGCCAGACATACTGACGCACCATGTGCATCTCCCAGTGGATCTCGCCGACGATGCGCTCGTCGGGATGGATCTCGATGGGGAAATGGTCCAGCAGGAAAGCGTAGTCGCGGCCCCAGCTCTCGCCGGTGGCCTCGTAGCCATTCGCCCGCGAGGGCAACTGGTCCAGATAGGGGAACGGCCCGATGTGAATCCAGCAGGCGTGGTCGCCCAACGGCATCTCCGGCGTGCCCAGCCGCCGCTTGCCGCTGATGGCCAGTTCCCGGCTCCGCTGGGCCAGGCGCTGAATCCGGGGCGACTGCACGAACCTGGGCGGCTCCTGCATCACGACGTGATCGCTATCGGCACCGGTCGCCTTTGGGGCGACATCCACTTCAGCCAGTGTTGCGTTGCTCATGGCAGCTCCCTGAAACCAATCGGCACCGCGAAGCACTCGGCGGCGCGACCGGGCTAACCATGACCCAAGCCCGTCGCCTGTCAACCGTAATCTATCCCATCCAGGGCATAATGTTGCCCGAACGGAGTGGTAGCGGCGTCTCGCCGCTCCTACTTCTGGTTGCCGAGGCGGGTGCGGCTGCGGGCGAGACACTCTCGGGCCAGGGCGAGGATGCCGGGGAACT
>QKCY01000188.1 GCA_003245525.1 Victivallales bacterium | reverse complement strand
CCTCCGTCTCCGTCCCGAGACCTGGCAGGATCTCCGCCGCTGGACCGGAACCCTCCTGCGCCAGGCGGACTGCCATAGCGGCGATCAACCGCCTGCCCATGAATGATGTCGATTCGGCGTCATCCGTCGAGTGTTGTGGCCAGCGAGAAGTGTGAGGAGCGACAGGTTCCCAGCCGGACGACACGCTCCCCGCCCGAGGCCAGAAGGTTCGCCGCTAGCTAGTTCCCTGTTCTGCATTTCCTCTGCGCCTCCGCGCCTCTGCGCGAGTAGCTCCTCTGGGGTACACGGACGGCTGCCCTGCGGGCTTCCGGCAGACCAATGCCGGCAAGGATGCCGGCGCTCCCGGTGGTTGGGCTGCTTGGGCGAACGATTTCAGCCCTTTCGTTTGCATTCCCCCTATATTTGGCTATTTTGCCAAGTATTCAGGAGATCGTCATGGCAACAGCAACCAGCAACGCCCGGTTGAACGGCAAGGTGAAGGTCCTCAAGGCCCTCGCCCATCCGGCCCGTCTGCTGATGGTGGAGGAGCTGGAGCAGGGCGAGCGGTGCGTGTGCGAGTTGCAGGCGCTGGTGGGATTGGATATGTCCACGGTTTCCAAGCACTTGACCCTGCTCAAGAATGCCGGGGTGGTGGCGGACGAGAAGCAGGGCGTGAAGGTGTTCTACCGGCTCACGCTGCCCTGTTTCGGCAGCTTCATGAGCTGTGTCGAGGATGTGCTGGATCAGTCGATCCGGCAACAGATGACGGCGTTGCGCTAGGTCGGCGGCTCCCGGCTCGGGGGTCGCTTCGGTTCTCAATATTGGCGATTTGACCAAATAGGAATACAAGCACGGTGAACTGGCGACGGGAATGGAAGCCTCTGGCACTGCTGGTCGGTGCCTTCCTGGTCTGTTTCTATCTGCCGATGGATTCGGACCGGTTCCGGGGAGCACTGCTGGAGTCGTTGCATCTGGCGAAATGGTATGCGCGGGAGCACGTGCTGCTCTGTCTGGTGCCCGCCTTCTTCATCGCCGGAGCGATCGGGGTGTTCATTAGCCAGGCCTCGGTGATGCGCTACCTGGGGGCACGGGCGAACCAGGTGCTGGCCTATGCCGTGGCCTCGGTATCCGGGACTATCCTGGCGGTGTGCTCCTGCACGGTGCTGCCGTTGTTCGCGGGCATCTACCGGATGGGCGCGGGACTGGGACCGGCCTGCGCGTTCCTCTACTCGGGACCAGCGATCAACGTGCTGGCCATCGTGCTGACGGCGCGGATTCTCGGTCTGCCCCTGGGCATCGCCCGGGCGGTGGGCGCGATTGTGTTCAGCGTGGTGATCGGATTGCTGATGTCGCTGATCTTCCGCCGGGAGGAAGCGGCCAAGGCCCAGAGCCAGATGCAGATGCCGGAACCCGAAGCGGGCCGTCCGCTCTGGCAGAACGCGGTCTACTTTGCGCTGATGGTGGGGATTCTGGTCTTCGCCAACTGGGGCCGCCCGAACGACTACCGGCTGGAACTGGCCGATGGCACGACACTCCGAGCCGCCGTCATCACCGAAAGCGCCGATGCGTGCCAACTGCGGGTGCTGGACGGCGAACATGCCGGGGACCAGATCGAGCTGGCTCCCGCCCAGATTGTCCGCCGGGACTTGGTGCCGGGCACCTGGACTTCCCTATGGCAGGCCAAGTGGTGGATCACCGGGGTTCTGGCGGTCGCCCTGGCCGTGGTGCTGGTGCTGTGGTTCGGGATCGCCTGGTGGAAGATGCTGGCCATCGGAATCCCCCCCGCGATCCTGGCCTTGGCGCTCCCGAACAGCGGCCTCTGGGTCACGCTGCCCTTCGCGGCGGGGGTGATCGGGCTGTCGGTGGTACTGAGCACGTCCGAGGGCGAGGCGGGCGAATGGTTCGGCACGTCCTGGACCTTCGCGAAGCAGATCCTGCCCCTGCTCTTCGGCGGCGTGCTGGTGGCCGGTCTGCTCCTGGGCCGGATCGGCCACGAGGGGCTGATCCCCTCGGGCTGGGTGGCCTCGCTAGTGGGCGGCAACTCCCTCTGGGCGAATCTCTTCGCGGCGGTGGTCGGGGCCTTCATGTATTTCGCGACCCTGACCGAGGTGCCGATCCTGCAAGGGCTGATCGGCAACGGCATGGGCCAGGGCCCGGCCCTCGCGCTGTTGCTGGCGGGTCCGGCGCTCAGTCTGCCCAACATGCTGGTGATCCGCAGCATCATGGGCACCAAGAAAACGGTGGTGTTTGTCCTGCTGGTGATCGTGATGGCCACGCTGAGCGGCATGGTCTTCGGGGTCATCGCGGGCTAGTTTTCCCAAATGGAGAAACTGACATGAAGATCCAGGTTCTCGGGACTGGCTGTCCCAAGTGCAAGCAGCTCTACGCCAACACCCAGGAAGCGGCGGACGCCCTCGGGCTCGACTACGAGCTGGTGAAGGTGGACCAGATCAACGACATCCTGGCCTTCGGCGTGATGATGACTCCCGCCCTGGCGGTGGACGGTGCCGTGAAGTGCGTGGGCAAGGTGCCCACGGTGGCCGATATCAAGGGCATGCTGGGCTAGTCCGGCGAACCATCGAGGAAAGGACCGAACCATGGCCGAGAAATGTTGCGCGTGCAGTGCCGCCCCAAAGCTGATCTTCGCCTGTTCCGGTGCGGCGGATGTGGGAGCGATTGCCGACCAGGCGGCCCGTAAGCTGACCCGCGAGGGAGCAGGCAAGATGTTCTGCCTGGCCGGGGTTGGCGGTCGGGTGAGCGGGATCATGAAGACCACCGAAGCGGCCAGCAAGGTGCTCGCCATCGACGGGTGCCCGCTGGCCTGCGCCAAGCACTGTCTGGAGGAAGCGGGATTCAAGGATTTCGCCTATCTCCAGCTCGCCGATCTGGGCATGGTGAAGGGCAACACCGGCTGCTCCGACGCCACCGTGGCCCAGGCCGCCGAAGCCGGAGCCAAGCTGTTGGCGTAAGGGGAAGCGGAATGGTGGAAGAGGTGGCACAGGCATCCCGCCTGCTGCTGGGGAAGCGGAATAATGGAATGATGGAATGGTGGAAGAAGGCAATGCTGGGATGGCGGAGAACCGCCTGGGAGCGCCGAGCTCCAGCTCGGCGGTTTTCTGCCAGTCGTCGCCCTTGTCGCCGAGCTGGAGCTCGGCATTCCCGGGCGAATGCATTCCTCTGCCGCCATCCCTTCCGCCTCTT
>QKCY01000211.1 GCA_003245525.1 Victivallales bacterium | reverse complement strand
TTGGGCGTGAACCCCATGACGGTGAGCAAGGCCTACTCCCATCTGGAACTGGAAGGCTGGGTCGAACGGCGGCGGGGAGTGGGCCTCTTCGTCCGCCCCCGGCCGACGGTCAGCGAGGACGAGGAGCGGTTGCGGGTCCTTGCGGCCAGCCTGCGCGAGGCGGCCTTCTGCGCGGTGCAGATGGGCATCCCGCTCGGCGAGGCCCTGCGCGTTTTCGAGCGTCAATATCGCGAACTGAGCAACGGCGAGGAATAGGCACCATGAATGCAACGCTGGAATCGGTGATCGAACTGCACGACGTGAGCCGCCGCTTTGGCAAGACCGTGGCCATGGACCGGGTCAGTCTGGCCCTGGCTCCTGGCCATATCGTGGGCCTGCTCGGGGCCAATGGCTCGGGCAAGACCACGCTGCTGCGCCATGTGGTGGGACTCTATCTCCCCCAGGATGGCGAATGCCGCACGCTGGGTTGCACGGCGGGCGATCTCACCCCCGAACTGATGGCCCGGATCGGCTACGTGGCCCAGGAGGGCGAACTGCTGGAGTGGCAGACTGTCCGCCAGCTCATCGCCTACGTCCGGGCCTACTATCCGAAGTGGAACCGGGACCTGGAGGAGCGGCTGGTGCAGGAATTCGAGCTACCCCCCAAGGCGCGGGTGGCGAGCCTTTCGCCCGGCGTCCGTCAGCGGCTGGCGATCCTCCTGGCGGTCTGTCCCGAACCCGACCTCCTGATCCTGGACGAGCCCGCCTCGGGGCTGGACCCCATCGCCCGCGCCCAGTTCCTCGACCTGCTCCTGGAAATCATCCAGAGTCCCGAGCGGACCATCGTCATCTCCTCCCACATCCTCGGCGACGTGGAGAAGGTGATCGACTACGTCCTCATCATGCACCAGGGGCGACTCGTCCGCGATTGCCCCTACGAGGAGCTTCAGGAGGAGTTCGCCCGGCTCTTGGTCACCGGTTCCTCTCCTCTACCCAACCCTCTGCCGTTTGCCGAGCTGCTCTCCTGCAAGGTCTCCGGCCGCGAGGCCGATGCCGTGGTGCGGCACCCGGACCTGGCGGCGATCCGCGCCTTCGAGACGGCCCACCAAGCGAAGGTGGAGCGCCGGGGGCTGGGCCTGGAGGACCTCTACCGCTACGTGGTGCAGTGCGAAAAGAAGGGGTGATGGGATGAGTATCCTAACCGTCAACCTCAAGCATCTCTACCAACGCCGGGCGTTCTGGCTCTTCTACCCGTTCGTGGCTCTGTTCACCCCGGCGCTGGTGCTTGGCTCCTACAAGGACGGGAGCCGGAGCATGGCCCTGCTCCTGGTCTTCATCATTGGCCTGATCCTGGGCAGCGGCCAACGGGAAGTCCTCTCCCATTCCTTCACCTACTTACTCCCGCGTCATACGGGAGTGGTTCCCCGGCTGGCCTTGGTCCAAAGCGCATTCTTCGGATTGTTCGCCCCCCTGTGCTGGCTTCGCCTGCCCCATTCTGCTCCTACCCAGCATCTGGCTATTCTGTTGTCGGCCTGGCTGCTGGGCATGGCGTGCTACCTGGGCGGCACGCTGGCCAGTTTCACCTTGCCCTTTGTGACGCCGCTCCTTGGCTTCCTGCCGCTCATTGCCTTCGGCGGTGTGTTCTTGACCTTGCCAGCGATCATCGAGACCGCCGTCGGGGATTTCCCATTCCGGTCTGCGCTCGTCGCCCTGCTGGGAATCCTCTGCGCCTGGCGTTTCCTGCGTCGGCACGAGCTGGCCCGCCACTGGGCGCTACGACGTTCCATCGCCTTCTTCGATGAGTTCAATCTGGCCAGAGCCAACGAATTCCACCAGTGGCGGCGTGCCGCGAAGATGGCGAACCAGCCCGAACCTGGCTCCCCGGCCCTGATCCGCTTCCTGCTCGCCCGGATTGCCACCACTACACCTATGGACCTCTTCCGCTATGCCTGGGCCACCTGGTACGAGTGGTTCGGCCTCCTGACGCCCAAGCGCTGGCTTGGGATGCTGCTGATGTGGCCCGTGTTGACGGCTTTCTTGGGCTATTTCTCCGGGGGGCCGAAGTCGGTCATCGTTTTCGTCATGCCTACCATCATGGTGGTGTCCCTGCGCCGTACATACCTCTCTCCCTACCTGTCCGCCGGGCGACCCCAGCGCCATCTGGCGACCGTGGCGGGAATGCTGGTCATTACGGCCTTCAACGGCGGCATGGCCTGGCTGTTTGTGCTGACCAGCCGTCTCATCGCGCCCAGCATGCCCCCCATGGTGTCGCCAATGGGCAAGCTGATCTTCGAACCGTTCCCCTATCTTTATGCCCTGATCACGACGGCCCTGATCCCGCTGGCCTTTGCGGCCGCAATCTGGCTCCGCAAGAAGTCCTCCATCCTGGTCCTGGCCTTGGTCCCGACGGTGCCAGTGCTCGTGATTCTCATGCGCCACCCCCCCAGCCTTCCCCTGGTGTACTGGCCGCTTCCACCCCTGGTCTGCTTGCTTCTATCCGTCGGCATCCTGCGCTACCACTGCCTCCGCCGGGACTTGGTCTGAACCATCTGGGACTCGGAGAGAGAGATGGGAATCCTCACTGCCAACCTCAAGCACCTCTACCAGCGCCGAGTGCTCTGGCTCATCTACGTGCCTGCGGCAATAGCCGTGTGCTTCCTCGCGGACCTGGACCTGCAGTCGCCGCCGCTCCTGAGCCTGGGAGTGATCCCTATCGTGGGGGTCCTCCTCGGTCTCAGCCAGGTCGATGTGCTGTCGCGATCCCCCTTCTTCCTGCTCCCCAGCCACCAGTCAGTGGTCCGGTGGCAGGCCCTCGTCCAGGCGGTGGTGATCGGGCTTGTCGCTCCCCTCCTATGGTTGCCTCCGGGCTGGGAATCGCATCTCCTGGACTCCGCCGCCATGGTCTGCTTGCTAGGGATGGCCCTCTGCCTGCTCGGATCAGCCCTGGTCCTCGTCCGGCCGCAGATTGCCTCTTGGTTCGTGGCCCTGTTCTGGGTACTTCTCTTCTTCGAGCTTGGCTTCCCGACGGTACTGGAACGGGCGGTGGGCAAGCATCCCCTGTCCGTCTCCGGGATTGCCCTCGTCGTGATCGTGGTCGCGTGGAACCTGCTCGGTCGCCGGGCCGTGGCTCGCCGGTGGATCGTCCTGCGCGCATCCCGCAAGCTCAAGGCCCAGTTCTCGGGCAACGCCTGTCTGGCCGACCTTGCC
>QKCY01000474.1 GCA_003245525.1 Victivallales bacterium | reverse complement strand
CTGGCCGGCCAGCACCAGTGGCCCCGGATTCCGCAGTGGAACACGGTCGGCGTGACCGCGCGCGACGGCGGGTTCTGGGTCGGGCAGGAGCCGGTGTTCCTGAGCGGCATGAACTGGGATGCCGGGATCGCCGACCAGGAACCCGAGCTGGCCCGGCGGCTCGGCATCAATCTGGTGGACAGCTCGCTGCGCGGCACCATGCGCCCGGATGGCGAGTGGGATCTGGGCGAGTTCAACGGTCGCTTCGGTCCCTACTTCGAGCGGATGGAGCAGGCCGGTTTCGCGGTGGACGCCCTGCTTGGCTACAACCCGCCCAAGTGGCTGGTCGAGGCCACGCCGGGCCTGGCCCGGAAGGGCTACGGCCACTACGACAACTACGTGTTCGAGCATCCCCGCGCTGTGACGTTCCGGGACGAACTGCTGGACCGGTTGATCCCTCTCGCCGCCCGCCACCGGTCCCTGTTCGCCATCGATCTGACCAACGAACCGGCCTACCAGCAGCCTTCCGAGATCATGCTGGCGAACTACCGCACATGGCTGGAGCGCAAGTACGGCACGGTGGCGGCGCTCAACCAGGCTTGGGGCACGGAGTTGGACTCCTTCGCCGAGGTGACGAGCTATCCCAGCGCGGTACTGGACTCCACCAGTCCCTGGAAGCGGGCCAAGGTGGATTTCACCCAGCCGGGTGTGCGGGGCGCGCACTACGACTGGTGCGCCTTCAACAACGAGCGGGTCAGCGCCTATTTCCGTTCCCTGGCCGACCGCATCCGGACCCATGCGCCGGACGTGGCGATCCATGTGAAGGTCATGATGGGGCTCTACTTCGCGGGCAGCACCGAACCGCGCGGCTGGAAGATGGACCTGAGCTACCATACCTTCGGCATCGATCCCGAGGCCATTGCGGAATTCGCCGACCTGCTCGGCTGCGATCTGTCGCTCACCGATCAGGAGCATGACGAGAAGACCAGCCGTTTTGCCGGTAGCACGCCCTACGTGATCGACTGGCTGAATGCGGGCATGTCGGCGGACTTCCTGAAGTCGCTGGCCCCGGACAAGCCCTTCTACAATTCCGAATTCCACGCGGTCGAGCCGGTGGACGCCACCGACATCCAGGCCAGCGCGAAAGACCACATCGAAACCGCGCTCTGGCTGGCCAGCCTGCACGGGATGGGCGGCAATCTGCTCTGGTTCTGGGGGCGGGGCAACGATGGCAAGGTCATGGGGCAGGCGCGGACGTGGTTCAAGGGGTCCCTGCTCCAGCAACCCTGGGTCTTGCAGGGCTACTGTCAGACTTCCTTGGATCTCCGCCGGTTTGTCGCCCCGGTGCGGGCTTTCGCCCAGCAGCCCCGTCCCGTGCGCCTGCTCTACGCCGAGCCCTCCGCCATCCAGGACGTGGCCTACCTGGACTGTCTGCGGGACGCCTACGAGGCGCTGAATTTCCTCGGCGTCCCCATCGGCTTCGTCACCGAGAAGCAACTGGCCAAGGGCCTCTCTGAGGAAGTCAAACTGGTCATCGTCCCCAACGCCCAGTACGTGACCGATGCCACTGTCGCCGCCCTGGCTGCAGCCCATGCACAAGGGGTGGCCGTGAAGATGATCGGTCCCGCCCTGGCCCTGGAGCCAACCGGCGGCAAGCGGATACCTCCCGCGATCCCGCCGGACGACACCATCCCACTCGGCACGCCCCAGGACTACCATCCCGTCTTCGACCGCTGGCTGGAAACGGCACAGGTTCCCCGCGAACTCCGCGCTGTGGACGCCAATGGGCATCCGGCCTGGGGAATCGAGGTCCGCACCGCCCGCCTCGGCGACCAGCGGCTGGCCTACCTGGTCAACGAGAACCGCCAACCCACGACCGTCCGCCTCCAGTGGGCCGGAGCCCCCCGCCAACTGGCCGACTGGCGCACCGGCCAGACCCTCGCCCAGGAAATCACTCTCCAACCCCGTCAGGTGGTGTTCGGGGCCTACTGACTCCTACTCAGCACCAGCGGCGCGGGCTTTGATGACGGCCACGGAAGGCTTGGGATTGCCGTCCACATCGTGGACCCCTTCCCAGCCTTCGAGGGCATTGGCCTGCTGGTAGTGGCGGCTGTCCCGGAGCGCCCAGAAGAAGGAAGGGCCAAGCTTGATGCCCTGTTTGGCCAACCGGTCGAAGGCCTCGTAGTAGTGCTGGTAGATCACGGCGGATTCCTCGGGGGTGACGGCTCCGAAGGGACCGCCGGTGGGAACGCCGTACTCGGTGAACCAGAAAGGCATGTCGCCCGCGCCGTGGCGGACGAGCACCTCATGCATCGTCGCGGTCTGCTGGATCGCGTTCCACTGGTAGGGGGCGGTGAGGGGGTCCTTGGCGGTGGGGTCGTTGGCGAAGACATAAGGATGATGCCCAATACCATCCACCTTCTGCAAGAGCTCGGGCACGGCCTCGATAGCCGCCGCCAAGAACTTCGCCGGGGCGTTCGGATTCTCCGATCCCTGGGGCAGGGGACAGACGCCGCCGGTGATGACTGGCACTTTCGGATTGACCGCCTTGATGGCGTCCGCCGCCGTCACCACCAGTTCCGCCCAGGCTTTCGGGTCGGCTTGGGGCAGGTAGAATCCATTGCTGTTGGGCTCGTTCCAGATTTCGACCGCATCCGCGCCGTGGCGCACCAATTCGGCGGCATAGTGCGCGAACCGCTCGCGGAACTCGGGGGTTGGCGGGGTGTTCAGCCCCGTTTGCCGGTCGTAGGGACCATGTCCCCCGTTGGCCCAGGCCGGACTGCCCTGCGCCACCAGCAACACCTTGAGATGATTGGCCTTGGCCCGCGCCATCCATTGGTCGAACTCGAACCACACCATCTTCCCGTCCGACTGCTCGATCCAGGTCCAGGCGTACATGATGCGCACCCAGCCCAGTCCCAGGGCCTGGATCTGGGGTGCCGTGTCCTTGCTGCGCAAGTCGGCGAACACTCCCATGTTCTCGCCCTTCGTGCCCGCACGGAGAAACGAGGAGGCCAGCACCAGCAACGCGATCGCGAATCGGTTCATAGGTATCCTGATGTGCTTGAGGATCGTAGCGTAAGCCAGTCCGACAGTTTCGCCAGCAGGCATGGTTCGGCCGTTGTCAGAAAGGCAAGGTCAGAGTGGCGTTGCCGAAGGCTTTGGAGTGCGGCGCTCTGCGCCGCTTTGGCTTGCCATCCCACGTCCTGCTTGTAGCCCACCCAACGCAACGCGGCGCCGAGCGCCGCACTCCACAGCGGTTTCGCCGCAACGAGATGCGAGGCGGTGGTTTGGTCCGGATCCAGGCACTGCGGAGGAGGGCGCGTTGCATTGCCAGGGAGGCGCGGTACCGTGGACAGGAGACTGGGGAATCCCGGGTCCCTGACTGTTACCGGAACAGCGGTTGTCCCATTGGGCGAGCACGGCGAGGAGTGCCCCTATGCAGAGCAGAGATATCGGCAAGCTGGTGCGGCTCAGCACCAGGCTCTGGATTCGCCAGTTGACCGTGCCCACGGACGACGGGGCTAGTCTGGACGTGTATGTGTCCGTCGCCGGGGACGGGGACGTGCGGCCCAAGCCAATCCTGGTTCTCCTGCAAGGTTCGGGGGCGGCATCGGTCTTCGGCAGGAAGGACGGCATGACCTTCGCGCCTTGCGGGCTGGTTCCGCTGCTGGCCTATCTGGACCGCTGGCACGTGGTCACCGTAGAGAAACGCGGGGTCAGGCTGGGTGACTTCGAGCCTTCTCCCCAGGAGTATTCGCAGGAGTACGTGGCCCACGAGTCTCGACCCAACCGGATCCACGACGTTGTCCAGGCCATCGAAGCGCTCCGGGCGGGGCCCTTCTCCACCGGGAGTGGGGTCTGCGTCGTGGGCAGTTCGGAAGGCGCGCACGTGGCCTGTGGCGTCGCCAGAGCCTGCACCAGCGTGTCGGCGCTGGGACTGCTGGGGTTTGGCGGCGGGCAGGCCCTCTTCGCGGAATTGGTCAACCTGCGCAAGTCGCTGCGGTCTGGCGAAATCGATGCCGATACCTTCCAGCAATGCTATGCCGAATGTGTGGAGCGTGCCCGGCAGATTCAGGCGCAGCCGGCATCGACGGCGGACCTGTGGTCCGGGCACACCTACCGGCGCTGGTCGTCCTTCGGGATGCACGCCGCCGAATGGGATCTGGCGCATCTGGACATCCCGATCTTCCTGGCCATCGCCTCCGAGGACACCAGTGCGCCACCGGAAACGGCCGACCTGCTGGTGGCGGAAGCCGCCCGGCTCGGCAAGCGGAATCTCGAGGTCAGGAACTACGTCGGGCTGGACCATGGGTTCTTCGCGCATACCCCGGACGGGGCGCGGAACCAGCAGGGCCGGGTGATTGATGACCTGATGGCATGGGTCGCTGCCGTGGGGATGCCCTGATCCTACCTGCCGACTGGCGCGCCGCGTTGCATTGCCGGGGAGGCGGGGTACCGTGTGCGGACTTCACGCAGGAGAATCCCATGTCCCGTCTGTGCGGTGCCATCGATCTGGGCAGCAATTCCACCCAGTTGCTGGTGGGTTGCGAGACCGCGTCCGGCTGGCAGGT
>QKCY01000457.1 GCA_003245525.1 Victivallales bacterium | reverse complement strand
CCGGGGCCGCTGGCCGACCGGGGCCTCAAGACGCGCGGCTGGACGGCCGTCTCCGTCCAGAACATGCATCTGGACGTCTATGGCGTGCTCCTGGCCCCGGACGTCTACCGGATTGGCGAACTCGCCGGGCGAGACGATCTCCGGAAGCTGGCCAAGGTCATGTTCCGAAGCTGTGGCCAGTTGATCGATCCCCAGGGCAGCCAGGGCGAACAGATCGAGCAGACCAACTACACCCAGCAGGGCAGCGGCTTCGGCCCGAGCGGGTTCCGCGGCGGCTACTCGGAGCACTGGACCGTATTCTGGATCACCGCCCACTTCCTGACCGCCGCCGCCCGGTTCCGGGAGATGGGGGTCGATTTGGACCGGGAGCTTCCAGCGTAGCTCGGGAAGGGGAACCGCTTGCCCTTTGCGCGGCTGGCATTTGGGTCGCCCCCGAATGGGGAACCCATTACGGCGGCCAGTTCCATCCCGCCATCGTGAACCCGGGGGAGCAGCGGCTGGAGATCCGGCGCGAGCTGGGCAAGGAGGCGCTCGTCGGGACGGTCCCGGACATTCCCGCACCGCCTTCACCGTGGCGGTAGGCGTTCGTATCCAGGAGCAGGGGACCGAGCCGGAGCAGGGGAGAGAGGCTAGACAGGGGGCCTTGCCCTCGGTCAGAGAGGGCGTTGGCACCAATGATTCGCGGATTGTATACGTTTTTTCGCGTATAGTACCAGCGTCCCAGCACGGGCTCCCGCCCGGCAGACCACGACCTATACCGGAAAAACCATGAAACGAAGTCTCTGCCTCTCGATCCTAACCTGTCTGGCCATCGCGGCCGGACTCCAGGCCGTGGAACTGCAACCCAACGTGGAGAGGGGTGCCATGATGTCCGACATGTACCAGGTAAGCGTAGGTGGCCAGAAGGTCGATGTGTACGGGGCGAGGACTGCGGACCCGCCATTTGCCGGGCCGAATCGCAACTATGGCGGCCCCTATTCCTTCGTGAACTTGGAGGCGGATGGCCCGGTGGAGGTCACCGTCACGTCCGAGCGCGACCTGCGGAGCACGGTTCTGCGGCCGGCCCGGCCCGAGGTCAAGATGACGGTGGTCGACGACCACACGCTGAAGCTCCAGTTGCCCGGCCCCACCAAGTTCAGCGTCGAGCCGGACGGCAAGGAGAGCCCTCTACTGCTCTTCGCCAATCCGCCGGAGACGAACATCCCCAAGGAAGGCGACCCGAACGTGGTCTACTTCGGCCCGGGCATCCACGAGAAGGACAGCATCAAGCTCCGCGACAACCAGACGCTGTATCTGGCACCGGGAGCGATTCTCAAGGGCGGCATCGTCGCCGAGGGCAAGAACATCACGATCCGTGGGCGCGGCATCCTGGACGGCTCGGACTGGGCTTGGCGCAAAGGCCCCGGCTGGCATGTGATCTCCATCTACGGCAGCAACGTCACGGTGGAGGGCATCACCATTCGCGGCGCGTGGCACTGGACCCTCGTCCCCATGCACAGCGACCATGTCACGGTCCAGAACGTCAAGATCTGCGGCGGTCGGGTACAGAACGACGACGGCATCAACCCCTGCAATTCCCAGGACGTGCTCATCAAGGACTGCTTCATCCGTAGCGACGACGATTGTGTGGCCATGAAGGGCATGAAGTTCAAGGACGGCGCCAACAACAACGTGGAACGCATCACGGTCGAGGATACCATCCTCTGGTGCGACCGCGCGCGCATCTTCCTGCTGGGGCACGAGAGCCGCGCCGAGTACATGCGGGACATCAAACTCCAGAACCTGGACATCGTCCACTACGTCATGGTCCCGTTCCTCTTCGAGCCCGGCGAAGACATGCGCCTACAGGATGTGACCGTGGAGAATGTGCGGTTGCACGGGGAGGGCCAGAAGGACTTCATCCGCCTCCGGCCCCTCGTCAACCGCTACATGCACAACAAGGTGCCCGGCCACGTCGCCAACGTGACCTTCCGGAACGTGGCGCTCGAAGGAGAACCGGGCGACTACCTGATCCAGCTCACCGGCCCCGACGCGGAGCACCGGGTGGAGAACGTTACCCTCGACGGGGTCTCCGTGCTCGGCAAACCTGTGAAGGCCGACTCGCCACACCTGCGCATCGAAGAAAACACCGGCGGCATCGAGTACGGGCCCAAGGAGTAGAGCAAGCCGCTCATGACGCACGGCAACCGGAGGCCCGAAGCTCCTGGCTACGCCCGCACTGCCGTAGATCCCGGCAAGCGCCCGAAGCTGGGAATTGGGGCCGAGGATGAGGCAGACCCGCGCAGCCGTCCACTTGCGCTCGAACACCCGCTGGGTTTCCGCAAGGGCAGTGAGGAGCGTCTGGAGCTGCGCCCGGCGGGACACATTCGGCTCTCCTCTTCGCTCCTTCGTGCCGGGAATGCATGGCCTTGGACCGGGAGCTTCCGGCGCAGCTCGGGAAGGGGAAGTGCTTGCCCTTTGGGCGGCTGGCATTAGGGTCGGCCCCGAACGTGCGCCACATTGGGGCGGCCGGTTCCACTGTCCGAATCCGAGGGAAACACCCATGCAGAGATTCGCTTCGACGTTGTTCATGTGTCTGTCCGGACTGGTTCTGGCCGATCGTCCCGCCGTCGCGAACCCGGGGGAGCAGCGGCTGGAGATCCGGCGCGAGCTGGGCAAGGAGGCGGTCGTCGGGACGGTCCCGGACATTTCCAGCAACGCCTTCACGGTGGCGATGCGTGTTCGCATCCAGGAGCCGGGGCCGCCGGTCCCCAAGACCGTCGCCGGTTCCGGCATGCTCTTCTCCGTCGGCAGCGGGTACTGGGACGGCATGAAGGCCTGGTATGTCTGGCCAAGCCAGTCGCTCATCTTCGAGCTTGGGCGGCAGACGGAGGGGAATTCGGTGGCCGTGCGCGCCGCCGGCCTCGGTCCGGGGCTCCTGCACGATCTGGTCTTCTCCTACGACGGCACTGTCCAGCGTCTCTACATCGACGGCGAGTTGGCGGCGGAGAAGGAGCAGAACATCCGCCTCTTCCTAAAGGGCCAGCCCGAACTGAAGATCGGCTACGGCGACTACGGTATCGGCTACCACCGGATCTTCTTCGACGATGTGGTCTACCTGCCGCGGGCCATGACGCAACCGGAGATCGGCGCCCGTTTTGCCAGTCTGCCGGAGGCGGACAAGCGGAAGGCGGCGATGCTGAGGCGTCTCGCGACGGTCTACGGCGCGGTCAATCTGGACCTTCCCCTGGCGGATCTGGAACGCTGCGCGGAGGATACCGAACTGCCGGACTCCGTGACCGAGGCGGCGCGGACGGACTACTGGCAGCGGCTGCTGATCGCTGGCGAGGCCGCCCGTGCCCAGCCTCTGGTGCTGCGTGCTGCCACGGAACTGCTCGCCGAGCCCGTCCCCGATCCCGAACCGACCGACCAGCAGACCCGGCGCACGGCCCGGCTGTACGTTTTGCTGGATGCCTTGCAGACGCTGGCCAGACAGGAGCCGGGCCCGGAAAAGCCCTGCGCCGCCATGCTGGCCACCCTGAACGAGCGGTTCCCGGCCGAGGTGAAAATCCGCCGCCGCATCGACGATCTCGAGAACGACAGCCTGCAACGCGGCCGTCGCCTGGAAACGGAATCTCTGCGCCAGTTCAAGGACGCGTGCGAGAGCATCCCCGAGTCCCCCGACGCGGTCGTCCATCTGGCCCCGGACGGCGACGACGCGCAACCCGGCACGGCAGGGAAGCCCGTTGGCAGTCTTGCGCGGGCCATGACGTTGGCCCGCGAACTGGCCAAGGATGGGAAGTCGGTCGTGGTCCGGGTCGCCGACGGTCGCTACGCCGCGCGGGAAACGGCCGCCTGGGAGAACGAAGCACGCCCCGAAGCGGCCGGGACCGTGGCGGTCTGCGCCGCACCGGGGGCCCGCCCGGAATTCAGCGCCTGCGTGCGGCTGCACGGCTTCCAGCCAGTCCGCGATGCCGCCGTGCTTGCGCGCCTGTCGCCGAGCGTGCGGAACCGGGTCCTGGTCTGCGACCTCCGCGCCAACGGGGTGAGCGATTTCGGGGCCATCGGCCAACGCGGCTATGACAGTGCCGACGTGAAGCCCCCGTGGACCAGCCTCTGGATCGACGGCTCCGCCCAGACGCTTGCCCGCTGGCCCAACGAAGACGAGGAGCTGCTTCCCTTCGGCGAGGTCGTCCTCGGCAAGAACCCCAAGTACAAGGGAGAACGCCTGGTTGGTTCGGATTCCGGGACCTTCGCCTACGCCTACGACCGGCCGGATCGCTGGCAACTCAGCGGCGACCCCGACGTGGACGACATCTGGGCCTACGGGCACTTCCAGTGGGAATGGGCCGCCAACACCCGCAAGGTGCTCCAGATCGACCGCGAGAAGAACCTGCTCACCGTCGACTACCCCAATGTGAGCGGCCGCTTCCACTACTACCTGTTCAACATCCTGGAGGAACTCGACCGACCCGGTGAGTACTACGTCGACCGGCAGCGGGGACTGGTCTACCTGCTCCCCCCGGCAGGCGTTGATCTCGCACAGGCGACGGTGGAGTTCCCCGTGTTCGACGGGCCCTTTGTCCGCCTGACGAACGCCCGGAACGTGGTGCTGCGGGGACTGGCGTTCACCGGTTGCCGGGCCACTGCCGTCTGGTTCGCCGGCTGCGAGAACTGCTACCTGGACGACTGCACCATCGAGCGCACCGGCGTCCACGCCGCCGTCATCAACGACTCCGCCTTCTGCGGCGTCTTCCATTCGCGGCTGCGCAAGCTGGGCGGCTGCGGCGTGCGCATGCAGGGCGGCGACCGTCTACAGCAGATCCAATCCGGTCTGACCGTACACGACTGCGAGATCGGGAGCTTCTGCCAGATTGACCGGGCCTATGCGGCCGCGCTGCAGACCAACGGCTGCGGCATGGTCATGACCAACAACCTGATCTACGACTCGCCCCACCATGCCGTGAACACGGATGGGAACGACCAGTACCTGGCCCGCAACGAGGTCCACAGCGTCGTCTACGAGTTCAGCGACCAGAGCGGTCTCGACATCTGGTGCAACCCGACCTACCGGGGTATCGTCTCCGAGCGGAACTTCTGGCATCACATCGGCTCCAGCCTGGCGCTCTGCGGCCAGGCTGGCATCCGCCTGGATGACGCCATCTCGGGCGTGGTCATGAAGGACAACATCTTCTACCGCAGCAGCGGCGGGAGCTTCGGCGGCATCCAGATCCACGGTGGCAAGGACAACCTCGCCACCGGCAACCTGTTCCTGAACTGCAAATCCGCCTTCTCCTTCTCGCCCTGGGGCACCGACCGGTACGCGACCGACTTCATCCAGAAGCGGTTCGCGGCGGACGTGCAGGCCTTCCTGGCCAGCGGCGCCTATCCGTTTCTGGAGAAGGACTACATCGAGCAGTACCTCAACCGCAACTACATCTTCGCCAACGAGGCCATCAACTGCGGCGAGTTCGAGCGCAATGGCGAACGCTACGACCTGTTTGTGGGCAACCGCTGGCGGACCGTGGACAGCGCCCCCACGCGCGACGGCAGCATCCCCACCCCGCAGCGTCTGCGCGCGTGGATCGAGCAGGTCAGCGGCTGGGACCTGAGCGACATCGGCCTGATCGGCGGCCAGGAGCAGGTCGACCACCGCGTCACGCCGAAGTACGTGGAGAAGTGACCGCCGGGGCCAGTCTGACCCGGACCAGATTCCACGACAAGGGCGGTAGGCTCGCGGTCAGCGTCGTGCCCGACAGGACGACACCGGGCAGGGCCTGCGGCTTCAGCACCTCCTGCTCGGGGGTGTTGACGGCGGCCAGGTCCGCGCAGTGCATGGACAGCGCCTCCACGACCTCCAGGGCGGCCATCTGCTCCAGCTCGGCAGTCACGGCCAATTCGTCCGTCAGATTGCGGTTGACGAGGAACAGCGCCAATTCGTTCTCCTCGCCGTTCCATACGGCGCTGGCATACAGCTCGTCTGCGGCATCGACCCGCAAGGCGGTGCCGCGGCCATGGCGCGAGGCGAGCTGGAAGGGATAGAAGATGCCCTGTTTCCAGCTCACGCCGCCGGGAGCGGTCCGGATCGGGGCGATGACATTGACGCTCTGCGCGATGCAGGCCAGGGCCACCGTGTCGGCGAGATTGTGGAACATGGAGAGGAGTTCGCCGGTGACGATGGTATCGAGGATCGTGTAGTCCTGTTCCAGCAGGTGGGGTCCCACGGTCCATTTCTCGGCGGGATCGGCGCGCCGGTCGAAATCCCAGACGATCCACTCGTCGACGCTGATCTTGACTCGTTTGGCGGAGCCCTTGAGGAGCCGGACGCTCTCGCACACCTCGACCGCCTTGGCGATCCGCGCCGCGAACCGGTCGACGCTGCGCAGGTAGTCGCCCGGGCTGCCGCCCTTGATGTTGAAGACCTCGTGCAGCGACAGGAAATCGACGTACTCGTAGCAGGATTCGAGGACCGTGCGGTTCCAGTCCATGTCGTTGGGGGAACCGCAGAAGATGAACTTCGCGGCGGGGTCCAGCAGGCGCATGGCCTTGGCCGTCTCGCGGGCGAGCCAGGCGTACTGCTCGGCAGACTTGTGCCCGATCTCCCACCTGCCGTACAGCTCGTTCCCCAGGCACCAGTAGCGGATGTTGAAGGGCTCCGGATCGCCGTTGCTTGCACGCCGGTCGCTCAGTTCGGTGCCGCCGGGGAAGTTGCAGTATTCGAGCAGGTCCATGGCCTCCGCAATCCCGCGCGTCGACAGATTCAGCGTCAGGACCGGCTCCGTACCCACCTTGCGCGCCCAGCGCATGAACTCGTGGAGCCCGAACCGGTTGGGTTCGCGCTGACCCCAGGCGGGATCCAGGCGCACGGGGCGGGTCGGTCCCACGCCGTCCTCCCAACGCCAGCCGTCCGTATAGCAGCCACCGGGATAGCGGGTGACGGGCGTACCGAGTTCCCGGACCAGCCCGATCACATCCTCGCGGAAACCGTCGGCATCGGCCTGCGGGTCCTCGGGGGCATAGACGCCGCCATACACATTGCGCCCCAGGTGTTCGACGAACCCACCGTAGACTTCCCTGGCAACCGGCCCGATCATGCGTTCCGGCGACAGACTGATTCCGACCTGCTTCATCGTTTGCTTCCGTTCCGTGGTCCGGGGTAGTGCCTTCTGGCGACCGGCTCCTCGATGGCGTTCAACCGGGGAAAATGCTCCACCTGGCTAGGTGTGCAAGACGCAGAGAAGACAGTTTTACCCTCATCGAGGCGAATTCGGGGTCCTCTTTCCCGCTAGCCACGAACCCCCCAGAGCAGGCGTTGGCCGCAACCAAAGGGAGTTACTCGCGCAGAGACGCGGAGGCGCAGAGGAAATGTAGGAAAGGGAACTGCTTGGCTGCAAGGCCCCCCAATCCCTTCTCTGCCCCCCTGCGCCCCTGCGCGAGGGTTTCCTGGCGGAGTCGGCAGATAGTGATACGAAGGGCTCGGAGACCCCGCTTTCGGCCTGAAGGGCCATGGTAACAAAGCCCGGGGCAAAGCGTAGCGTCGCCCCGGGTTGCGCCCCCCCGAAGGGCAGGCCAGCGGCCTGCGGCTTCCCGGGCTGGCGGCACCCGCCGCAGGCATTCAGCCTGCCAGACCGGGAGGAACGTCTTCCCGGGGCGTTGCCCCAGGCTCTGCTCCTCTGCCCCTGTGGGGCGAAGGCAAGAATGCCTTGGCGCCAAGAGGAGTGTTCGAGTCTTGTGGTGCGCATCGTGTTGGATTCCAGCGCAGTATGCGCCGCTTTCTGGCGGCATCGACTGGGAAGGGCGCATGCGCTGTCTCCGCGGCAGCGCCGATCTCGGCAACTCCACCTACGAGCTCGTCCACGGCTTGACCCTGGATGCCCTGCTGCCCACCTGTCTGGACGTCGCCCACACCTGCTGGCACTGGCCTGATGAGCGACGCCATCACAGGTATTGGCGGAAACTGTCGACCACATGGAACGTGCTGTAGTTGGCGTCGTGAAAGTTCCGGGACCCGTTAAGGCTGGTGCGCGAGAGGTACAGCAGGTCGTCGCCATCGACGAGGAACGAGATGTACTGGAATCCGACCTTGCCCGGACTCTCCTGCCGATAGTCCAGAAGCACCTTCGCAATCCGCCAGTCAACCAGGTTCTCGGAGACCTGCAAGGCGAGCACGTTGCGCTGGCCCGGTGTGGCCGGGTCGACGCAGATGTTGCCGATGGCGACGTACTTCCCGCTGACCGGGTCGTGAAGCACATGGGATTTGCTGTTGCTGCCGCTAGGGAGGTCGATGAAGCGATGGAATGTCAGCGCGGCCTCGGGGCGCTCCGGGTCCGCCTCCAGCGCGACCGCGATACCGTGGCTCGGACTGCACGGCGTCAGCTCGATGCGAAGGATGTCCAGGAGCTTCCCGTCCTGGCCCATCACGAGATTCCCTTCGAGCAGCCCGTTGCTCTTGCCCTGCGGCGCTCCGGGCCACGCCGGATCGTACGCGATGAGCTCGGAACAGGTCCAGTTGCGGCTTTCGAGCAGGTCGGCATCCTCCGGCACGGAGAGCATGCCAACGCTGTGCCCCCCCTGTCTCCAGGCCCCGTAGTCCACCGAGAAGAAGAGCCTCCCGTGGGTCCGGACGATGGGCATCGGCGTGCGTTGCCATCCGGCGGCGAGGGCCGAAGAGCTCCCCGAGAAGAGGTGCGTCGGCGGCGTCCACGTGTGCCCGCCATCGTCGGATGCGCCGATCAGCATGTCGCCATACTCGGTGGAACAGGCCAGCATGAAGAGCCTGCCGCCATGGAGGAACAGCGTTCCCCAGTAGCAGGGGAAGAGGTCGGCGACATAGCGCCAACTCCGGCCCCGGTCGTCGGAACGGAACAGGAGTGTCAGGTTCTGCGGCCCTCCCGGCGCGAAGAGGTCCATGGTCGCCAACAGCGCGCCGGAGGGCAGCATGAGGAGACACGGACTGCACAGCGATCTCCCCGAGAACGCATACAGCTCGTCCTCCGGGTGTAGATAGTTGACCACGCGGCCGGGCACGGTGCCGGTCCGGAAGAGGCGAATCGCGCTGGCGGCCTCGGGATCGTTCTGCCGTGCCACCTGCACCTCGTAGTCCCGATCCGCCTCCAGCCCCGCGATCCGCACGGCGGACCCGGGGACCACCATGGCGTGCCACTCGGGGGTGCCTTCCTTGGCGCGCCACGTGACGAGGTGCGCCTCCGCCTTGCCGGCGTCAAGCCACTCCACCTCCACCGCATCCGTTTCGGGGGCCAAACGGCAGATGAAAGGCCGCGCCGCCTCCGCGCTCCGGTTCGCCGGGCGATAGGGGCGGTACTGCCATCCTGTGTTTCCTCGCATGGGAACCATCCTCTCCTGCAAACTTGCGGACCGGAATCCTCTGTTGCCTCCCCCCGTCCATAGGAAGCAACGTGACGTGTCACGATCCTGTTGTGGCGCGGCTGTACCGATAGCAGGGCATAGGCTCTTCTCAAGGAGGGAACGCACAGAGTGACGCACATTCGGCTCCCTTCTCCGCTCCTTCGTGCCGGAAACACATTGGTCGCGAAACCGTAGCGAAGGGGCTCGACCGATGGCTGGGAGTGGGCTATGCTCTCCCTGTCCCGGACGAGTCCGACCGGGCCAGAGACCAGGAGCGATCCCAATGTATCCATCTGCCGACCTGCCCCGCCCCCCGACGCGGAGGATCCCGGTCCTTCGGATGTCCGTTCTGGCCATTCTGGCGTCGGCCGGACCACTGCTTGCCCGCGACCCCGTCTGGATCTTCAACCACGGGCCCGATGCCAAACTGATCTCGCTCGGGCAAGGTCGGCTCCATCAGGAGGTCGGGCTGACCAAACTGGTCGCCACCGGCACCGATCTCACCCTGACCCTGCCGATGGATGCGGCGGATGCCTTCGCCGCGGACGGGCGTCCGTTCTTTGCCGTTCGGTACAAGTACCAGACGACAATCCCGCGGGCGGGCCTGTTCTTCACCACCGATACGCTGACCACTCTCTCGGACAAGAGCTACTCCTCGTTCCCCATCGTCGGCGACAACACCTGGCGGAACGCGGTGGTGGACATGCGCACGTTCGAGCACAGGAACTGGGGCGGGACGGTCACGTCGTTCCGGTTCGACCCGACCAACCCCAGCGACACGGACTCCATCTACCAGCTCTCCCGGCTGGGCTTCTTCCCGACGGAGGCCGCGGCACAAGAGTTCCTCGCCGCCGCCGTGGACGCTCCCGACTTTTCGGAGCCGACCTCCTTCGCTGCCACCCTGCAGCGGGTCCTTGTGCCGGGGGGCTGCCTGTCCGAAGGGTTCGACCAGGCCGACTTCATGCTGGCATCGACGGCGGTCGGGAACCCGTCCGAGGCGACGGTCGTCCAGTTCCGCCCCAAAGGCGGGGTCGGGGACGAGGTCACGGTTCCCCTCTGCCAGACCAACCGCATGGGATTCACCCGTTTCGTCGCGAGGAGGCCGGGGACCTATCGTCTCGTCGACCGCAGCCAGCCTTTGGGCGACATCGCCGGTCTGCCAGAGAAGACCCAGTTCGCGATCCGGTTCGTCGTTGCGCGGGGGCTGATCGACGGCGTGAAGGACGGGCAGTTCCGACCCGGTGATTCCCTATCGGACCCAGACTGGGACCAGGCGTCCGCTGCGTTGGCGGAGTACGGCATCGGCTTCCCGGCGGATGCCAAGCCGGCCACCCGGGCCGAGGCCGCCGTATTCCTGGCCGCCGCCATCCAGACCGAGTTGGGGACGTCTATCGACTCTCCCTACACGAATGCGTACCTGACCCGCGACCGCATCCGGATCGGGGCCTGGGTCAACGCCCGCAAGGACGCGATTGGCGAGGACTTCATCAAGACCTACAGCTCCGGTGGATTCGACTGGATCATCGCCCATGGGCCTCTGGCCGGCTCCAAGCGGGAAATGCTGCTGCGGGACTGCGACAAGTATGGGGTCGAGGTGATCCTGAACGACGGTGCCTACAAGGACCCGGTGCAGGCCACGGCGGAGTACATCGACCATCCTTGCTTCGCCGGCAGCTATGTCACCGACGAGCCCGGCACCGACAAGTACGACCAACTGGCCGCCGCCAGCAACGCCTACTTCCGCGCGACCGGAGGCAAGCTGCCGTACATCAACCTGCTCCCCATGTACGCCAACGCGGCCCAGTTGAAGTACGGGGCCGGGGCCGCCGCCATTGAGTACTACGATCCTGATCCCGACCTCTACAAGAAGTACTGCGATGCGTTCTGCGAGAAGTTCGATCCGCCGTACATCTGCACCGACATTTACCCGCTCAACTGGCGCGACGGCAAGCGGTACACCTACAAGGAGTACTGCGAATCGATCAACGTCATCGCGACTTCCGCCCGGGAGCATGGCAAGGACTTCTGGTGCTGCATCCAGACCTTTGCCTGGGTACCCAGCAAACGGACCCCGACCGAGGCGGAGTTCCGCTGGCAGTCCTACTGCATGCTCTCCTTCGGCTGCAAGGGCCTGCTCTGCTGGACCTACGCGGGATACAGGCCCGAATCCCCGTCGCTGATCACCGCCGACGGCAAACGCACCAACGCCTGGTACGACGCGGCCACGGTCCTCAAGGAAGTCCGCAAGATCTCCGATGCCTTCGTCCGCTACCGGAACACCGGTGCCTTCGCCCACAACTGCACCGACGCTACGCCGTATCTCCGGTTCAGCAACCCGGTCGCCTCCTTCCCGACGATCCAGCAGATCGACTGTCAGGCTCCGCTGCTGGTCGGTTGCTTCGCCGCCAAGGACGGTGCCTCGTCCGCCTTCACCGTCGTCAACATGAGTGAACTCGAAGCGGTTGAGACCGTGTACGCCAAACTGAAGATCGCGGGCACGCGAGTCGTCGCCTGGCCTCGCGGCGAACGTACCGTGCTGGTCCCCGATGCGGACGGCTTCTACCGTCTTGCCTTGCCGTCGGGCGAGGGCGTCTTCGTCGAGGTGGAA
>QKCY01000357.1 GCA_003245525.1 Victivallales bacterium | reverse complement strand
GAAGGCATGCTTGGGCTTGGGCGCAAAGACGGGGTTGATCCCCACACTGCCCTCGTACTTCCAGCCGGGGATGGCATCGCCATTCTGGCGGGCGTAGCCGGGATAGACCTTGAAGGTCCCGGTCTCGAAACCGGGATTCTCCACCTTGGGCGCGGCGGCGACAGCCACCGCAAGAAGGCAACTGAGTAGACCGATTCTGGCGTTCATCGCTTCACCCCCGGCGCGTAGGTCAGGCGCTTTGGCCACTCGGCCAGCAGACGCTCGTGGTCCCGCATGGTATCGGCAAAGCGCGCCTCCTCTGCGAGATTGCGGGTCTCCCACGGGTCTTCCAGCATATCGAAGAGTTGGACCACGGGATCGTCGGCGTAGCGCACGAACTTGTAGCGGGCCGTGCGCACCATCCGTCCGGTCTGCTGGACTTCGCTGACCAGATGGTCGCGCCACGCCACCGTCTTGCCGGTCAGCAGGGGCGCGAGGCTACAGCCCACGGACATGGGCGGCGGTTCGATTCCGGCCAGCTCGCATAGAGTCGGCAGAATGTCCACGTGCGACACGAGATGGGTCTCGTCCCGCACCCCCACCGGCAGGCGGCCAGGACAGGAGACGAAGAAGGGTACCCGCACGGCCTCTTCGTAGGGGTACCATTTCTGCACATGGTTGTGGCGGCCCCGCCCCTCGCCATGGTCGGAGGTGAAGACCACGACCGTGTCCTCGGCCAAGCCCGCCTCTTCGAGGGCGTCGAGCACCCGGCCCACATCGGCGTCGAGCATCTCGACCATGCGGTAGTAGACGTGGATGTAGTAGCGCCATTGCTCCTCGCTGGCGAAGCCCGTAAAGGTCGTGGCGGCCAGCCGGGCCGGGGCCTTGGGGAAGACGCCGAAATTGGGCGGCAGCTTGGGCAACTGGTCGGCCAACTGGGGGAAGGGCAACTCGGGTGGCACCAGGTTCTTGGCCTCGATCGCCCAGTAGCAGATATCGTGGGGTTCCAGGAAGGAACTCACCAACAGGAAGGGCTTCTCGGACTTCCGGTTGCGGAGGTAGGCGGCGCAGGTGCGCGAGACGAGCCGGTCGCAGATGTCCCCCTGCCCCGCCCCGACGCGCAGGATGTCGAAGCCCTCGATCTCGCGGGGATAGCCGTCGGGCAGGTGCCACTTGCCGCAGTAGGCGGCGTCGTAGCCCGCTTTGCGCAACCAGGCCCCCATGGTGGGCAGGTCGGAACGGATGGCGAGGGAGTTGACCACCACGCCGGTCTCCACCGGCATCCGACCCGTGAACATGGAACTGCGGGCGGGGGAACAGACCGGCGAGGGGCTGTGCCCCAACTGGAACGAGGTCCCCCGCGCCAGCAGGCGGTCCATATTGGGCGTCCGCACATCCGGACAGCCCTGGGCGGAGAGGGCGTCGAAACCGAGTTGGTCGCAGACGATGAAAAGGAAGTTGGGCCGACCCGCCTGCGGTGCTGCCAGGGCAGGCAGCGACAGGCTGGCGGCGGCAACCCCGGTCCCGGTAAGGAACTGGCGGCGGTTCAGGTCAATCGGATACGTGCTCATGCTACCGGCCCTCCGGCAAGGCTTCGTCGGTCAGCAGGGCAAGTGCCTCGGTGCCGCCGGCCATGAACAGCACCCGGCCCGCTTGGTCCGTGTAATAGGCCCGCGAGACGATCCCCGGTCCGGTCAGGTCGAACCGGGGCACCTGGCCAGGCCAGCCGCCGGTCCAGGCCGTCGTGGGACGGAAGACCCGGCCCTTCTCCAGTTGGATTTCCTGTTCCTTGGCCTCCTCCTTGCCACCGACCAGCACCTCGCGGACCCCGCGGGCGCGCAGTTCGAGCCCCGGCTTCACTTCGTCGAAGTCGTCGAGCACCGTGCAGGCGATAGGGGGACCGGGATCGGGCGGCAGGCTCCCCAACACGGCGAGGAGCGCCCAGTTGATGGTCCCCTCCCCTTTCATCGCCAGCCGCCGTTCGCGGCCCCCTTCGGTCAGCCGATAGCCCTCGCCCTGCCGCTCCGCAGTCTGCTCCCAACGGGTGGCGGGATCGGGGGGGCCGTCCGGGATGGCGATGGTGGTGCTCTCGAACTGCCAGGAACGGGGCGTGCCCAAGCGGTCGGCCTGACAGCGGATGGTCGCCTTGAGCACATTGTGGAATCCGGGCACCGCCGTCTTCCGGTATTCCAGTTCCAGGACGAAGCCGTCGGCAGCCGGACGGCGGACCAAGGCCACATTGCCGGTGGTCGCCATGGAGCTCTTGAGCGTGAGGGTCATCACCTGGTAGGTCCGCCGCCAAGCCGAAGAGGCCTTGGCGGGTGGCGGCACGTCGGCCAATTGGCTCTGGGCCAAGCGAGCAGCGAAGAGATCGTGGAGGCGAAGAGGCTGATCCATGGCATCACTCCCACCGACATGAGGTATTGCTCCATCGTAGCGTTCCGAAGCGACCGTGCAAGCGGCAAGATGGAGCCAGATACAAATCACCGGCCAACCGGGATACTGCTCGTCGGATCGCTGCCGGTATATATTCCGTGTAGCACCATGCTGAGAGGAAAAGGTCGCCATGCCTGCCGAATACCACTGCCCCTACTGCCGGACGACCATCGCCATGGAGGACGTGAACGTGGCGACGGATGTGGCGCTGTGCCGGAACTGCGGGCAGGTCTCCTCCTTCGCCACGGTGGCAGGGGTGGCAGACGTTTCGCTGGCAGTTCTCGAACAGCCGCCGAAGGGCATCCGGGTCAGCCGCAATGTCCACGGCGGCACCAAGGTGGTCTACCGGCGCCTGCCGCGGATGCTCCTGTTCCTGGTGCCGTTCACCGTGCTTTGGACGGGGCTGTGGGTAGGCGACGTCGTTGGTCCCCAGATCATGGGAGGGAGGTTCGACGTTGGACTGTCCCTCCCTGGCCTGCCTTTCCTGATCGGGACCATCATCCTCGTGACCGTGGTCCTATTCTGCGCCTTCGGCCGCTGGGAGATGATCCTGCAGCGGGGCGAGGGATCCGTGTTCGTTGGTCTGGGCCCGCTGGGACGCCGCCGGCGGTTCGCCTACAACCGGACGACCACGGTCCGCCTCACGCTGACCGACCTCATCATCAACGAGGTCGCCCAGGCCGGCGTCTGTGTCCGCAACGACGACCAGGAGTTCGTGTTCGGCGCGACGATGAAGGAAGAGGCCAAGCAATTCATGGCCGCCACCATCCTCCACGCCATCGAT
>QKCY01000100.1 GCA_003245525.1 Victivallales bacterium | reverse complement strand
GCCCGGCAGCCAGCGCCCGATGCTTTCGGGCAAGGCCCGAACGTAATCGCAAGCGGCGACGACCGGGACGGTACTGCCCGCCAGACACTCGGCGACATAGGGCTGGCGCGGCGCGTCTAGCGGGTGGTTGCGGTTCCAGCGGGCCACCGAAGAGGCATCGCGGTACAGCTCCTTGTAGCTGGTGGCAGACCACACGGCGGCGCGGATGCCGAACTCCTTCAGCGACTCCGCCGCCTTCAGGGTCTCCGGGAGGATCGCCCCGCTGCCGAAGAGCTGAACGTGGGGATTCTCCACCCCCTGCAGCCGGTAGAGCCCGCGCAGAATGCCGTCCTTGGCACCCTCGGGCATGGGCAACTGCGGGTAGTTGTCGTTCATCACCGTGAGGTAGTAGAAGATGTCCTCGCCCTTCTCGTACATGCGGCGGATACCGTCCTGGACGATGACCGCGATCTCGTAGGCGTAGCCCGGATCGTAGGCCATCAGGTTCGGCACGGTCAGCGCAATCAGGTGGCTGTTGCCGTCCTGATGCTGAAGGCCTTCACCGGCGAGCGTGGTGCGTCCGGCCGTGCCGCCCATGAGGAAGCCCTTGGCGCGACTGTCGGCGGCGGCCCAGATGAAGTCCCCCACCCGCTGGAAGCCGAACATGCTGTAGAAGGTGAAGAACGGGATCGTGCTGACCCCGTGGTTCGAGTAGGCCGTGCCCGCCGCGATGAACGAGCTCAGGCAGCCGCCCTCGGTGATGCCCTCTTCGAGGATCTGCCCGTCGGTGGCTTCCTTGTAGTAAAGCAGTTGCTCCTTGTCCACGGGCTCGTAGAGCTGGCCGGGATGGGAATAGATGCCCACCTGCCGGAACAGGGCCTCCATGCCAAAGGTCCGGGCCTCGTCAGGAATCATGGGGACGATATACTTGCCGATCCGCTCGTCCTTCAGCAGCTTCCCGAGGATGCCGACGAAGGCCATGGTGGTGGAGACGGCACGGTCGCCGGTACCCGCGTGGAACTCCTGGAACAGGCTATCCGCCGGGGCAGGCAGGAATTGCTGTTGCGGATAGCGTTTGGGCAGATGGCCGCCCAGTTCCTTGCGCCGTTCGTGCAGGTACTGCAGCTCGGGGCTGTCCTCGGGCGGCAGATAGAAGGGCAGGTGGTCCACCTGCTCGTCCGAGAGCGGGATGCTGAAGCGCGTACGGAAGTGGCGCAGAGCCTCGTCGTTGAGCTTCTTCTGGTTGTGGGTGATGTTCAGGGCCTCGCCGGCCTCGCCCATGCCATAACCCTTGATCGTCTTGCAGAGAACCACCGTGGGCGAACCGGTATGCTGCACGGCGGCGGCCAAGGCGGCGTGGACCTTGACGGGATCGTGTCCCCCGCGGGTCAATCGCTCCAACTGGTCGTCGGTCAGATGGTCCACCAGCCTCTTCAGCTCGGGGTCGGTGCCGAAGAAGTGTTCGCGGAAGTAGGCTCCGCCCGCGACCACGTAACGTTGCCATTGGCCGTCAACGGTCTCCTGCATGCGCCGGACCAACAGGCCGTCGGGGTCTTTTTCCAGCAGGGGGTCCCAGTCGCTGCCCCAGATCACCTTGATGACGTTCCAGCCCGCGCCCCGGAAGGCGGCTTCCAGTTCCTGGATGATCTTGCCGTTGCCCCGGACTGGACCGTCCAGTCGTTGCAGGTTGCAGTTCACGACGAAAATCAGGTTGTCGAGCCGTTCCCGCGAGGCCAAGGTGATGGCCCCCAGGCTTTCCGGCTCGTCCGTCTCGCCGTCGCCGAGGAAGGCCCAGACCCGTTGCCCGGCGGGTGGTTTGAGTCCGCGGTCCTCCAGGTACTTGATGAAGCGGGCGTGGTAGATGGCCCCGATTGGGCCGAGGCCCATGGAGACGGTGGGGAACTGCCAGAAATCCGGCATCAGCCAGGGATGGGGATAGGAGGAGAGCCCTGGGGTGGCGTGCAGTTCGTGGCGGAAATTGTCGAGCTGTTCCGCTGGCAACCTGCCTTCGAGGAAAGCGCGGGCGTAGACTCCGGGCGAGGCATGGCCTTGGAAATAGGCCAGGTCACCGGGGAAGTCGTCCGTCCGTCCCCGCAGGAAATGATTGAACGCCACCTCCACGATGGTGGCCGCCGAGGCGTAGGTGGCGATGTGCCCGCCAATGCCGGCCTCCTCGCGGTTGGCCCGGACCACCATGGCCATGGCATTCCAGCGGATGTAGCTGGTCAGCCGGTCCTCCAGTTCCAGATTGCCCGGATAGGGCGGCTGGTCCGCGCGGGGAATCGTGTTCACATAGGGGGTGTTGGCCGTGAATGGCACCCGCACCCCCTCCGCTTGGGCATGGAGCGAGAGCTCGCCCAGCAACTCCTTCACCCGATCCGGTCCGGAACGGGCCAATACCTCGTCCAGGGAGTCGAGCCACTCCCGTCGTTCCAGCTCGCGTTCGGCGCTGGCGGCCTTGGCATCATGGGGCAGGGCCATCGGGTATCCTCCTGATTACCAGAGCAAACAGTCGATGACATGCCTTCGGACAAACCTAGCAGCGGAGAGTTCGCAAATCACGAGCTTATGCCCACATTGCCGACCGGATTCCGCCAGATAGCGTGCTACTGTCCATCGTTGGCGATGTGCAATTGGTTCGAAAGGTCTGGACTATGGGCAGATTCGGTTGGCGGTGGTTCTGGTGGTTGGGCGCGGTGGTTCTGGCGGTGCCTGCCGGGGGCGAGACGGTGGAGGCGGACGTGTGCGTGTATGCGGCGACGCCGTCCGGGATTTTGGCGGCGGTGGCCGTGCGGCGGGAGGGGCGGTCCGTGGTGGTGGTGGAGCCCAGCCGCTGGGTCGGCGGGGTGCTCGGAGCGGGGCTCAAGCCCATGCAGGACTGTCCGAACTACAACGCCACGGGCGGCATGACCCACGAGTTGCTGCGCACCCTCGGCCAGCCGGAAGACGCGGCGGAGAAGGTGCCGCTGAACAGGATGAACCCGCAGGATGTCCGGGAGGATTTCGCCAAGCTCCTGCAGAAATGGGACGTGCGGGTGATCCATGACCACCGCATCGTCCGCTGCGAGAAAACCGGTACCGCAATCACCACTGCCTGCTTCGACCACGCGCCCTTCGACGAATTGGGCTGTCCGGTGGCGGAACCGGTCGAACGCGAGGACGTGCAGGTGAAGGCGAAGGTCTTCATCGATGCCAGCTACGAGGGCGATCTCATGGCCCGGGCCGGGGTCTCCTACCGGGTGGGACGGGAAGCGGCCAGCGAGTACGACGAGGAATACGCAGGCGTCCAACCACCCACCGAGGCAGCGCCCATCGATCCCTTTGTGGTTCCCGGCCACCCGGAGAGCGGACTGCTGAAATGGGTCGAGGCCGACCACGGCGAACCAGTGGGTGCCGCCGACGGTTACACCCAGGCCTACAACTACCGCTACTACACGACGAGCGATCCCGAGTTCCGCATTCCCATCACCCCGCCGGAGGGCTACAGTCCCCAGGATTTCGAACTGGTCGGCCGCTACGTGGCCTATCTCGCGGAGACGGTCACGGACCCCGCCCAGCTCCACCAGCGGCTGGTGGGCATCTTCCCCGGTTGGAAGAACTCGGGCGAGTGGAACTACCAGCGCGCCTCCCTCTTCACCATGGCCCCGGTCGGGGTCAGCCAGCTCTACGCGGATGGGGACTACGCCACCCGCGCCCGTATCTGGAAGCTGCACCAGGACTACCTGCGCGGGCTGTACACCTTCATGAGCACCGACCCGCGTGTCCCCGAGTCCTACCGCCAGGAACTGGCCCAACTGGGACTCGACCGGCGGCCCCATCCTGAGACCCAAGGCTGGCCGCACCAGCTCTATGTCCGCGTGGCCCGGCGCATGAAGGGCAGCTACACGATCACCGCCCACGACGTCTACAACCGGACCCGGATCGAAGACCCCATCGGCCTGGCCCAGTATGGGATCGACATCTATCCCGTGCGGCGCATCTGGTACCGGCGCGACGGCCAGATCTGGGTGGCCCTCGAAGGCAAGATGTTCGTGGGCGGCGGACGCGGCCCGACCAATATCCCCTATCCCATCCCCTACCGCGCCATCACCCCGCAGGCGGAGGAATGCACCAACCTGCTGGTACCGGTCAGCTTCTCCGCCAGCCACCTAGGCTACGCCTCGGCGCGGATGGAGCCGGTGTTCATGATCTGCGGCGAATCCGCCGGGATCGCCGCCTGCCGGGCGTTGGCCGAGGGCACCACGGTCCAAGACATCGACCTTGCCGCCTACCACGCCGCCCTGGAAAAGGCGGGCCAGAAGCTGGCCTGGGACCCCACCGCCGATGTCAGCACCGCCGACGGGGGCTTGACCGTGGAGCGGTTGCTCAAGGAATGCGACCGCGACGGCGACCGCCTCGTCTCGCGGGCGGAATGGGACGCGGGCAAGAAGGGCTGGGAATGGCTCTTCGCCAAGATCGACACCGACGCCGACGGCCAGATCACCCCCGCGGAATACGCCGCCTTCCAGCGCTACAAAGCCACCCATCCCGACTGGCAGAAGCACTGACCGCCTTCCGGGGGCAGCCGCATCCGGCACCGGGGCAGTTGCATCCGGGGAGATGGTCCCTACGTTAGGCAGTTTGGCGGGGTATCTGCCGTCGTTCTTGACCGGCACGTGCAACCCAGCCTCTGGCCCTGGGTCGGATACGCAACTATGACTCCTCCACTACCTGAAACCATTCAGTTCACCAAGCTCAATGCCGGTGGCAACGATTTCATTTGCATTGACAACACTACCGGTATCTACAGCGAGCTCCTGGATTCGCCGCACCTGTCGGCCTTCGTCCGGGCCCTCTGTCGACGGGGCTTGGCCGTGGGTGCCGACGGCGTGATCTTCGCCTGCGAGCGGGGCAACGGCCAGGGCATCGACATCGTGGCCCGGTTCATGGAACCGGACGGTTCCGAGGCCCGGCTGTGCGGCAATGGTACGGCCTGCTTCGCCTACTGGTGTCTAGACCTGGGCTTGGTGCCTGGGCCCGAGATCCGCATCCTCACGGCAGCTGGCACCGCCCAGGCCAAACCGGACGCCGGACAGCCCCATCGCATCACGGTCTGCGTGCCGAACCCACGCAACCTCGAACTCTGCGTGGACATCGATATCCAACGCGAACTCCGACGGGTGCATCTCCTCGATACCGGCGTGCCCCATGCGGTGGTGTTCGTGGACGATCTCGAAGGGGTGGACGTGCTCCGCGAAGGCGGCGCGATCCGGCGCCACCCCCGGTTCCAGCCCGTCGGGGTGAACGTCAACTTCACCCAGGTGCGGGGCGAGGGGCAGATCGCGGTCCGCACCTTCGAGTTCGGCGTGGAGAACGAGACGCTCGCCTGCGGCACCGGCTCCACGGCGGCGGCGATTCTCTCGGCGATTCTCATGGAGTGGCCGCAGAAGTACCTGAACGGCGAGGAGCCGGTCTCGGTCCAGGTCCGCGGCGGGGAAACCCTTCGCATCTGGTTCCATTGCAGCGCCGACCGGGTCTTCACCGACACCTGCCTCGAAACCGGGGCGCGCCCGATCTACGAGGGCACCCTGCGCGGCGAGTTTGTCACCCGCCTGCTCCACGGCTGCACCGACTGACCCGGACATTCCCGCCAGCTAGCGACGGCGGATCTTGGCGGCCAAGTCGCGCTGTACAGGCGGGATAGGGAGTGCAAGCTGGCCGTTGCTGGCGGTGGCAGTGGCGGTGGTCACGGTGCCGGTCCAGGGATCGGTCCACTCGATGTCATAGGTGCCATCGGCAACGTCCGCCAGGAGGCAGGTGACCCCGGTTGCGGGCTCCCACCTCTTGCCCGCCCGCAGGTTGTAGGCGGTACTCAGCCGATGCCGGGCCCAGAGCCAGACCGCGCCGTCGGTACGCTGGCCGGTGACCACGACTGGCGGGGCACGGAAGTAGTTGCGCAGAGCCAAGCGCAGTTCCAGCCGGTCCTTGCCCACGCCTTCTAGGCGCACTTCGTGTTTTCCGACGGCCAGGGGAATCGCCACGGTTTGGTCGTAGCTGGTTCGCCAATTGCCGTACTGCTCGATGTAGGTAGAGGAAGTGCCCTGTCCTTTTCCAGCGGGGAAGGCTTTCACCAAAGGCTGGGCGCCGTCCACGGTCACCAGCAACCGGTTGGACTCGTCGCCCACGGAGGTGGTCACCCGGATCTCCAGCACGGCGTCCGCCGCGCAATCGAGCACGAGGGTGGGGCAGCTCTTGCGCTCGTCGCTCATGTGGAGCATGGACTGGAACCACTCCGGATCGCTGACCGCTCCGGTCGCGGGATCGACCACGAACCGGTCCACTTTGGCCTTGGCGAAGGGGTCTACCGGAGTCCCCGCCACCGTGCCGTCCGCCAGCGGCGGCGGCGTGGCGTACTGGAAACCGGCGACCTCCAGCGACCGCAAGGCGGGGTCGGTCCAGGCCATGTCGGCCGTCCATTTGGCGAGCGTCGTGTACTGCCCGTAGAGATGCTGCTTCTCAATGTAGCCGCTGACGAACCAGAAGGCGCCCGGCGCGGTCCCGGCCATGACTGGCGCCCAGAGGCCGTTGTGCATATGCACGCCGTCCGGATCGTAGGGATAGGTGCCCTGGGAATGGTCCTCGTGGATGATCCCGTACTCGCCGAAGAAGAAGGGCTTGCGCCAGAGCCGGTGGGAAGTGCGCGCCACGCGGTCCATGTAGACCGGCAGCTCGTCGCCCCGGTAGGAGTGGATCTGCACGATATCCATGGTCGGCAGCTCCCAGATCGGTCCCTGGTTCTCCAGGTCATGGCCCATCAGGGAGTTCGTGATCGGGTGCCGCCACGGGTCGATGCCCCGCAGGTAATCGCCCATCTCGCGATGCCAGGCCACCTGCTCGGTCGCCAGCTTCTGGTCAAAGACCAGTTCGTTCCAGAACTCCCAGCACATCAGGCTGGGGGAGGCACCCCAGCGGGCCACGCTGTAGCGCAGCTTCATCCGCACCCACTTGCGAACCGTGGGGTCGGTCCAGAAGCCGAAGCGGTCCGCGCAGGGCCCGCCGTTGTCCTGGAGGAAGAAGGCGTAGTTCCGCCGCCAGGCCGTGGGCCCGTCCTTGCGCACCGAACCGTTGACCATGGCGTTGGCGTTGTAGAGGCAGAGCATGACCTTCACGTCCCGTTGCTCGCAGAGGGCCATGAGCCGGTCGATCTCGTCGCAGACCCGCTGGTTGTAGAGGCCGGGGCCGAGGTTGCCCAGGCCCGCATCCGGCGTCCCCTCGATGGCCAGCCACCAGGAATCCATGCGCAGACGGATGAAGGTGCCCCCCGCGTCGGCCAGATGCTGGACTTGCTCGCTCAGCCGCGCCAGCCGCTGGTCGGGATAGGGACTGCCCAGCCGGGCGGAATCGAAGACATTGTAGCCGATGGGCAGATAGGGCGTGCCATCGTCGAACTGGTAGGCGTAGGGCTGGGCCGGACAGACCCGGACAAAGCCCCGGAACGGCGACGCGGGCGGCACGCACGCGAAGGTGGCGGGGGGCGTCTTCACTTGGCCCGACCGATCCCGTAGGACCATCCGGTACTGGTAGGAGCCGATCTGCGTAGGGGTGTAGCGCACGCGCCAGGTTGGACGCCCGAGCCCGGCGTAGGTGCCATCCGCGCGCCACTGCACGGGCACATCGAAGTAGCCCGGCACCCGGTCGACCGTGCCGTCGGGACGGGTGACCTCCATATCGAGAGCCACATCGTCGGGATCGTAGGGGTTGTCGAAGGTAGCTGCCAACAGCACGGGCAGATCGATCCTCCCGCCTTGCGGGACGGGGGCATCCACCTGGGGCAGCCCCACCCCCAGCGGCAGACGGGAACGGATGCCTTGGGCCTCCAGCATCTTCTGCCGTTCGGCCGCTTCCCGTTCGCGCCACTGGGCCCGCAGGCCGGCAATCGTCTTCTCGGTGCAGGGGGCAACCCGCAATTCGACCGTGGCGACCGCCTTGCCGCCCTCGGTGGCGGGGGCCTCGACGCGCAGCCGATAGCTCTTGTGCTGACTCGTGCTCCAGTCGGTCAGATTCCAGACCACGTTCTCCCCGCCAAGCTCGAAGGTGAGCCTTACCCCTTTGGCGTAGAGGCGGATGCCGTCCAGCTTCTCCATCTCGCCGCAATTGGCGGGCAACGCGCCCAGCCGGATAGCCTCTCCGCTAGCGTACTCGCAGGGTGCCCCATCAACCAGCGCGGCGGGGATGTCCAGGAAGTAGTAGCACTGGTTCGCCCCCGTTCCGGCGGGGTATTCCCAAGCCAGCCGCCACTTCACTCCGTCTTCGAACACCTGGAGATCGCGGGTGCAGCTCATCCCGTTGGGGATGGTCTCGGTGACCCGGCAACCGTTGTCCTGCCGCACCACCTCCACGTTCTGGGAACTCCCGAACCCATAGACGCCGCGCCAGCCGGGCTGGGTGGCCACCAACTGGAGTTGGTCGTAGTTGAGCAGAGTCGTCCCGTCCCGGGCGAGCAGCACCCGGCCCGTATCGTCCACGGTCACCGCGAGGGACCCGCCTTGCCAGGACTCGGCGGCGCAAAGGACGGACGACAACAGCAACAGGTAGGCAAAGCGCATAGCGACTCCTAGTTCATCGCGTCCTTGATCTCGCCGACATAGCCCTGGAAGATCAGGACGATCTGGTAGCCGATGTAGCCGGCCAGGAAGAGGTACAGAAGGGTGGGGACGATCCGGGCGGCCCGGTCGATGCTGGTCTCGGCCTCCTCGCGGGAGATGCGGGCGATGCGTTCGGCCATTTCGGCACTGCGCCCCGTGGCCTCGCCGGTCTGCATCAGGGCGGGGATCATCGAAGCCTTGTCGCGGGCCGTGGCCCCGTCGAGGAAGGCCCGGGTAAACTCCATCCCTTCCGAGCGCATGATCTCGCCGATCCGGCGGTAGCGGTTCGCCATGCTGGGGTTCTTGCAGGCCCCCGCACCGAGCGTGACCGTCTCGAAGGTGCCCAAGCCGGCATTCAGCCCCATCGAGAACGCCTGGAAGAAGCGCGCGCAGTCGAGCCGGTAGATCACCCCGCCGATCAGCGGGACGTGGAGCAGGGCCGCCGCGACTCCCGGCAGGGCCAGGACCATCTTGCCGAACAGCGACCAGAACAACAGAAGTCCCCAGGGGATCGCGATCATGCAGAGGGCCTGGCGAATCGCCTGCGCATCCTCGAGCCGACCCGTGATCAGCCCGATGAACGGGATAATCACGGCAGCGGCATGGTAGACCACCAGGGGATAGAGCAGACCGTTGATGACCTTGCCCCGCACGGAGCGCAGGAACTCGTACCACATGGCCAGCGAACGGCAGACGGTATCGATCCGACCGGTTTCCTCACCGACCGCGATCATGTTGCGCTCGAAGGCGGAAAAGAGCCCGGGCAAGTGGCCCATCGCCTGGTGCAAGGAAATGCCCTCCACCTGCAAGGCATGGCTGATCCGCCGACCCGGCTCCGCGAAACCGTGGGGAAGACCCGTCTGCAACGCCCGGACCCGGGGCACCCCCGCCTCCTCCAGCGTGGCTAGCGTGGTATAGAACTGGGACCGGGCTTTCAGCGACGGCATGGACTCTCCTCCCCTATTCCAGCGACACGCTTTGGATATCGAAACCGTGGGGCTGCGTCCGCGTCTCCGGGTACTGCCAGGCCCCGAAGCAGAGGCCGACCGAGCGGATGTTGCCCGCCTTCGCTTGATCCCCTTCGCCACCCCGCGCTTCGGGATGGGGCCAGTGCTTGAAGAAGGTGAAATCGCCCAGGGGGATGCGAATCTGCTGCCAGTCGGGGGTGAGCATCACCGTGGTGCCCCAGGGCGCGCCGTCGGCCTCGACCAGGGCCAGCTCGATCCGGTCGGTTGCGGGGGCCACCGACCGGGCCGTGACCACGACCGTGGTGGGCGTGGCATCGGCGAACTGCTTCCGGGCAACGGCGGGCACATTCATCCGACCGCTCGTGCAGCCGGGCTCGGCCTCGAAACCATTGACCAAAACCCGCATGGCGCGCCGACCAGGACGGTCCCCGCCCACAATCAGGGTTCGCGCCCCCGATCCCCGCATGGTGGGCGGTTGCAGCCCTGGTTCCACCAAATCCACCGGTTCGCTGGCGGCCCGCACCTCCACCGCCTGGCCCTCGCCACCGGGCAGGAGGGTGACCGAACGCAGTTCCACCATGTGCTCGCGACCTTCCGTACCGAACAGCCAGGAACCGTAGGTGAGGCGGAGAGCGGTTAAGCCCGCAAGCTCGGCCTTGCCCTGGGTGCCCCACAATCCGCGCATGTTCCGCACGGGCAGGATGGCGGTGCCCCAGCTCGGAGTCACCACCACATCGTCGCCATAGGCGCGGCCATCGGCCAGCCGGAACCCCACTTCAACCTTGCGCGTGGCGGGGGCCCCGCGCAGTTCGAACCAGACCTCGTCCACCAAGCCTATATTGGCCGGAATGGCCAAGTCCTTCAGCGTGACGCTCGCGCAGCTCGGCGGCGGGCCGAAACCGCCGGATTCCAGATGGACCACGCGGCTGCCATTAGCCTCCTGGCGCAGACTCGCGGTCGCGGGCTTGTCCATGTCCTTGGCGGAATTCACTTCCAGGCTGCCGGGTGAACTGGGCAGGCCGAGCACAGTGGGATTCTGGTTCGCACCCAACTGCAAGTCACGGTCGAGACCGCCGGGGAAACGCTGCGTCAGCCACTGGTCGTGATAGCGGCTGGTCACCCGCACCTCGAACCGGGCTTTGCCCGGTGTCAGCCACGCGGCGGGAACCGTGCCGGCAAACCGGCAGGGACCATCCAGCGCGAGTGGCATGGTTTTGACCTCGCTGGCACCCGCCGCCTGGAACCGCAGTTCGCATGCGCGGACCTCGGCCGCGGCCACGGTAACCTGCACCGGCAGGTCGCTGCCCTCGCGCCAGACCGGCGGGGCATCAATCATCGCCGCCGGCGCGCGGTCTACCGGAGCCGGCAGGACGAACGCGGGAGCATCGGCGGGCCGCGCCGGAACCGCCGCCCCAGTCTTCACCAGCAGGTACTCGCCGGGGGAAACGGTGAACGTCCCCTTCTCGGCCTTCATCGCGGTCTGACCGCCCTGCACCGTGAAGCCGCCGCCCCAACCCGGCAGGTGCAGAGCGAATTCGATCGGCGCGAAGAGGAGCCGCACCTTCTCGTTGGTGCCACCCCGATAGGGATCGTCCACCAGCACCGCCGCCGGATAGGCTTGCAGAAGCCAAGCATCCGGGGAAATGCGGTCGAGGAAGTAGGCCCCGCCACCCCCGCTCTCAACCACCGGCGAACTACCACAACCGGCGATGTGGGTCAGTTTCCCCGGCGCGGGGGGAACGGTGGCGGTGGTGTTCGAGTGCAGGAACTCCGTTTCGGTCACGAACTCGCTCAGGTTCTCCGCGAAGGAGACCCGACAGGCCCCGAAGCGGGTGTTGTCCGGGTACTTGCCGTAGTCGCCGCCACGCGGCAGGGAGCGGAACACCTCGGCGGCAATGGCGAAGCTCAGGGTCTTGTTCGGCGCGTAGGCGAGATTCAGGAAGTGGGTCTGCCAGTTGGGGTTCCCGGCGGCCACACAGAGCGGATCGTACTGGAACTGGGTGGCGACCTGGATGCCGCCCATGCGAAACGCCCGCGCCATGGCCGGATACATGTAGGAACCCTGCACGTCGGCCGCATCGAACTCGTAGACCAGCTTCAGCTTCCCCGCGAGCCGGTCGTCGGCCATGTCCGGGTGCCGGTCCACGCGGGGCAGGCAGTCGTCCGCAAGCATGTGCCCGCTGACCAGGCCGGTAGGATACCAGCCGAAGGTGACCCCATCGCAACGCGCGGCCGCGGCGGCCGCATGGCGTCCCGCCCAGCAGTTGTAGGCCACGGGTTTGGTGCAGCCCGTGCCCTTCACCGCGCCGACCAGGGCATCGATGTACTCCGTCACCTGCGCGTCGGTGGTGTTCGGTGGATAGAGCGGCTCGTTGATGACCTCGAAGGCAAGGATCGCCGGATCGTCGCGGTAGGCCAGGCCAGTGAAGCGGTTCACATGGTTCACGAAC
>QKCY01000131.1 GCA_003245525.1 Victivallales bacterium | reverse complement strand
CGGACGTGGCTCACGTCCTGGAGGCGTAGCGCGGTGGGAAGCCGCGAGAGCACCACCGTGTCGTCCCGGATCGGTTCCGGCGGCCAGAAGTAGAGCTTGCCCTGGGTCCGATCAATCATCCATTCGCCGGGCTGGTCCAGCTCGCCAAGCAGGTTGAGCGCGTAGTACCACTGCCCTTTGCGGTAGCCGAAGGGGTGGGGCTTGCCGCCGAGGGTGATCTGCTGCTTGGCGGGGTCGATTGCGGCAATGGGCTGGGCCTCCTCCGCCCAGTCCCAGAACCAGAAACCGTTCAGCCAGCCCTCGGTTTCCCCCTGCCAGCGGGTGGGCCGGCCGCCTTCGTAGGTGATGACCGGTTCCTTGCTGCCCTTGGCACCATGGGACGTGAAAGGCTGCTCGGTGGAAACGCCTGTCACCTTGGCGAATCCCTCGTTGGGCCAGCGGGCGAGGGGCATGGGGTCGCTCCCCACGAATACCTCGCAACCCTTGCCATTGGGGCAAGGCATCCCGAAATCGGTGATTCCCAACGCCGCCAGGTCCGCCACCTGCACCTGGTCCCGCGCCGCCGGGTCCAGGCGCTGTCGGACCGCTTCGTCGGTGACCGGAGACCAGTCCGCAATCGGGGTCCCACCCGACAGGCGGGCCGTGCCCCCCTTCCGCGCCCGGTAGATGATGGGGCCGTCTGCCGTGCCGTCGTCCGCCGAATTCCAAGCGAGCGTGTCGGAGAGGTAGTAGGTCCCCGGTGCCAACTCGATCACCGCACCTTCGGCGGGTAGCGTCCCCGCCGCCTTCCGGGCCCGTAGCTCGTCCCGCGCCCGTTCCACGGTGGCAAACGGCCGCCGACTGCTGCCTTCCGCACCGTCGTCTCCGTCCGGCGATACATGCAGGATCAGCGGGGCAGCGCCCAAGCCGACCGTCGTCAAAACCACGGCAAGTACAGCACGATACATGGTAACGTCTCCTCGTTGGCGAACCGACGGCCTACCATAGCCCATGCTAGGTAGATAATCGCACGGTCGCCAGGAGTGGTATGGCAGGTTGGTCTATCCTGTCCCGGTCGCCGCTTGGAAGCGCCTCCCACTTTGGACTGGCATGGATTGCAGAATGTGGGAGGGGGTTCCACCCCGCGACCACCGCACGGGTTGCCGCTATGCCGACCGGGTAGCCGCGCGGTCGATGAACGCGCGGTCTTGCCAGATACGGCACTCTCCAGCCGGCGACTATCCACCGTTGCTTTGGTCGAGCGCAGGTCTGCGGGCTAGGCGGAGGAAGGCGTCGGGGGAGCAGCCGTGGATACGGCGGAAGACGCGGGAGAAGTGGTTCGGGTTGGCAAACCCCAGTTCGGCAGCGATTTCCTTGACCAGACAGCCGCCCTCGCGCAGGCGGCGGGCGGCGTAGTCCAGGCGCAGCCGCAAGAGATAGGCGTAGGGGGTCTCGTCGGCAAACCGCCGGAATTGTCGGCAGAGGTAGGCCTGGTCCAGGCGGCAGGCGGCGGCGAGGTCGGCGGCGCTGGTCAGATCGAGGAACCGTTCGCGGGCGATATCGCGGCAGCGGGCGAAGGTGAGATAGGCGCGGGATTGGCGGGTGCCGTAGGGGAGGGCGTCGGTCCCCAGGGTGAGGACGAGGAACTCGGCCAGCGTAGCGCACCGCCGGGCACGCAACCGGGCGGGACCCAGGGCGGCCGTGGCCAGTTCGTCGAACAGTTGCCGGGCACGGGGCAGGTCGGCGATCTGGAGGATGGTTCCGGGGGGCAGACCCGCCTCATCCAATACCCCGGCCGCTTCCTCCCCGGAGAGGTCAAGAAAGTACTTCAATGGAGGGTTGGCGGGATCGGCTTGGATGTCGTGGGCGACCCCGGGGCCGTAGGTGAAAATGGTGCCGGGAAGGAGGTCCACTTCCTCCTCGCCCAACCGGAGCCGCCCATTTCCCCCCGCGACGAGTTCGAGAGAGAGATAGGGAAATGCTTCGCGATGAACCCGATAGTCGGGACGGCATTGTTCCAGGCCGCCGCAGACCACGCGCAGCGCCTGGCCACCGGGCCCGCTAAGGTCCAGATAGAACAACCGGGCCTGCACGACCTGCTGGGAAATGAAGCCAGGGGGCGATAGCTGATTCTCAGAGGATTCCATAAAGTCAAATATAGACAGGCTTTGGCAAAACGCGCAGGCTCCCCTCCCGGTCCGACGGGGCTATGGTTGAGGAATAGGGAAGCCCAAACCGACAAGGAGCCGTGCAGTGACCAGTCCCCTGACAGTCAAAAACGACCTGGGCCGGACCGGTCTGCGGGTCCCCCCCGTGGTCTTCGGCACGAGTTGCCTGGGCAATCTCTACGCAGCCCTGCCGTGGGAGACGAAGCTGGGCATTGTGCGGGAGTGCTTCGCCAACGTGACGGCACCGGTGGTGCTGGACACGGCGGGCAAGTACGGCGCGGGGTTGGCGCTCGAAGTGATCGGGCAGGCCCTGCGCGAGCTGGGCATCGCTCCCGGCGACGTGATCGTCAGCAACAAGCTGGGCTGGAAGCGGGTGCCGCTCACCACGCCCGAGCCCACCTTCGAGCCGGGGGCATGGGCCGATCTGAAGAACGATGCCGTGCAGTGCATCAGCTACGACGGCATCCTCGAATGCTACGAGCAGGGCTGCGCGCTGTTGGGCGAGGGCTACACCACCCAGGTGGTCAGCGTCCACGATCCGGACGAGTATCTCGCCGCTGCCACGTCCGAGGCCGACCGCAAACGGCGTTGGCAGGATATCCTGGGGGCCTACCGGGCGCTTTTCGAACTGAAAGCCGCCGGGCGCGTCCAGGCGGTCGGGGTGGGCTCCAAGGACTGGCGGGTGATCCAGGAGTTGGCGGGCGAGGTGGACCTGGATTGGGTCATGTTCGCGTGCAGCCTTACCGTCTACACCCACCCGGCCGAGTTGCTCGCCTTCATGGGCGAACTGAACGCGCGGGGCGTCGGCATGATCAACTCCGCCGTGTTCAATGCTGGCTTTCTCGTGGGCGGTCGCTACTTCGACTACCGGCAGCCCGACCCCAAGCAGGAACGCGAACTGTTCGTCTGGCGTGACTGTTTCCTTGGGCTCTGCGCGGAGTACCACGTCTCGCCTGCCGAGGTCTGCGTGCGCTTCGGCATGACCGTGCCGGGCGTGGTGGCCACGGCCTTGAACACCAGCAAGCCGGAACGAGTGGCCGACAACGTGGCCGCCGTCCAGGCGGAGATT
>QKCY01000341.1 GCA_003245525.1 Victivallales bacterium | reverse complement strand
GCAATGGGACCAAGGCAAGGACTGGTGGGGCAAGATCGACCTCATCCTTGGGGGTTGCTACGACCTCCATTACGACTGGGAAAACCCCCGCTGGCCCAAGGCCCTGGCCGGTGTGGAAGCCAACCTGGCGAAGCTGCACGAGGTCAATCCGGACTGTCTCGTGCTGCCTTACGTGGACGTGGTGGAAGGCCCCGACAACCCCCACCTGCCCAAGTCTTGGTGGGATCTGCGCAATGGCGAACGCTGGAGCGGCTGGCCGGGTTTCTATCGGATCAACACCAAGCTGCCCGAAGTGCTCCAGTTCAACCTTGACAAGACCCGCGACGAGATCATGGCCCGGCCCATGTTCGACGGCGTCTTCTATGATTGCTGGGGCCCCGACGAGTGGCTGGTGCCCCACACCGCCGAACTGCGCGACGGCAAGGCCATCGTCATGGTCAACGACTGGAACCTGCCCAGCACCGGCTTCGCCCATCTCAACGGCTGCCTGGCCGAGGACGAGATCAACCGGGTGGTGGACGGCAAGGTCGGCTTCACCGACTTCCTCGAACGGTATCTCAAGTGGAGCAACGAGAGCCGCCGTCCCGCTGTCACCATGCTGGTCTGCCATCCCCGCATGAACCGCGACGAGGACCCCTGGGCCAATGCCAAGCGCACCCGCGAGCAGCGCCAGGCCCTGATCGAGAAGGCGCGCACGGACGATCCCCAGATGCTCCGCTTCGGCCTTGCCCTCACCCTCATGGGCGACGGCTACTTCGGCTACGACGGCGGCAACGGCCTCTCCCGTGGCAACTGGTGGTGGTATCCCGAGTACGACGCTCCGCTGGGCTACCCCAAGGGTCCGGCCCGGAAGCGCGCCGACGGTCTCTGGGAACGGGAGTTCGACGGCGGCTTGGTGGTCGTGAATGGCACTGGCTACGATGCCTCGGTCGAACTGCCTGCCCGGTTCCGCGACCTGAGCCTGGGCCGGATCGGCACCCGCTTCACCATCCCCATGTTCGACGGGCGCATCTTCCTGCCCACGGACGAACCGGCCACTCCCGGCGACGATGTGGCCCCGCGCCTCACCCTCCAACCGGCCAAATCGCTGCAAGCGACCCAGCTCGACGAGGACACCTTCGTAGCCCGCGCGCCCCAGGGACTGGAACTCCGTTTCCGCCGCACGGGGGAACTGTCCCGCATTCTGCTGGATGGCGAAACTGTGCTCACCGGCGGTTGGCCTGCCATCTACAATCCCCCCATGCACCGCTACGCGCCAAAGAACGCGGCCGAGCCCACCATCGCCCTCTCCCCGACCGAGGCAGCCCTGACGTTCCAAGGCCAGCTCGAACAGGGCGACAAGCACATTCCCTATACGGAAACCGTGTCGCTCCGCCCGGACAACCGGTTTGTTCTCCACTACGAATTCACCGTGCAGGAGGACGTGGATCTGCGCATGTGGCGGCACTACTTCTCCTTCCCCGTGCGGGACTATGCAAAGGGCACCGCCGAAGCCGACGGCAAGCGCATCGTCCTTCCCGAGACTCTGGGGGAGGGCTCCCTGGTGCCTGCGACGAAAGAGATCACGATCACCGGTTCGCGGGCAAAGGTCATGGTCGCCAGTTCGGTTCCCCTCGGACTGGTGGACCATCGCAAGTGGAACACCCCCGAGTTTCTCCTGGCAGGCTACCCCCTCAGCGGCCATGTGCCCGCCGGTACGACGTTGACCGTGGAAATGACCGTGCAGGTGACTCCCACCCACTGAGAAGTCCAGGCGTTTCCACAATCGCCCCTTGTTTGTACTCGGGTCTTGCGCATGGCTTTGGCCTGGGTACAGTCATGGATGACGCACGATCCTTGAACCCACAACCCAGGAGAAGACCATGGGACTTTTCGATGCCATCCGCGGCCAGTTTATCGATGTCATCCAGTGGGAGGACCAGACGCAAGACACCATCGTCTGGAAGTTCCACCGGCGGGACAACGCCATCAAGAACGGGGCCCAGCTCATCGTGCGCGAGAGCCAGAAGGCCGTGTTCCTGCACGAGGGCCAACTCGGCGACGTGTTCGGTCCGGGGCGCGTCCAGCTCTCCACCAACAACATCCCGATCCTGACCAGTCTGTCGAACTGGAAGTACGCCTTTGGCGCGCCCTTCCAATGCGATGTGTTCTTCGTCTCCACCCGCCAGTTCACCGATCAGAAATGGGGCACGCGCAACCCCATCATGCTACGCGATCCCGAATTCGGCCCCATCCGCCTGCGCGCCTTCGGCAGCTACTGCTTCCAGGTGGTGGATGCGGGGACCTTCGTCAAGCAGATCTCGGCCACCAATTCGGACTTCGACACCGGCTCCATCGTCGGCCAGTTCCGCAACATGCTGGCTGCCCGTTTCGCGGATGCCCTGGGCGAACTGAACATTCCCGCCCTCGACCTCGCCGCCAACTACAACGAGATGGGCGATGCTCTCAGTGAACAGCTCCAGCCCGAGTTCGACGAGTACGGCATCAAGCTCACCAAGTTCCTGATCGAGAACATCAGCCTGCCCGAGGAAGTGGAAAAGGCGCTGGACACCCGCTCCAGCATGGGCGTCCTCGGCAATATGAACACCTACACCCAGTTCAAGACCGCCAACGCCATCGGCGACATGGCCAACAACCCCGGTGGTGGCGGCAACATGATGGGCATGTTCGCAGGCGTGAACATGGGCCAGACCATGGGCGCGGCCATGCAGCAGGGCGCCCAGTCTCCCCAGCAGCCCGGTGCCGTGCCCCCGCCCCTGCCCCAGGCCGCCCAATGGTATGCCGCCCAGAACGGCCAGCAGGTCGGCCCCTTCGACCAGAACGGTCTCGCCCAGCGGATTCAGGCTGGCCAGATAACCCGCGAGACGCTCCTGTGGAAGCAAGGCATGGCCGCCTGGACCGCCGCCGGCCAAATCCCCGAAGTGGCGAACCTCTTTGGTGCCGTACCCCCGCCCCTGCCGCCGCCGGTCCCGTAGGCCGGGCGAATGGTGCGGTTGAGCGCCATCTTCTTATTCGGTGCCGGCTTGGACTTGCTGGCAGGCGATACCGTGCGGTTAGCATCCTCCAGGGAATTCCCCCTTGGCGTGGCGATCTACCTCACCATTCTCATTTCGGTGGGAGTCGCCTTTGCCAAGACCCTGATGCACGTCTCGCCGGTGGACGAGGCGCGCGAGCGCAAACGCAAAGCCCGGGAACTCTCTCTGGAGGAGGCGCTCGCGCAGA
>QKCY01000254.1 GCA_003245525.1 Victivallales bacterium | reverse complement strand
TCCGGCTCCCGCCGCCGCCCGGCCGGAGCGGATCGCCGCCTGGAAGCGGCTCCCACACTTGGCTGGGAATACGGCAGACGGCGGGGAAGCCTGCCCTCCTTGGAGGGCGAACCAATGCCCCGTCCTCCGGGCGGGGTTCTTTACCGCAGCCGCGTCAGACCCTCGGGGAAGAGATCGTAGCGGCGATCCCCCAATTGGAGGACGGCGAGACCGTCGCTGGCAACGCCTTCGCACGTAAGGCCGTGGTAACCGGCCAGGAAGACCCGGTCCTCGCCGATCTCTGCCACTTCGACTCCGTCCACCAGTTTGGTGTGGACATGGCAGGCAGGAAGGATGTCGGTGGAGGGGCGAAGCAGCACGCCAAGGCATTGACGGCCGGGGAGGCCGGAAGGACTGAAGCGCAGGTGGTACTGCTGATGCCACTGGCTGGCGCGCACGCAATGCCGCGGCGGCGGATCCCAGCCCTCGGTGAGGCTGAAGAAGCCGACGCGGTGGAACATCACGAAGCCATCCAGCCGGGCATGCTGCCGGTGGCAGGAGAAGGTGCGTTCGTCCGGTTCCACGTGGAAGGGCGCCCAGGAATGCAGGTTCCATTGCGGAGTGGAGACGATGCCGGGTTGGGCCTCGAACTCGTCCACCAGCAGGAAACAGCGGTGTTGCTTGAGGAAGAGGAAGTGGCGGCGGTACCGCGTGGCCCGGTCGGCGTAGGCTGCGTCCGCCACGCCGCGCACATAGGCCAGGCGCTCATCCTCGAATACAGCATCCAAAGCCCCGACCGAATCGGGCGAGCGCATGATCTGGCCCGCATCGGACAGGGTCAGGCAGTTGTGGCTCTTGGTGTGCCACACCCAGTTGGCATGGTGGGGCGAGGCATAGCCGTCGTAGTAGCCGCTGGGCATGGCCAGCACCACGCCGCCCGCATGGAGGATGAAGTCGTTCTGGTTCGCGTGGGAATGGCTGATGGAGCCAAAGGGACTGGAACGGAGGATCAGGGCCACATCCAGGGCCGGGTTGTCCGGTTGACTGCGGAAGGCACCCCAGCCGGCGGCGGGGAAGACGCGCAACGCGTGGTCGGAGGCCAAAGGTGCGGCGGCATCCGCCGGTTGCGGAAAGAGCAGGGGAAGGGGATTGAGCGGCACGAAGCCCGCGTCCTCCCGATCGGGGCAGGTGGCCCCCTCCGCCCGCATCCAGCGCACGTAGGCGGCGAACTCGTCGGTGCCCGTCTCCGCCCCGATCCGTTCGACGAGGTCCGCGTTCGCCCGCCAGGTGCTGGCCCAACGCTCGGAGTGATCACCGAAGCCGATCCATTCCGCGTAGGGGGGGAAACAGGCCTGCCGCCAGCGGGCGTGTCCCCGCCAGAAGGGCCGCTGGAACAGATCGATGCCCGCGCCGTGCTTGAGCGAGACGGCGAACATGGTCATGATCTCCACGTAGGCTAGACCGTACAAGAGCCCTTCGGCCCAGGCCCCGTCGTCACCGGCCCACACCGGCCAGATGCCGCAAAGCACCGGCCGCAGCCAGTCGAGCCAGGTCTCGGCCTCGGGGATCTCCTCGTGGAAGGCGAGGGCGATCATCGCCAGGAACACGATCTCACGACCGGCGTGGGAGTCGAAGCGGGTCACCCCATAGCAGCCCTTCCCGTGCATGTGCTCGAAGGTGATCTGCCCCCGCCGCCGGAACTGGGCCAGCACGATGGCCCGTTCGGCCTCCGTGAACTCGTCGAAGACCCAGTCGCAGGTGGTGGGCCCATGCCAGATGACCGACATGTGGGGCTCGTCGTTATGGGCCAGGTGAGTGGAACCGTCGGGGTCCCAGCGGCAGATGGAGGTCATGCGCTCGCAGGCCGCGCGGGCATAGCGGCGGTCGCCGCTCAGCACATAGGCCAGAGCCAGCGTCTGGGAGTTGGCGACAAAGGCGCGGGAATCCCACATGGCCTTGGCGAAGGCCTCGATGTAGGCATCGTAGTTCAGATTGCGGTCGGGGAGATAGGGCGGTTCGGCGATCTCGCGGTCGTCGTCGAGCAAACGGTCCGCCATCGGCTGCACTTGTTCCCAGGACGGCGCGAACGCCCCGTGCAATTGGCCCCGGATCTCCTCCTGGCGCTTGGCGGAGAGGTAGAGCCGCGGATGCTGGGTCCCGATCCGTTGCAGCCATTCGGCAACCGGTGGAACCGGCAGTTCCACGGCGTCCGGTCCCACGGTGAAGGAGAAGTCTTCGCCTGCCACTTCCTTGCCCTGCCAGCGCCAGAAATAGGTGCCCGCAGCCAGGGTCTCGGTGGGCAGGAAGACGGGATCGCGCAGGCCCTCGATCGTCAACACGGGCTGGGCGAAGGCCGCATCCCGGGCCACCTCCAGCCGGAAGGGTCCTTGTTCAAGCTGGGCCTTCCAGGCGAAGACAGGCGGATTGGTGCTGATCGCCGTTCCCTGCCGTGGTTGGCGCGGATCGATGTGGGGATGGGGATGCCGATTCGTGTGCATGGGAGGGCTCCAGAAAGGGCTCAGGCCAAGCCGAGCGCCGTGTAGACGGATTCGTGGACGGCGCGACGCCAGGGGAAGAAACGGGCCGCCTTGGTCTCGCGCCGGGGGTGGACGGCATTGGTTAGGAGGACAATGAAGAGATCGTGGTCGGGATCGATCCACAACGAGGTGCCCGTGAACCCGGTGTGTCCGAAGCCATGGGGACCAATATAGCGCCCGCCCGAGCAAGCCACGCCCACGCCGTCCCAGCCCAGGCAGCGGGTGGAACCGGAAACGAGGCCCGCGGGACGGGTGAAACGCTCCACCGTGTCATGGGCGAAAACCGGAGCGCCACCGCGCAGGAGGCAGGTCGCCAACCGTGCCAGGTCCGCCGCAGGGGCGAACAGCCCCGCATGGCCCGCCACGCCGTCCAGCCAGCGGGAATTCTCGTCGTGGACCACCCCCTGGCAGGGAACCCCTGCTTCGTTGCACTCTGTGGGGACACAGCGGTCCTTCAGGGCCGCGGCAGGCGTGTACATGGTCTCGTCCATGCCCAGGGGACCGAGAACCTCCTGCTGGGCCAGGACCGGCAAGGGCAAGCCAGTTTGCTCGGACAACAGGAATCCCAGGATCATCAGGCCGAGATCGGAGTAGATCGTCGCCTCCTCGGGGGCTTCCTCCAAGGCTGTCGTCAACAGGCGCTGCCGACGCTCGGACAGGGACTCGGTGGGACCGCGATGAAAGGGCAACCAGGCAGGCAGCCCCGACGCATGGGCCAGCAGATGGGCGACGGTGATCCGGTGCCGCCGGGGGTCGTCGGTGAGGAACTCGGGCAGGTAGTCGCCCAGGGGTGCGGCCAGATCCAGTTCGCCCCGACCATGCAGGCGCATGGCGATGGACGTGGTCCCCACCACCTTGGTGAGCGAGGCCAAGTCAAAGAGATCGTCGCTCCGGAGTTCCCGTTCCTGGGCATAGGTATGCCAGCCCACCGCCACCGTCGCCAACACCCCCTCCCGGCTGCCGACCTTTAGGACGGCACCGGGAAAGGCTTGCTCGGCAACGGCCTGGAGAAGCGTTCTCCGCCAGACAGACTCGGTATCCTGGGCTTGCTTCACGCTGGCAACCTCCTTGGATACCGAGTCGACCGGGGTTCTCCTACAGACCGAAGAGCTGCTTCGGCCGGTCGTAGGCCAGGCTGCGCACCAGCCGCTCGGCCAGGTGCAGCGGCATCTGCCCCCGTTCCACCATCTCGCCGACCACGTCGGCCAGCACCCGGCGGAACATCTCGTGGCGCGAACCGTAGGAGGGCACCTTGCGGGAGTCGGAGACCATGCCGGCCATGTTCATCAGCACGTCCACGCTGCCCACGTATTCAAGCTGGCGCTTCATGCCGATGGGCGAGTCGTTCAGCCACCAGGCCAGACCGAGGTTCACCTTGGCCCCGAAGGCGCGGGTGAGCTGGGCCAGAGTGCCGGTGTGGATCGGGTTCAGGTTGTAGAGCACCACATTCAGCCGGTCGTCGAACCGGTTGAGCAGGTCGCGCAACGGGGTGACGATCTCCGTCATGTGGTCGGAAATGTCGCCGCCGGTGTCCGCACCGATGCTGTCGAACAGGCTGTCGCGCACGTCGCGCACCGCCCCGATATGGAGCTGGAAGACCCAGCCCTTCTCGGCGTCCATCTCGGCCACTTCGTTGAGCAGGAAGGACATGAAGAGGACGATCTCATCCTCCTCCAGTTCGTGCCCGGCGTAGGCCTTCTGGAAGATCTCGTCGGCGTCCTCTTCCTCCACATCGAAGGCGAAGGGAACCTCGACGCCGTGGTCGCTGGCCACGCACCCGCACTCGGCAAAGTAGTCGTGCCGGTCCTGCAGGGCCGCCACCAGATCGCCGACGGACGCGAACGTGCTGCCGACACAAGCCTCGAACTTGGTGATGTAGTCCTTCCAGTCGGGCTTGAAGATGTTCATCGCCTTGTCGGGGCGGAAGGTGGGCAGGACGCGGACGGGGCAGCCCGCCTCGGCCAGCTTCTTGTGGTACTCCAGGGAGTCGATGGGATCATCAGTGGAGCACATGACCTCGACCTTCATGCCCTGGAGCATCTGCTGCTGGCGCAGCTCGGGGCGGGCGAGGGCGGCCTTGGCCTTGTCCCAGATCAGCTTGGCGTTCTCGGCGCAGATCAGTTCGTCGATCCCCAGCACCCGCTTCAGATCGAGGTGGATCCATTCGTAGGTGGGGTTTCCGGCCAGTTCGTCGAAGACCTGGGCGAAAGCCAGCCATTTGTCCTCGCTGGAACGGTTGCCGGTGAGGAGCTCCTCCGGGACGCCCCGCTTGCGCAGGCACTCCCACACATAGTGGTCCGTCGCGGCCTCCGCCTGCCAGATGTCGGCGAAGTTCAGGTTCTCCCAGATCGCCTTCACATCCGCGTGGTTGTGGGCGTCGATGATGGGCAGGTCCTTGATGATCTCGTACAGGGCGAGACCGGTTTGGTTGCCGATGAGGTAGTTGGGGCCGAGGAATTCCATGGTACGTCCTTTGGGATCGGGGCTGGTGGGAAAACTCACGTGTGCGGAATAAAGCGGAATTCGCCGGAAAATCAACGCTGGCGGCAGTGGCCACGGTACCTTTTGCGCTTCGGGGTGTCGACAGTAAGGTATAGGCTGATTTATCCATTCCGCGAATCCGGAGCCTTTTTCAGCCATGCAAGCTGCTCAACTTACCGCTCTCCGCCAGATGGCCCTCCGCGAGGTGCCGGACCCCGTCATTCAGCGTCCGGATGACGTGCTGCTGGCCGTGAAGGCCGTCGGGGTCTGCGGTTCCGATGTCCACTACTACACCACGGGGCGCATCGGCAGCCAGGTGGTGGAGTACCCCTTTACCGTGGGACACGAAGGCGCAGGCGTGGTCCTGGCGGTCGGTCCCGAGGTGACGCGGGTGAAGCCCGGCGACCGGGTGGCCATCGATCCGCCCGTCTCCTGCCACCAGTGCGACCAGTGCCTGGCCCATCGCGAGCACACCTGCCGCACCCTCAAGTACCTGGGTTGCCCGGGCCAGCTTGAGGGCTGCCTGAGCGAACGCCTAGTGATGCCCGAGGAGTGCTGCTTCCCCATTCCCGACCACATGAGCATGGCCGACGCGGCCCTGATCGAGCCCCTCTCCATCGGCGTCTACGCCGTGCAGCAGTCCATTCCCATGCAGGGTGCCAAGGTGGGTATCTTTGGCATGGGTCCGATCGGTTTCAGCGTCATGCTGCCCGCCCTGGCGGGTGGCGCGGCCGCCGTCTATGCCACGGACCGGATCGACTCCCGGCTCGGACTGGCCGCTGCCCACGGGGCCTGCTGGACCGGCAACCCGGACCGCGTCGATGTGGTGCAGGAGGTCAAGTCTCGCGAGCCGCTGCTGCTCGACGTGGCCTTCGAGTGCTGCGGACAGCAGGAAGCCCTGGATCAGGCCATGAGTGTCCTGAAGCCCGGCGGCAAGCTGATGCTGATCGGCATTCCGGAGTTCGATCGCCTCAGCTTCCTGGCCGAAATCGGCCGCCGCAGCGAGATCTGCATTCAGAACGTGCGCCGCCAGAACCACTGCGTCCAGAAGGCCCTCGACTTGGTCACCAGTGGCCAGGTCGACCCGTCCTTCATGGTGACGCACCGTTTCCCCCTGTCCCGCACGAAGGAAGCCTTCGATCTGGTGGACAGCTATGCCGACGGCGTGCTGAAAGCCATGGTTGAGATTGGCGAGGATCGATGAAAGTCCTGGTTGAAAACCGCCGCGCCCGGCACGAGTACCACGTGATCGAGGCCTTTGAAGCGGGCATTGTGCTGGCCGGCACCGAGGTGAAATCCTGCCGGGCGGGCAACGTGTCCCTGGCGGAGGCCTATGCCCGCGTGAACGGCGGCGAGCTCTGGCTGATCGGTTGCCACATCGCCACCTACGAGCAGGGCAACCGCAACAACCACGAGCCAGTACACAATCGCAAGCTCCTCATGCACAAGCGGGAAATCGTCCAGTTGCGCCAGGGCATCGAGGCGAAGGGCCTTACCCTAGTCCCGCTGAAGATCTACCTGGCCAAGGGCCATATCAAGGTCGAGGTCGGGCTGTGCAAGGGCAAGAACGTCCACGACAAGCGGCAGGACATGAAGAAACGCGAGGACGACCGCGAGATGCGCCGCGCCGTGGCGTCCGTGAGCCGCTCCCACGCATGAACGTCGCCGATTTCGACTACGATCTCCCCGAGGAACTGATCGCCCAGCATCCCGCCGCCCGCCGCGACCAATCGCGGTTGCTGGTGATGGACCGGGCGACCGGGGCCTGCCAGTTGCGGATGTTCGGCGACTTTCCCCAGTTCGTGCGGCCAGGCGATTGCCTGGTGCTCAACGATACCAAGGTCATCGCTGCCCGGCTCTTCGGTCGCCGCGACCCCACCGGCGGGCATGTGGAGGCTTTCCTCCTGGAGGAACGCGCGCCTGGTCGCTGGCAGGCCCTGCTGCGTCCCGGTCGCCGCCTCGATCCCGGTTCAAGGGTACTGCTCGACGGCGAACCCCACACCTTCGTGGTGACCGCCCGCCTCGACGACGGCACCTTCGAGATCGAATTCGACACGACCGATGTGCTGGGCCTCCTGGAACGTGCCGGTCGCGTGCCCCTGCCGCCCTACATTCAGCGGGAGGCCTCGGCGGAGGACGTGGAACGCTACCAGACCGTCTACGCTACTCGTCCCGGGGCCGTGGCCGCCCCCACGGCAGGACTGCACTTCACCCCCGAGATTCTGGCGGGACTCGAAACCACCGGCGTCAAGATCGCGCGCGTTACCCTGCATGTGGGTCCCGGCACCTTCCAACCGGTCAAGGCGGAACGGATCGAAGACCACATCATGCACGAGGAAGCCTACGAGATCAGTCCCGAGGCGGCGGCGACCATCAACGGCACCCGCGCCGCAGGCGGTCGGGTCATCGCCATCGGCACCACCTCCGTGCGTACCCTCGAAAGCTGCGCCGATCCCGCCACCCGCACCGTCCGCGCCGAACGGGGCCGCACCCGCATCTTCCTCCACCCGCCCAAACAGCCGGTGGTGACCGACGCCCTCCTGACCAATTTTCACCTGCCCAAGTCCACCCTCCTCATGCTGGTCAGTTGCTTCGCCAGCACCGAAACGGTCATGGCCGCCTATCGCCTCGCCGTCCAGGAACGCTTCCGCTTCTACAGCTACGGAGACGCCATGCTCCTCCTGCCGGGCGAATAGCCCTCGTTCTCTCGGGTTGGCGGCCAACCGGAGTCTTCGCTGCCCATGCCACGCGCTGGATGAGCGCCCCGCCGCTGCCTAGCCAGAACCCCATGAATGCAGAGGCCACAGAGTTGGGACAACCTCACGGCTTGGGGAGGCCCATGAGTTCGCGCATACGGTTGCAGAGCTCGGTGTTGTCGTAGAGATCGGCGAACCGTTCGGCCCCAACGCCGATGGCGCTGGTCTGGACGGGGGTGCCGGTGTGGGCGAAGGTGCCCCAGCCAAGGCCGGCGCGGCTGGAGACGATCTTGAGGCAGGCCACGGCGAGGGGCTCGTTCTTGCCGTAGCGTTCGAGCTGGGCCCAGTCGTAGTGGCGGTCGGCGGGGGCGACCTTGGTCATCTCCAAGGCATTCCTAAGCAGCTCGTTCTCCCAATGGTTCAGCACCTCCAGGCCGAGGAGCTGGCGCAGTTCGGTGGAGACATCGAAGTACGGGGTGTTCTCCTTGCGGTAGCGGCTGGCATAGCCGACCAGTTTCTCGTAGGAGACCGTCTGGGCGGCCAGGGGCTCGGGATGGAAGGCGTAGCCGGTGAAGGTGCTGCCGAAGCTCATGCCGCCGGTCTCATGGTCGGCGGTGACCACGATGAGGGTGTCGTCGGGATGCTGGCGCTGGAAGGCGCAGGCAATCTCGACCACACGGTCGAAGGCCTGGGTCTCGATGGCAGCGGTCATGGGATCGTTGACATGGCAGGCCCAGTCGATCCGGCCACCTTCGATCATGACGAAGAACCCGTTCGGATTGTCGAGCAGGCGAATGCCCTGGGTAGCGAAGTCGGCGAGCGGGATGATGCCCTCCGTCTTGTCGATTTCATAGGGAATGGCGGCGGCACCATCCACCACCGGGCTGTACGCCCAGACCGGCGTGCCCGGAGTGGCCGCCTGGAGACCGGCGAGGGAATCGATGAGACGGTAGCCCTTCGCCGTGGCCAGATCCACGACCGAGGGCCGATTCCGGCGGTAGTTGGGCTGGTCGCCGAGAGACTTGCCGCCGCCGAAGAAGTCGAACCCGCTCTTGGGCAGGGAGGCGGCAATCTCGTAGTAGCTGTTGCGCCCGCCTTCGTGGGCGTAGAAGACCGCCGGAGTCGCGTGGTCGATGGAGACGCTGGTGATGATACCAACCCGCATCCCCGCCTGCTTGGCCTGTTCGGCGATGGAGACTGCGGCGGTACCGTCGGGGAGAACGCCGATCTTGCCGTTGTTGGTCTTGACGCCGCAGGCGAGGGCGGTGCCGGCGGCGGCGGAGTCGGTGATGACGGAATTGGCCGAGTAGGTGGTGGTAAGCCCTTGGACAGGCAGTTGGTTCATGACCAACTGCCGCTTGGGATCGCCGCTGGTGTAGCGCAGCATCTGCTCGGCAAGGTAACGTTGGTTGACGCCCATGCCGTCACCAATGAGCAGAAAGACGTACTTGGCCCGCTTGGCTTCCTGGGCACCCAGCGGCAGGACCAATATACAGGCAATCAGAAGCAGGAAACGGGAACGCAGTCGGGAGAACATCGTATCAGCCCTTTACGGAGGAAATGGTGTGCAACCACGGACCGGAGGAACGACAACAAGTTCGCTCCCGTGCGTGAGAAAGCCGTGAAAGAACGGTCAGGAATCGGAGCGGCCGGCGCCTATTCGTAGACGAACTGGGCCGTGAGGGTGGCCGCCTGGGGCGCGCGGAGGCGGAGCCAGTGGGCGGCAAAGCCCTTGGGCAAGCGATAGACCACGCCGTCCCCGGCCCGGACCTTGATCCGCGCCATTTCCTGCCAGTTCCCGGTGCTCAGGAAGTCGCACTCCAGAACCAGCGTCTGGGGTGTTGGCGAGGTGTGTTGCAGGCGGATGGACATACGGTCGAACCCGGTGGCGAGGAAGGGGTCGGAGACCGCCTCAGCCGCCACTGGCGTGTCCTTCCAGACGTAGCCCGTGCCAACCGGTTTGCCCAGCCGCCAGAGATCGTCCACGGCCCCGAACCAGAGCCCAAAGCCGTCCGATCCGGCGAAGTACTGGCCGTCGGGCTCGGCATCGGGGCGGCAGCCGGCAATGGCCAGCAGCCCCCGCCAAGTGCAGAAGTCGTGGATCAACCGTCCGTGGCTGCACACGGGGCGCAACCGGGGCACGCCGTCGTCGCGCGGCATCTCGTACATCAGTCCGCCGAGGTTCAGCAGGTAGCGTTCGGACTGCACCTCGCGGAGGTCGCGGGCAGCAGGATCGACCGGCATGACCTGGGGCAGGCGATAGCGCTGGCCTTGACGCTCCAGATAGGGCGAAAGCTCGTCCGCATGGGCGAATGGCTTCATCGCTTCGACCTGCTTCATCTCGTCCACCGACTTGGGGTCGTCGACCGGCTGGAAGGCGAGGGTTTCGTCCACTTCGAAGTACCGCCCGTCGCTGGTCAGCACCTGGAGGTTGCGGTTCTGCCCCGAGGGACGGATCAACGCCCGGCTGCACGGGTCTGCCGTGGCCAGGGCGGCGAACTTGTTGCTGACCGGTCGACTGGTTGGCTGGCCGAGGTGGGCGTAGGCAGTGAGCCGCGCGTCGCGGTTCACGCTCAGGCGCAGCCAGGTGCCAATCTCGGTGGGGTTGAGCGTGATCGGCAGGTAACCGTTGGCCGGAAGAACATAGGCCCCGCGTTTCCGCCAGTGGTCCTGCCCCTTCGGATCGCCTTCCACGGTCAGGTCCACCGGCCACGCCGATTGGTTCTGCACATGCAGGCAGCAAGAGCTGTAGCCAGCCACCAGGAGGGGCTCGCTCGGAGTCTTGGCAGTTACCTCGTCGTCGACCCAGACGCCGCCAAACCCGACCCGTGGGCCAAAGCTGGCCAGGTCCGCCAGGGAACCGAACCAGAGGTTAGACTGGGATTGCCCGGCGAGGGGGTTCTGCATGACCGAGGTGTCGTCCGCCGCCAGCACCAGCTTGTCCTGCCAGCCGCAGAAATCCGGGATATAGCGGAGATGGGTCGCGATGGGGTGCAGACCGCCCGTATGTCCCGGCGCAAAGCTCGCGGGGAACTCGAAGAAGGTGCCGTGCATCACCATCAGATACCGACCGGGTGCCACCTCGCGGATGCGGGGCCACTCGGTGTACCAACCATGCTTGGGATCGAAGGTATAGCTGCCCTTGGGCACGCGATAGGTGGACCACTTCCCGTCAGCCAGCACTTTCAGGATCACCGAACGCCGGTCCCAACCCATCGCCCAGACCGGGGCTTGGTCGTCGGGTGCCCCCATGATGCCACCGGGACCGGTGACATCGGTGAACTGGCGGCGTTCGACGATATTCCAGGTCCGACCGTTCCATTCCGCCAGCACGCCCGCGTCTTCGGGGCCGGCGGCAGGGGCTCCGGCCAACAGTTCGTCCAGTTCGTAGCCCCCCACCTTGTTCTCGCCGTTGTTCGCGACAATCAGGCGGCCTTGGCCCGTATACCCGCCCTTGCCGTGCCAACCGGGCACGGGTTTGTGGAACAGCTTGCGAACGGCCAGCGAATGCACGTCCACCTCGTAGATCGGGCCTTCCATGTCCACGAAGTAGACCCGGTTCTCGGGATCGTTCAGGTGGCGAGCGGTGGCGGTAAGGCGACCATGCAACTGGCTCAGGTCCGCCACCCGGACATGGCGATCGGCATCGATGAAATAGGGACCCATGATCAACTGGTTCGACTCGCGGTGGATCATGCGGTTGGCATGGGTGCCACCGACGCTCTCGGGACGCACGGTCATGGTCATGTCCGGGGCGATCTCATAGAGTTTGTCGCTGCTGCCCTGGGGAGCGTGGGGAGGATAGGTGAGATACCACAGCCGGTCGGCCCAGGGCACCACAGCCCCGATGCCGCATTCCCCATTGTGGTTGAAGGCGGCCAGATGGGGGTAGATGCCACTCAAGCAAAGGCTGCCCGTACGCACATCCGGAGTGGTCGGAGGCTGGGCGGAGGGATAGCCGTTGCGCGGATCAAAGGTGAACACCCGGACCTCGGCTACCCGGACATAGCCACTGTCGAGGGCGACCAAGCGGACGGCGTTGGTGGTCAACGGCTCCTCGAAGGCACATTCCCAGGCATACTTCGCGTTGTCCTCGGCAGCCGCGCCGGGAAGGGGCAGCCATTCCTCCCCCTTGCGGTATTCGAAATGGAAGGACTTCACCGGATGAATCCACGCGCCATCCGGGCACCAGCCCGATACCAGATGCACGCAGCCGATCTCGGTGGGCTCGTCCCATTCGATAGTGAGGGTATGGGGCCCCTCCTTGCTGGCGCTCACCCAGCGGGAGTCGTTGCTGACCTCGCCATCCACCGCCTTGTCGGCGGAATAGGCTCCATTGGTGGAGGTGGCAGTCGCGCGCGCGTGTTCGGCAAG
>QKCY01000409.1 GCA_003245525.1 Victivallales bacterium | reverse complement strand
CCGGGGCACAGGTGCGGCATGGATAGCCTTCTGCCGCCATTGAAGCCGGGACGGGGTGGGGTATCCTAGTAGAGGGTCACTTCTACCTGGGAGCACTGCCATGCAACGCGACGATGTGGTTCGTTTCCTTGATTCCCTGCTGCTGGATGACTGCCCCTGCCAGGATTCCTCCAACAATGGTCTCCAGGTGGAGGGCGGGGAGGAGGTCAATCGGATCGCTTTTGCGGTGGACGGCTGCCTGGAGGTCTTCGAGCGCGCGGTCGATGCGGGGGCCGATTTCGTGGTGGTCCACCATGGGATCAGTTGGGGCGGCGGATTCCGCACCATCACGGGCACCACGGCAGCCCGCATCCGGACTCTGCTCAAGCACGGGGTTTCCCTGTACGGGGTCCATCTGCCCCTGGATGCCCATCCCGAGGTGGGGAACAACGCGGTCCTGGCGCGGGTGATCGAGTTGCAGGATTTGCAGACCTTTGCCCGCTACGGCGGCATCGACATTGGCTTCCGGGGCATCCTCGCCGAGCCGATCTCCCTGGCCTCCTTCGCGCAGTTGGTGGACGAACGGGTCGGCGGTACGCCGATTGTCCTGGATACCGGCAGCGAGACGATCCAGCGTGTCGGCATCGTCTCCGGCGGCGGGGCCGATGTCGTCCCCGAGGCAGCCAAACTCGGGCTGGACTGCCTGCTGACCGGCGAGATCACCCACCAGCATGTCCACACCGCCCGCGAGTGCCGCATCAATGTGGTCGCCGCCGGGCATTATCACACCGAAGTCTGGGGCGTGAAGTCCCTGATGAAGTGGATGTCGGACACCTTCCCCGAACTGGACTGCGTGTTCCTCGATGTCCCCACGGGGTTCTAGATGGCCCGCCCGAATATCCTGTTCCTGATGACCGACCAGCAGCGAGCCGACGCGCTCGGTTGCGCGGGCGGCTGGGTGGAGACGCCGAATCTCGACCGCCTGGCCGCCGCGGGCGTCCGGTTCACCAACGCCATCACCACCTGCCCGGTGTGCGTGCCGGCCCGGTTGTCCCTGGCCACGGGGCTGTACTGCCACACGACCGGGGTCTGGAAGAACTGCAACCACCGCATGGACCCTGCCCTGCCCAACTGGATGCGGGCTCTGCGCGAAGCCGGTTACCGGACCAGCCTCTTCGGCAAGACCCATCTGCACCCCCACGGCGGCGATTTGCGCGACCGCGAGGACCTGATGCACGCCTACGGGCTGGACGATGTGGACGAGATCGGCGGTCCCCGCGCCAGCGCCCGCCTCTTGAGCCACATGACCGCCCGCTGGCAGGAACTAGGCCTCTGGGAGGCCTATCGGGAGGACTATCGGGAGCGTTTCGCCAACAAGCCCCACGTGGTGCGCCCGAGCACGCTGCCGCTGGAGGAATACGCCGATGTCTACGTCGGCCGCCGGGCGGCGGAGTACCTGGCCGCCTACGACCGGGACCAGCCGTGGTTCTGTTGGGTCAGCTTTGGCGGTCCCCACGAGCCCTGGGACACCCCCGAGCCCTACGCGAGCCGCTACCGTCCGGCAGCCATGCCCGCCCCGACGCCGGTCCCGGAATGGGCGACCGCGGCCGATGGGGTGCTCCCCGACCGGTTGCGGAACCGCCCTGCTCTCGCCCCCGAGGACATCGCCGCCATGCGGGCGGACTATGCGGGCAATGTCACGCTGATCGACGAGCAGATCGGACAGATTCTGCGCGTGGTCGAAGAGCGGGGCGAGTGGGACAACACCATCGTGGCGCTGGTCTCCGACCATGGGGAACTGAACGGCGACCACGGGCTGATCTACAAGGAGACCTTCCTCGACGGCTGCCTGCGCATTCCCTTCCTCGTGCGCACCCCGACGATGCCAGGAGGACGGACCTGCGCCGCCCCCGTAGAGCTACCCGACATCGGGCCGACGCTGGCCGAACTGGCAGGCGTGGAACTCCCCTACCAGCAGTTCGCTTGCTCCCTCGTGCCCTGCCTGCACGATCCGGCGGCCCGTCCTCGCGCGGATGCCCTCGCCGAATACGACGGGGAACTGGCGCTGATCACCGAGGAATGGAAACTGGCCCTGAACCAGGCCGGGCAACCCTACCTGCTCTGCCATCGGCCCAGCGATCCCAAGGAACAGGTGAACCTAGTGGCCGACCCGGCCTGGCAGGACGTGGTCCACGCCTTGCAGGAGCAGTTGCTCCAGCGGCTGGTTACCAGCCAGCGGCGGCTGGACCGCTAGTCCTTCTTGTGGCGGCGCAGGCAGCGGCGCCCAAACTCCAGGGCATCGCGAAAACCCGGCAACTCGCGGGTGTCCTGGTGGTATTGCTTGGGTTTGCGGGGTCTCTTCGGCTTCGCGGGTTTGGGCTTGGCCGTGCTCATGGCCACCAGTTCCTCCAGGGTCTCCGCCGCCCGCTCCCAACGCAGGCGCAGGAAGAGCTTGATGGGACCCCAGGGCAGCAGGTCGATCACCACGGTGTCCCGGTTCTCCCGGTACATGATGGTGGGCGGCGGCGACACGTGGCAGAGTACCTGCGGGGCACCGGTTCCCGGAACCGTATGCCGCTGCACGCTGGCCACGAGCCCCAGCCCCACAAAGGCGGTGGTCATCAAGGTCCCCGCCCGGCCCAGCAGAGGAATGGTAAGGCCGATGATGGGGCAAAGCCGTAGCACCATGCCCACCGAAATCAGCACCTGCACGGCGAACAGCGCCGCCACGCCGGTACAGATCAGCCGACCCCAATCGTCGGTGGTCTCCGCCGCCACCCGCAAACAGAGGACCACCAGGACTGCGCACAGCATCAGGACCGTGATGCAACCAAGCAGACCGGCTTCCTCGCCAATGGTGGCCAGGATGAAATCGCTTCCCGCCACCGCCCGCGGCAAAAAGCCGCGCTTCTGGATGATTCCGCGGAACAGCCCCTTGCCAAACCAGCCTCCGGAAGCCAGGCAGTACATGATCTGGCGTTCGTTGCTGGGGTGTCCGGTCGGATGGCAGAACCATACCACCCGGTTCACGTGGTGTTTGTAAGGCCACCAGGACAGGGCTGCCCGAATCTTGGCGGGTTCCCAGTTCTGCTGCCGCACCCAGCCCAGCGCCGGCATCGCCACCGCTGCCGCCAGCAATGCAGTCAACGCCAGTCGTCGGGCCCATGCCGCGTTGCCGCGCGCCACAAACCACACCAGGGAGCAGGCACAGACCAGCGTGAGCGCATTGCCCATCGAAGGCTCCACCGCAATGAGCGTTGCAGGCACCAACACCAGCGCCGCCCCCACCAAGCCGGCCAGCCTGCCTTGCAACCGTACCGGGGGTCGGGACAACCAGGCGGCATAGGCCAGCAAGGTGAAGAGGCGGGCCGGGGCGGCCGCCTGGAACGAAGGCAGACCGGGCAGTTTCAGCCAGCGGTAGGCTCCGTTGCTCTTGACTCCGGCCAACAGGGTCACGGCCAGCAGCAGTACCGAGGCCAGATAGCCAACCCAGACCAAGCCACCAAGACGACGGAAGTCGTTCATGGCAAAAACCACACAGAGCAGAAGTCCTAGCAGCCCCCATTGCGCCTGCCTTCTCCAAGCCGGGTCCAGGGGGAACCCCTCGGCCACATAGCAGGTGCTACGGACAAAGAGCAGGCCGATCCCTGCCAGCAACAGGGCCACCAGCAGAATCCAGAGGTGGCGATGACGGCGTTCGGCGTCCTGGACAATCAGCCCGAGCATGGCTCATTCCCCCCCAGCCGCGACCATGGACGAGAGGCGTCCCAGACCGACCAGTTCCTGGATCAGGTCCCGCAGACGGGGTCCGATCGTGCCGCCCCCGCCGCCCGTGCTGTCCTTGATGGCACAGACGATGCAGTACTTGGGACTCTGGGCGGGGACCAGCGCCACCATCAGGGCGTTCTTGCGGTGTTCGTCCTTGGGGCCGGTCTGGGCCGTCCCGGTCTTCGCCAGGATAGGGATGCCGCCACAGGCGGCCGAACGCCCCGTGCCGTACTGGGTACACCCCAGCATTCCCGTCAACAGCACCTCGCGAACCTCGGGCCGCAGGGCGATCCGCCGAACCACCCGGGCTTCGCGCCCGTAGCGGTCGCCGGGGGGAAGCGATCCCTCCTCCACATAGGCGGGCTGGACGAGTTCGCCGGTGACCAGTGCCACCACGTACATGGCCAGCGTCGTCACCGAGGCCTCGGTTTCGCCCTGGCCAAGGCAGAGATTCCAGATGTCCGTATTGGTCCACCGTTTGGCCGTGTGCAGCCGGCTCCTGGCCAGGACCAGGCCGGTCCGCTGGCTCGGCAGGGCTTCCTCGAACCCGAACTGGTGGGCCCAGAAGACAATGTTCTCGGCACCAGCCAGCTTGGCCGCCTCGTAAGTGGCCACATTGCAGGACTTGGCCAGGGCCTCGGGGATCGTGATGCACCCATGGGCCTTGTTGCAGGGGCGGCTTACCCCGTTCACCATTTCGTGCCCCGTGCAGGTGAAGGTGGCATCGGGAGACAAGCGACCGCTCATCAGCGCGGCAGTGAAGGTGATCATCTTGAACGTGCTGCCCGGCGGCGTGCGCCAGAACCGGGCCAGATCCTGCACACTGCCCCGGGCCGTGCCTGCGGCCATTTCCGCATACTCGGTGGGCGTGGGGGCGTAGGCAGCCTGGGGTGCGCCCCCCATGGCCCGCACTTCCATGCCGGGAAGCTCGACCACGATAAAGGCCCCGGCATCCTCCCCCAACAGGAGCCGTTCCGCCGCCTCCTGCACGGGGACATCGAAGGTGAGACGCAGCGAACGTCCCGCCAAGGCAGGTTCGGTGGCCACGGCGGAAACCCGATGGTAACCCAAGGCGTCCACCTCGATTTCCTCATATCCACTCTGCCCGCGCAGGTAGCGGTCCAGCACCTGTTCCAGGCCCGACACGCCCCGCGTCTCCGGACGCAAGTAGTCCAGATCGCCTTCCGGACGCCGGGTGGGCCCGTCGCTGGCCACCCGCCCCAAGGTATTGGCCAGGGCGCTGGAGGCGGCGCAAACCCGCCGGTAGGCGGGTTCGAGGCGGATCTCCGGGAACTGGTCGCGGAAGGGCGCGAAACGGGCCACCAAGGCAGGGGGCACGTCCCAGTCGTCGCCCAGCACAAAGTCGAGAGCCCCCTCCTGCCGGATCCGTTCCGCGATCTGGCGTTCGCTTAGCGAGAAGGAGACCGCACCCGGCGGGAAGATCGAACGGAAGAGAGCAAGCCGCTCGGTCACCCGGTCCACCGTGGCCGCCAGCGATTCGCGGGGATAGCGCACCGCCTTCAGGTCCAGCACGAACCGGTAGACGGGCCGGTTGTAGCACAGATTCTCGCCGCCGGTAGCGGTCAGCGTTCCCCGTTCGGGCTCCACGTTTGCCCAGCGCACCATCTGGTCGCTGCACTTAGCCTGCAGCTCCTTGGCGTTGAGGACCTGGTAGCGGAAGAACAGGAGCGCCATCAGGCCCAGCAGGCCGGGGAATGCCATCATTCCCCAGACCAGGACGCCGCGCGCCCGCTCCGCACCGGGCACCGAGCAACCCTCGGCACCGACTGCCGGATTTCCCTTCATCGGCTGCATGGTCCACTCCCTCCTGGTTCGGCTCTATGGCTCCGCAGGGAGCGGATGCTGGGGCATGCGGGGGAACTGCCGTTCGGGCAGGTTGAGGTGGCGCAGCACCCAGGCACCCAGCCGGGCGGCACCCAACCCCGATAGCCGCAGGCCAAACTGGAAACAGCGGCCGGCAGCCACCTTGGCCACCCGCGCCAGAGGCACGACCAGGAAGGCCGCCACCAGGGCACTGCCAAGCACGCGGCGCAGCACCTCGCCCAGCGAGGCCGAGCCGCTGACCCCGCTGACCACGAGCATGACATGGCTCAGCAGGACCATCGCGCCTGCGATCAGCAGGCTGACTAGCACCTGCTCCGCGATCCCGCCGCCCCGCTCCTCGTCCCGCAGTTCACGGCCGACGACGGCCGCTGCCAGATAGATCAGGCCGGAGCAACCCAGCGGAACGACCGGCATGAACGCATCATGGATCAGACCGGCCGCTACGCAGGCAACCACCATGCGGCCATAGCTGCTGGTGAGCACATAGCAGGCCACCACCGATGCCACCACGGGAACCGGGGCCTGGCCTGCGAAACCCAGCGGTGCCAGGTACCATTCGAGCGTCATGGCGCAGAGGAGTGCCACGACAATTCGCACGGAGGCCAGCGTCTCGCTCCAGAGTCGGTGGGAGAACTGGGCGAAACGCCCGTTCAGGAACCACGACTGCTCGTTGAGCGACCAGTTCATGCTGATGATGGGAGTCGGATGCGGATCGTCGAGGGTGATGGCGGATGACATGGGAATTCCTCCTAGTTGGCAGACGGATTGGCGGTCGTGGACAGAGCCCGCGGCGGCACCAGGATTTTGACGTAGCGCAGGGAATCGAGACGCCCTGGGATGATCCAGGCCTTGAGCGGCCATCCCGAGGTATTGGTCTCCGGCGGGGCGGTGTGGGAGATGCGTCCCACCACGATGCCATCGGTGCAGTTCTCGGGGTCCGATTCCCCATTGGTGACCACCACATCGCCGGGCTTGAGGAACTGGGGATCGCGCTGGTCGCGGGTGCGGCCGGTACCATCCATCTCATCGGCCTGGATGGCCGTCACAAACAGGGAGGGAGGGGGCAGCAGCAAGGCCACTTGCCCCGTGGTGCCGACCGCCTCGGCCACCCCCGTGATCCCGCTCAAGTCCCGGGCAGGGATGCGGACGCTCATGATCAGTTCGGGATTGGTCACTAGGCGTAGCGTACAGGTTGCCCTGTCCACGGCCACCACCCGGCCGACCGCGACGAAATCTCGGTTGACGACGATAAGGCCAGCCCGCACACCGTCTCGGGAGCCACAGCCGAGGAGGAGGTCGCCGGTGTAGTAGCCCGTATAGGGGTTGCGCTTCACCACCTCCGCCTCGATCTCGGTGTAGCGTTGGTACTTGCGCCCGTAGAGACGTTCCTGAAGCGCATCGCGATAGACCTTCTCGGCTTCGTAGCGTGCCTGGTAACCGCCAGTATCCGCCTCGCCGTTGGCGGTCGGCGACGCCGTGCCAGGAACGGCGGGAACCAGTTTCCGGGTTTGGTCGCGAACCTTGTCCTGATCCTGCCGGGGCATGGCCACGACGGCCAGCAGGCCAAGCACCGCCACGAGCAGCAGAGGCCAGTTGGCTACCAAGCTGCCGCGCCGGGCCTGGCTGGACTGCTCTCCGTGGTTGTCATGCTGGTCTGTCATTCTCGTCGCTCCCCGTTATCCCGACCGAGCCGGGACGCTCAATAGTCTTCCACCGTGCCACTCGACTCTTCAAAACCGGGCCACTGCTCCCGCAACTGCGGGTAGTCCTGCTCGCGCAAATCGTTCACCAACACGTAGCTAGCCGAACACCAGGGACAGAACGCCCCTTTCTTGAACTCCTGCCCGCATTCGGGACAACGATGCGCCAGCAGGCTGCCACACTCGCGGCACACCGGCTCCCGACCGCTCTCGAACAGGGCTCCCGGCACACTCAGCGTCAACGGCCGGACCACCCAGCGCTCGTTGACGAAGTACACCGTGGCAAGCGGGCATTGGGGCGACGTGCAGTAGGCGGCAAGGCGCTGCAGCACCCGTTCGGCGGAGACCGTAACCGGCATCGTCAACTCGGAAGGAGCCTTCAGACCATAGAAGTCCAGGATGCGCAAGAGAGTCTCGCGGCTGACCGCACCCAGATCCCCCTGGCGAACCCGGACCAGGGCCGCGTGGGACAACTCCAGGTCCCGGGCCACCTGCCGCAGACTCATCGTGCCCAGCTTGTCATGCGCATCTTTCAGCGAATCGCCAAGCGCATGCTCCCAGGGCTCGTTATGTTGTAGGTGATCAGACATGGTAGAATCCCGATGGTAACCGATGGATGGTTACTGGTTACTGTCTCTAGTTTCCACGATACAGGGAGAGTGTCGGACAGTCAAATGTCCGGCCCTCCTTTCCGTACTTTTTTTCGGACCGACTCCCCGCCCGCCGGGCCGCGCATATGCCCATGCCAGACCCAGTGCGATGCGACGGCCAACCCCTCAGCGCTGAATGGAGTCTTCAGCCCGGCATGACCGCCACCCCGCCCAGTCCCAACCAAGCCCCCCACCCCACCGGCGGAACCCTCCAGCCCCAGCCGTCATCGCGACATCACTCGGCAAACAAAACGGCAGATAATTGCCGTTCTAGTTCCAGGAAACGGCATCCATCTGCCACTATTTCCTGCCTCGATGCCGGATCGCTACCCACTTCCCACGTCCCTGCCGCCACCTTGCGGGGAATCCGGGAGGCCGCCCTCGAAAGACCCCCTCTGACCATCTCAACTATCCGCTTAAACCACATGAGGTTGAACACATGCAAGAGAACCATGTACAACGTCCGGAACGAGGGCCACGGTCCGGCCCCATCCATAGCCATCCCGACTAGAAGGGCGGGGGCATTCGCTCCCAAAAACCGCACCGGAAGCCGTTCCGGAAGTTTTTCCGAACGGCATTTTACCATCAACCAAACGGCACATATAGTAGAAAACCGTGCCGCCACTAACGGGAAGTAATGCCATTGTGAGCGAAGCATTCGAGAAACTTGCCCCCTTCATGCTCCGGGCACACCAAGTCCTCGTCGGTCGCGAGCGCCTGATCCACCTCCGGAAACGTTTGGCCTTTGTCCTAATGACCACCGACATGAGCGAACGAAGCCGGCGTGAACTCGCCGCCATCTTCTCCTGTCCGCAGGTCTTCGCCTACACCAGCGAGGACATCGAGCGCATCTTCGGCTTCCGGAACAGCAAGCTCCTCGGCTTCCAGAAAGGCCCCTTGGCGGATGCCGCGCTCCGGGCATTGCGCGAGACCTTCGGTCCCGCCCAGCCAGAGGAGCCCTGCGAATGAGCACCACCACCCCACGCCCGCGGCGCGTCGCCGTCCTTGGTGCCAGCGGCATCGGTCGCCACCACGCCAACTGGTGGACGGTCGAGGGAGCCGAGGTCTGCGCCATTCTCGGCAGCAGCCCCGAGTCCCTTGCCAAGTCCGCCGAAAAGTTGCACGGCATGTTCGGCTTTGCCGGGCGTGTCTACACGGATCTGGACGAACTGCTCGCCGCCGAACACCCGGACATCGTGGACGTCTGCACCCCGCCCGAACTGCACTACCGGCACGCCCGGACTGCCTTGCTGGCAGGTTGCGACGTGCTCTGCGAGAAGCCCTTCGTCTACGACGCCTCCTTGCCGATGGAGGAGCTCCTGGCGCAAGCCCGCGAACTGGTGGATCTCGCCGCCGCTTCCGGTCGCCTGTTCGGCATCTGCACCCAGTACGTCCTGGCCAGCGAGATCTGTCTCCAGCTCCTGCGAGAGCAACCGGGCGCGCCGTTGGCGCCGGTGTTCCGGGGCGAACTGGTCTCCCCCACCCGCGGGCGTTCCCCCAATCCGGTCCGCACCTGGGTGGACCTCTCGCCCCATATGCTCGGAGCTCTCCATGTCTTCGCCCCCGAGGGCAAGATCCGCTGGGAGAGCCTGCAGACCGAGTTCGCGGGACACGAAGCCCAGGCGCAGTTCCTCGTGGATCTGCCCGACGGCCAGGAACTCCGCGCCGAGATCTATACCAATCACACCGACGGCGAACCCAGCAACGTCCGCCGTCTCGAATTTGGCAACGTAGGATGCGACATCGAGGGCACGAGAGATGGCGACGGCCATTTCTGCGCCGACATCCGGATCGGTGCGCAGAGCCATTTGTTTCCCGACACCATGCGGCTGCTCATCCGGCGGTTCCTCGCCGGGCAGGCCGCCGTGCCGGGGACCACGGCGCTCGTCGGTCTCGAACGCATGCTACGGGTCATCAGTCACGCCCAAAGCACAAGGTAGCAGCCCTGGGGTCGGACTTCGCCGGCAGCAGGCACAGGTAACAACTCGGGCGCGACGGACAAAGGGAGACCAGGCCTATGTCGTACATCACCGACGTGCTCGAGACCGTGTACCAGCGGAACCCCGGCGAGTCCGAGTTCCTCCAGGCGGTCAAGGAAGTCCTCGAAACGCTGGAACCGGTCATGGAGCGCCGGCCGGAGTACCAGGCCAACGGGATTCTGGAACGCATCGTCGAGCCCGAGCGCCAGATCCTGTTCCGGGTGCCCTGGATGGACGACCGGGGCCGCCTGCGCGTGAACCGGGGTTTCCGCTTCGAGTTCAACAGCGCCATCGGCCCTTACAAGGGCGGTCTGCGCTTCCACCCCAGCGTCTGCGCCAGCATCCTCAAGTTCCTGGGCTTCGAGCAGATCTTCAAGAACTCCCTGACCACCCTGCCCATGGGCGGCGGCAAGGGCGGTTCGGACTTCGACCCCAAGGGCAAGAGCGATGCCGAAGTCATGCGCTTCTGCCAGTCCTTCATGACCGAACTCCAGCGCCACATTGGTCCCGATACTGACGTGCCCGCAGGCGACATCGGCGTCGGCGGCCGCGAGATCGGTTTCATGTTTGGCCAGTACCGCCGCCTGCGTAACGAGTTCACCGGCGTACTCACCGGTAAGGGCCTGAAGTGGGGCGGCTCCCTCATCCGTCCCGAGGCCACCGGCTACGGCTCGGTCTACTTCGCCGAAGAGATGCTGAAGACCCGCAGCGAGACCTTCGAAGGCAAAGTCTGCGCCGTCTCCGGCAGCGGCAACGTGGCCCAGTACACGGTCGAGAAGATCAACCAGCTCGGCGGCAAGGTCGTCACCCTGTCCGATTCCGCCGGGTCGATCTATGATCCCGACGGCATCACCGCCGAGAAACTCGAATTTGTGATGATGCTGAAGAACGTCAAACGCGGGCGCATCAAGGAATACGCGGACGAGTTCGGCGTGCAGTACCTGGAAGGGAAACGTCCCTGGTGCGTCGCCTGCGACTGCGCCTTCCCCAGCGCCACCCAGAACGAGATCAACGGCGAGGACGCCGCCGCCCTGCTGCGCAACGGCTGCCGCCTGGTCTCCGAGGGTGCCAACATGCCCAGCACGCCCGAGGCGGTCGACCAGTTCGTCGGCAACCGCATCATGTACGGTCCCGGCAAGGCCGCCAACGCGGGCGGCGTGGCCACCTCCGGCCTCGAAATGAGCCAGAACGCCATGCGCCTTCCCTGGACCCGCGAGGAAGTCGACAACCGCCTGCACGGCATCATGATCGAAATCCATCGCCAGTGCTTCGAAACGGCGGAGGAGTACGGCAACTCCGGCAACTACGTCATGGGTGCCAACATCGCGGGCTTCACCAAGGTCGCCGACGCCATGCTCGACCAGGGCTGGATCTAGTCCCACCACCGGGAGCGCCGTAGCCCTTGTCGGCGCTCCTGTCAGCACTGTCTTACCGGGAGCGCCGGCATCCTTGCCGGCATTCCCAGTCCCCTTCCTACCGGCACCGTCCCCCACCGGGAGCGCCGGCATCCTTGCCGGCATTCCCAGGTATTGACTTTCTGCCACTGTCCGCCCGGCAGGCGACCATTTCCGCGTGCCGACCGGGTAGCTGCGCGGTCGATGAACGCGCAGGCTTTGGTTGCCGACCATCAGCTTCCTTCCCCCGCACGGTCTACTCCTGTCGCAGGCTCGTCGAGCCAGCGACTACCCGTCTGCGACCATGTGATACCAGTTGGACATCAGCCATGGAGTCTTTGGGGTTAGCCGGGAACCGCCTTTTCCCCCGCGTTCAATGCATTCCCGATTGGCGCTGCCGCGTCTCGGCGGCGGAGGCCCGCCGCTTCTCCAGGACCTTTCGCCGATCCCACGTGCTGGAGGAGCGCCCGGCCTCGGGCGCGGGGAATGCCGCCAACGTCGCGACCGCAACGCCCAGCCGGAATTCCGGGGAGGCGGGAAGCTATAGCTCTATGTATGGCGTCAAATTGGTGTGAACAGTCGGGAGACGACGACCGTTTCACTTGGGACACCGCTGCTCCGGCTCTCGGGGAGCGGCCAAGACTCTTATTGATCTTGGGAAATGCAGGAAAAGACTGCCGGCAAGGATGCCGGCGCTCCCAGTCGTCGCCCCTTCTTTCTTGCACAAGGTCCGTTGCTGCGATATTTATATGTAGGACAAATCAACATAATACTCCTCCCATGCCTCTCGATCCCATCCCCCAACCCACCCTAGC
>QKCY01000444.1 GCA_003245525.1 Victivallales bacterium | reverse complement strand
GCATCGCGCTCTGGATCGTCCACGGAGAGAACGGTGAGTTGGGGTTGCGCCTTCGCCAGGAAGGCGATGCGTTCGGGGTCCTTGTCTACCAGGATGGGCTTGGCCCCGCGCGCCTGGGCCAATTGGGCGGCGCAAATGCCGACAATGCCCGCGCCGATGCTGAGCATGGTCTGCCCGGCTTGGACGTTGACCATGTTGACGCCGCGGTTGGAGACGCCCGCCAGAATGGCGAAACCGATGCCTTCCAGTTCGGCATCGCCGGGCATGGTCTTGGCGATGAGGTGGTAGCCGCCGGGCGCGCTGACGCTGTGGCCCACGTGGGCGCCCCACATGCTTGTTACCTTCTCCTCCCAGGCGTTGCCGGTGCCGTAGACGATGTCGCCCACCTGGAAGGCCTTCACGTCCGCGCCGCAGGCCTCGACGATGCCGATCCGGTGGTAGCCGGGCACGCAGGGGAAGGTGGAGCCCAGATGCAGTCCCCGCAGGCACCAGCGTTCGGTGCCGGGGGAGATGGCGCTGAGGACGGTGCGCACGACCATGTCGCCGGGACCGGGCTGTTTGAGGGTCAGTTCGCGCAACTCGAACCGATTGGCTTCGGGAAAGACAACGGCAGTGGTCTTCATCACGCTTCCTCCATGGTGGCAACGACCTTGAAGGCTTCCTTGCGTTCGATCATCTCAAAGGCACGGGAGATCTCGGACAGAGGCATGACGTGGCTGTAGAAGTCGGAGAGCCTCACCAGCCCCAGTTTCACCGCGTCGAGCAGATAGGGATGGGCGATGTCCTCGCCCGTGGCCCCCCCGGCTTCTAGCTCGGGGGAGACGATCTCGGCGCGGGCTGTGCCGCGCGTGTAGGTAGCGTAGGCCCCGACCTTGCCATTGGGGGCGAGGGTGGGGAGGGCGGTCTGGAGGAAGTCGGCGCTGCCGGTGGTGTCGATGATCCGGTCGATGCCCTGGCCGCCGGTAAGCTCGTCCACGGTCTTGACCAGATCCTGGCGGCTGACGTTGACCACCGCGTTGGCCCCGATCACGTCCTTGGCGTAGGCCAACTGCTCGTCGCGCCGGGCGACGGCGATGACGTGCGCCCCATAGACCTTGGCGAAGCGGATCATGCTGATGCCCACGGAACCGGCTCCGAGTACCAGAACGCGGGACCGCAAACCGACCCCGGAACTAGCCACGTAGCTGGCGCATTCCTTGAGGGTGATGAGCATGGTGGCATCCACGAAGGAAATGCCCGCATCGCGCGGGATGACCTGCTGGAAGCGGGTGTAGTTGTTGGGCTTGGCGTCCGGATCGTCGGCCCGCATGGCGGCGGCATCGCCGACCAGGCCGTACTCCGCAAACCCGCCCCACATGGAGGTGTAGCCGCCCAGTTGGGTGCCCGGAAAGGCCGCTGCCGGCCGCAGGACGATGTCGCCCTCGCGGAAGTTGCGCACCTTCTTCCCCACCTCGATGACCACACCCACGCTCTCGTGCCCCAGCAGGCCGGGATAGACCTGTGCCCAGGGGAGCTTGTCGTGGATGTGCTTGCTGTCCGTGCCCGTGCACGTCGCGCACGCCTTGGTCTGGCACAGACACTCGTAGTCGCCCGGCACCGGCCGGGGGACCTCGCCAATCCAAACCTTGCCCTTGCCGTCCGTGATCGCTGCTCTCATACCACTCCACCTTTCCACTCAAGAGGCGTTGTCGATACGACTGGGTAGATGCCCGCAGTAACCACCAGAACATCGGACGCCGAACCGGAAACGTCCAGCCCTGGGGCAGAGAGAATTGTGCAGATGCCTGCTTCGGGCCGGTCTGCTTGCGTGTGCCGCGCGAGGGGGTAGTGGTATTCCATGACGACGACCGCGGCCTTGGCGGGAACTCCGGCCTGCCATGCGCCAAGGGCATGAATGCGGCGATCAGGACCCGAGAGGCATGGGATTGGGACTCGACCAACCAGGGAACGGAGCGACGGCGGGTGGACCGGCGAATGGCAGCGGGAAGCGGGTCCGCGTCCTACAGGGCCTTCTGCCGATCCGGCGCTCGCAGGTATCCGGCGAGATTCTTGCGGGACTGACCCTGGCGGCGCTGGCTGTCCCGGAAGTGATGGGGTACACGAAGATCGCGGGGATGCCGGTGATTACCGGGCTCTACACGATGCTTATCCCGATGATCCTGTTCGCGGTCTTCGGCTCCTCCCGGCACCTGGTAGTGGGAGCGGACTCGGCCACGGCGGCGATGCTGGCGGCTGGTCTGGTCGGCATCGCGCAACGGGGCACTCCGGAATACGTTGCCCTGGCTGGACTTCTCGCCCTGCTGGCGGCGGCCCTTCTCCTCCTGGCCCGCCTGATCCGGCTCGGGTTTCTCGCGGACTTCCTGTCGCGCACGGTCCTGGTCGGCTTTCTGACCGGGGTCGGCATCCAGGTGGCCTTGGGCCAGATCGGGGGCATGCTGGGGCTTCCCGGTGGCGGGCACGGCCCCATCGGCCAGATGCTTGCCGATTGGCGGCAGATCGAACAGGTTAGCCTGCACGCGCTGGGGATCTCCGTTGGCGTGGTGGCCGTTGTCCTTGGCTCCAGGCGGCTCTCGAAACGGATTCCGGGGCCGCTGATCGCCGTGGCTGCCGCCACCCTCGTGACTTGGGCCTTGGGCTGGGAGGCAAAGAGCGTCCACGTCCTGGGCGCGATTCCGAGCGGCATGCCGACCCTCGGACTGCCTGACGTGGCGTGGAGTTGGACGCTGATCCAGCGGCTGCTGCCAACGGCTTTCGGGATGTTCATCGTGATCCTCGCCCAGAGTGCCGCCACCTCCCGAGCCTATGCCGATCGCCATGACGAGCCGTTCAGCGAGGACGCCGATCTCGTCGGTCTGGGGATCGCCAATATCGGGGCGGCCTTGTCCGGGACCTTTGTGGTCAACGGCAGTCCGACCAAGACCCAGATGGTGGACAGCGCCGGTGGACGGAGCCAACTGGGGCAGCTGGTTGCCTCCCTGATTGTGCTCCTGCTGCTTCTTTTCCTCACTGCCCCGTTGGCCCATGTGCCTCAAGCCGTGCTCGCGGCGGTGGTCTTTCTGATCGGGGTCGAGCTGATCGACCTCAAGGGCATGACCAGGATCTACTTCGAGCGTCCCTGGGAGTTCTGGGTGGCCCTGATTACGACCGCCGTCGTGGTCTTCTGGGGCGTCGAGCAGGGAATCCTGCTTGCCATCTTCCTCTCCCTGGCCTCCCATACCCGCCACGGCTACCGGCCCAAGAACACGG
>QKCY01000328.1 GCA_003245525.1 Victivallales bacterium | reverse complement strand
GCTTGCCGGTGAGGGTGTTGGTGACGCGGACCGGGATCGGATGGGATTGCTCCTTGGGATCGTTGCCGTTCCACCAGTTGCCGTTGGTCTCGGGGATGCGGTTGACGATCTCGGCGGTGGTGCCGTCGGCGTAGTGGACGATGTAGCTGCCGATTTCGCCGGGCGTGCCCCAGGCGGCGGCATGGAGGAAGTAGAGGCAGCGGACGGGTCGGGGATTCGCCAGGGGAATCCGCACCCGTTCAGGCAGGTTAGGCGTGACGGATTTCCCGCGCAGGGTCACCACCGCCTTGCCGCCATTGGTGGCAGGATCGATGAGGTCGAAAGGGACGCCTGCCAAGGTGCGCTTGCCTACGGGCAAGCCGCGCAGATCGTTCATGGGGCCTTCGTCGGACCAACCGCCTTCGCCGTCGCCCGCGCGGGGATCGGCCAGGCCCATGGTGCAGACCTGGCGGAGGTCGAGGGTGAAGACGGTGGCCGGGCTCTCCCCCGGTGCGACGAAATCGGGCAGGGCAGGCACGTCCGGCTGGTCCGCAGCCGCCGCGGCTTCCGGCAAGGGTTCGGGGGCCTGGAGAACCGTGATTGTGGCCTGTTCGAGGGCAGCACGAACCGACTCCACCGGAGCGGCAAGCCGCACGTAGGCCGGTTCGTCGGTGAGGACCACGGGATCGGCGAGGGGGGCCAGGTTGCCCAGCAGGTCCACGGCTGCCGCCTTGCCCTTGGGCCAAGCCGCTTTCACCTCTAGTTTGCCCCCGTCGCCCGCCCACCAGAGCACCGTGGTGCCGCCATCCTCGCGGGCGAAGAGATGGGCCCAGAACCGACCGTCGGCGGGACGGCGTACTTGGCCGGTCCATTTCGCTCCCGTCAGTTCCTGCTCCATGGCGACCCGGGCCATGAGCTTGGGCCGGGGCGCGAGATTGTAGTCGAACATGCTGGTGTTCAGGTAGGCCTGGGGACCCTTGCGGATGGGGTTTTGGAAGTAGTAGAAGTGGCGGACGATGCCGTTGGCCATGAGCACGGCCTCGCCCTGCACCGTGCGCCGGGCGCCGCGCCAGGCATTCTCCGGCGGTCGCAGATGCTCGGGAGGCAGTTCGGGCAACTCCACCCCGCGCAGCCAGATGGTGTCGCCCATACCGCCTTCGGTGCTCCAGATGGGGAGGTCGTGGTCCGGACCGTACTCCTTGAGCAGACCCCGGAAATGGACCAGGATCTCCTGGAGCTTGCGCTCGTTTTCCTCGGGCGGCAGATCGGGGCAGCCGTAGTGGATGGAGAGGGTGTCCAGATTGCGCCAGCCGCCCGCCTTGGCGGTCGCCTCGTGCCAACGCCAGGCGGGAGTCGTGTAGCCGGCGGCCATGGCGACGAGGGTGGGGTCGATGCGATGGATTTCCTCGGCGGCGATGCGGATCAATTCGGCGTGCTCCTCGGGCGTGCCCGTGTAGAACATGCTTACCGCCGGCTCGTTCCAGATTTCCCAATGGCGGACCGTGTCCCGGTACTTGGTCACGGTCAGGCGGACATACTCGCGCCAGAGTTCGGGGTCAGGCGTCTGGGTGTAGCCGCGCGAGCTGTTGGTCCGGGGCAAGGGACCGTCTTTCACCGCCCAGTAGGGGGTGCCGGTGAGTCCGCCGAGCACGGGCATGTGGCGGTCCAGGCAGGCCTGGAGGCAGTCCGCCAGTTGCCACTGGGGTTCGCCCGGTTCGGGCTGGACCCGGTTCCACCAGGTGGTTTGGAGCATGTCGTGGTCGCGCATCCAACCCAGACCAAGCCGGGCCGCCTGGTCAAGCATCTTGCCGCCGTACCAGGAGTTGACGTGGTTGCCGAAGAAGGAATCCGGTCGAGGCAGGGAGGTCGGCTGGGGCCAGACCGCGAAACTGCTCACGTCCCGGACCCAGTTCTGTCCGTTCGGGCCGGGCACGGTCACCGCCACCTTGAACACACCCAACGCATCCGGCGGGGCATAGGAGAGCCCGAGGTCGCCCGCCTGCTCCGGCGCGAAATCGACCGCCACCGGGAAACTGGCCAGTACCCGGCCCCGCAGATCGATCAGATCGGCCTTCAGTTCGCCCCGGTAGGGCTTGTCCGACCGGTTGCGGACCGCGATCCGCGCCGTAAAGGCGGTTCCCGGTTCGAAGACGCCTGCGGCAGGCGGGTCCCAGACGGGGATCGCGAACTCCAGAGGGCAGGGCAGCGGCTGCTCATGGCGCGGTAGCGCTTGCGCCGCGCGAGCCAGGGCTTCGGGCTCCGCGAAGATTCCGGCGACCTCGGCGGGGGCCAGTTCGCGGTTCCAGATGGCCCACTCGTCGTAGACCCCGGTGGCCAGGGAGTTGCCGAGGGTGACGGTCAACTGGGAGCTGTCCTTGTCCGAGAGGATGGAGGTGGTTCCGTCGAAAACCGCCTTGCCGTCCACGTAGATGGCCTTGTGCTTGGTCGCGGCATCCCAGGTGATGGCCAGATGATGCCACTCGCCCGGTCGCCAGGCGCGCATGGCGGCGGTGGTCTGGCCATAGTCCCAGCGGAACCCCTCGGGGGGGTGCGCGTCGCCGGTCATGAAGAAGCAGATGCGTTTGGTGGTGTCGTAGTTCAGCGCCACCCAGCCGCCCCGGAAGAACCCGCGTGCCCCGCCCTTCTCGCGGGTCTGGTCGCCCGACCAGTCGGGCTGGACCCAGAACGCGACCGTTCCCCGGCGCGGATCATAGTTGCCGGGATGGTTCATGCTCAGGGACTTGGCGGACACTTTGGCTCCCTGGCCGACCCGGCCCGGTGCGAACGCCTTCCCCCCCTTCACATCCACCGAGCCGCCAGCCACGGTCGGGGTGAGATTTCCCTCGAAACCATGGTAGTAGGTGAGCCCCTGGGTGAGCTCCTGTCCCCAAGCGAGACCCCCGAGCAGCAGACAACCAAGCCAAACACGCATGGTGAACTCCAGGTAGCAGAACCGGTCTCCGATCCCGCAATGTGGCTGTTCTCTGCGGCTCCGCAAGTGGCTCGCCGGAACGGAAGGGCCATCGGACCAGTCTGACCCGTCCGACTGGTCCGACGAATGACGACAGCATAGATTGCCTTCTTGTGTGTGACTTGGCCCGAGGCGATTGGAGCCATGGACGAAAAGCAGGAATTTCACTTTGCGGCAGGTGCCGCCAGCGACCGGCGCACGCCGTTGCGCTGGGTGGTCTGGCACGCCGTCCGCCGGTGGCCCCTGCTGGCCTTGGGAACCTTCGGCGCCATCGGCAACGCCCTGACCGCCTCCGCCGCGCCGGTCCTGTTCGGCAAGGCCGTGGACCTGATGCGCAGCGACGCCCCCTCGCGGAGGACGCTGCTGCTCTACGCCTGCGGCATCGTCGGGGCGGCGTTTGGGCGGGTGCTCCTGCAGTTCGCCCGCAGCGCCAGTTTCGAGTTCGTGGCCCAGCGGGTGGAGCGGGATGTGCGCGACGAGCTCTACCGCAGCCTGCTCGGCAAAAGCATGACCTTCCACAGCCTCCAGCCGGTGGGCGACACCCTGGCCCGCGCCACGGGCGACGTGCGCCAGGTGAACATGCTGTTCAGCCCTGGCCTGAACTGGGTGCTGGGCTCGGTCATGTTCCTCTTCGTCCCCATCCTGGTCGCGCCCCGCTACCATCCGCAGTTGATCGCGGCCCCGATCCTGTTTGTGATCCTCTACGTGGTGGTGCTGCGGGCCTACCTGCGCATGCTCACTCCGGTCACCGAGGCGGTGCGCGAACGGTTCGGCGAACTGAACACGCGGCTGAGCGAGTCCCTGGACGGGATCGAGCTGGTGAAGGGCACCGCCAACGAGGAGACCGAGCGCCGCCGTTTCTCCCAGGTCGCGACCGACTACCGGGACGCCTACGTGCGGCAGGGCGATGTAGAGGCCCGTTTCCTGCCTATGGTGCTGTTCGCTCTGACCCTGGGCCTGGGCCTGCTGCACGCCCTGTTGCTCTACCGGCACGGCAAGCTCGATATCGGGCAGGTGATCGGCTATTACGGGGTGCTGATGCTGCTCGACTTCCCCACCTTTGCCTCCATGTTCGCCTACTCGCGGGTCATCACCGGCATGGCAGCGGCCAAGCGGGTGTTGGAGCTGATGAACCGTCGGACCGATCTCGACCAGAATCGGGGCGGCTACGAGGGCGAGTTGCGCGGGGCGGTGGAGTTCCGCGACGTGGCTTTCGCCTATCCCGGTGGCGACGAGATTCTGCGCGATCTCACTTTCCGGGTGGAGCCCGGCCAGACCGTGGCCATCGTCGGCATGACCGGCTCGGGCAAGACCAGTCTGGTCAAGCTCATCAACCGCATCCACGATGCCACCCGTGGCACGGTGCTGGTGGATGGGGTGGACGTGCGCGACTGGCATCTGGAGGCCCTGCGCCAGGGGATTTCCATCATCGAGCAGGACATCTTCCTGTTCAGCAAGAGCATCCGCGAGAACATCGCCTTCGGTCGCCCCCAGGCCAGCGAGGCGGAGATCGTGGCGGCGGCGGAAGCCGCCCAGGCGGACGAGTTCATCCATGGTTTTGCCGAAGGCTACGACACAGTGATCGGCGAGCGGGGCGTCAGCCTCTCGGGCGGTCAGCGGCAACGGGTGGCCCTGGCCCGCGCTTTCCTCACCGACCCCGCCATCCTCATCCTCGACGACTCCACCAGCGCCGTGGACAGCGCCACCGAGGACCGCATCCAGCAGGCCATCGCGGCGGCGGCGGCCGGGCGGACCACCTTCATCATTACCCATCGCCTGTCGCAGATCCGCTGGGCGGATCTGATTCTCGTGTTGCGCGCCGGCCAGCTTGACGCCGTCGGCACGCACGATCAACTCATGGCCACCTCCGACGCCTACCGTCGGCTATTCCAGGACTAGGAGGATGCCATGAGCTGGATGGACGGGCTGGAAGCCGAGAAATACGACCGGACCTACACGGACTGGCAGTTGGCCCGCCGCATTGCCCCCTACTTCCTGGCGCAGCGTGAACGGTTGCTCCTGGCGGTCCTGCTGGTGATGATGATGGCGGGAGCCGGAGTTGGCGAGCCGATCCTGGTCAGCCGCGGGATCGACTGGATTCGGGTGGACGACCGGCTGCGGGTCGTGGTCTTCCTGGTGACGGCGGTGCTCGCCATCGGCGGCATCTGCTGGTGGTTCCTGCGCTGGGCGCACCGGAAACTGATGGCGCGGCTGGTGGGCGAGGTGGTCCGGCGCATGCAGACCGAGGCGTTCTCGGCGGCCGTGGGGCACGATCTCGCCTTCTACGACCAGACCGAGTCCGGCAAGGTGGTCTCGCGCATCACCTCCGACACCCAGGAGTTCAGCGACCTCATCGAGCAGGTGACCCACATCTTCTACCAGCTCGTCGAGATTGTCGTGCTCATGGCGGTACTCCTGCAGATCCAGGTGCGGATGACGCTCTGGCTGCTGGCGGTGGTGCCGCTGGTCCTCGCCTTCGCCGTCGGTTTCCGCTTCATCGCCCGGAGCATGACCCGGCGCGGGATGCGGGCCATCGCCGACGTGAATGCCTCGGTGAAGGAGAGCGTCGCAGGCATCGCCGTGACCAAGAACTTCCGCCAGGAAGCGGCCATGTACGCCGAGTTCGACGCCATCAACCGGCGGTCCTACGGGGCCAACCTCTGGCGCGGGCTCACCATGAACATGGTCTTCCCGATCCTGGCGGGCATCGGCGGTATCGGCGTGGGCATCGTCGTCTACCAGGGCGGACTCAACGTGATGGAGGGCGCGATCTCGGTGGGTGCCTGGTACCTCTTCATGCAGAGTCTGGACCGGGTGATGTATCCCATGATGCACCTCAGTTCCTTCTGGACCCAGGTGCAGTCGGGGCTGGCCGCCGCCGAGCGCATCTTCGCCCTGATCGACGCCGACCCCAGCGTGATCCAGACCGGCAACGAGCCGGTGCCCGAGGTCCAGGGCGAGATCCGGTTCGAGGGAGTCAGCTTCCGCTATCGCGAGCAGGAACCGGTGCTGGAGGATTTCGACCTCTGCATCCGGCCCGGCGAGACGGTGGCCTTTGTGGGCCATACCGGGGCCGGGAAGTCGTCGCTGGTCCGGTTGGTGGCCCGGTTCTACGAGTTCCAGCAGGGCTGCATCCGGCTGGACGGGCGCGATCTGCGTCAGGTGGATCTGCACGCCTACCGCCATCATCTCGGCATCGTGCCGCAGATTCCCTTCCTCTTCTCCGGCACGGTACTGGACAACATCCGCTACGGACGGCCCGACGCCACGCGGGAGGAGATCGAAGCCATCGCCAACCGCATCGGCAACGGCGAATGGCTGCACGCCCTGCCCGGTGGCCTCGACGCGCCCGTGGGCGAGCGTGGGGCGCTGCTCTCCTTGGGCCAGCGGCAGTTGGTGGCTCTGGTCCGGGTGCTGGTCCGGCGGCCCCGCATCTTCCTGCTCGACGAGGCCACGGCCAGCGTCGACCCGTTCACCGAACGGCAGATTCAGGAGGCCATCGGGCTGATCCTCGAACGCACCACCAGCATCCTCATCGCCCACCGCCTGAGCACCGTGCGCGCCGCCGACCGGATTCTGGTCCTTGACCACGGTCGGATTCTGGAAGAAGGCACCCACGACCGTCTCCTTGCCGCCGGTGGCCACTATGCCGAGCTGTACAACACCTATTTCCGCCACCAGAGTCTGGAATACGTGGAGACGATCCACGCGCGGTTGAAGGGAGCCGGAGCGACTGGCACGGTGGAACCGGATACAAATGGCGGTCTGGCGTGTAATTGACATTGCCTCTTGCTTGCCGTACTCTGTGACCAATGTCCCGTACGGTCGGAATCCCAGGAGGTGCGCCGATGAAGAGAGTGTTGTTCCCTGCCGTTGCTGGTCTCGTCTTCCTGCTCTGCGGTTGCCGCGATGAGACAGCAGAACTGCCTTTCAGCTATCCCGATGCGGTGATCCACGCATCCTGCGGAGGCACGTCCTCGCGAACACTCGTGAGAGAGAACTATGGCCAGGGCATGGTAGGCGACCGAAAGGTGGGGGAACGGTGCTATGCCGGCGGCGGCACGTACGAGAACGTGGAGTTCAGGTACGACTACGTGGGACCGCTGCGCTTTGTTCCCTTGGGCGACTCGGCGACCGAGCTGACGCCAGCCGATGTCTATGTCTTCCGGATTCAGCTCCAGAAGGACGGGCCCTGGCAGACCATCCCCTTCGTCTATACCGGTGGTGAGGCTGTGGCCTACGATGCCAACGGCTTCCGCATCTGGCTGGCACCGGACGAGAAGCCCAAAACAGGGCCTGCCCGGTAGGGCTCGCCCCTACAACAAGTGCGGGCGCACTACGTCGGCCATGCGGCGGTAGGCGGCGAGGGTGACATGGGTGCCATCGGGCCGGGCGTGTTCGGCGGCAAGCTGGCCGGTCTCGTCGCGGACGGCGGCGTGGTAGTCGAGGAAGATGTGGCCCTGGGCGGCGGCATAGGCCGCGAGCTCGGCATTGATGGCCACGATCTTGTCCTGGTACTGGAACCGGTTCCAGTTGTCGGGCTCGCGCAGGGGCAGGATGCTCGACACGGCCACCGTGGTGCCGCTTGCCACCAGACGCTCGGCCAAGGCCTGGATGTGGGCCAGGATGCGCTCGGCGGGTTCCTGGATGCCGTTGATGCCGATGAACATGAAGACCCGTTTGGGCTGGTAGGGGAAGACATCGTCCGCCATGCGGTCGTACAGGCCGTATACGCTGTCGCCGCCGATGCCCCGGTTCAGCAAGGAATGGTTCGGGAAAAACTCGTGCAGGGGCCACGCCGCAGTGATGGAGTCGCCGTAGAAGAGGTTGGTCACTGAACCCACCGAAGGCTGCAATTCCCGGTAGGAGACGACCTCGGCGTAGCGCGGATAGGTGGCGTAGAAGGCGCGGATACGGTCGATGTGCTCTTGCTCGAACATGGAACTCTCCTGGCGTGGTGGCAGTACGCGGCGAAGGTACACGGCGGAGTAGCGATGCGCCAGCGGGAGGGATTCACCACGAAGGCGCGAAGGGCACGAAGCCGGAGGCCCAAGTCTGTCGAAGGGGGAAGGCAGGAAGGGGCGCTGCCCCTGACCCCGCCGGGGCGGCTTGCCTCCCCGGACCCCTCTAGCGTGCTTTGCGGAGCGGAGTACCGCTCCGCAAAGCGGTTGCCGTTGCTGGCGCACCGACGCGGGAATGGTGGGTAGGGTGGCACGAGTGCCTCGCCTAGCAACCGTTAGGGGAGCGAAGGTTCCCAGGAAGGGGGGCAATCCTTCCTGCCGAGTCTCAAGGCTCTCGTCCCAGCCCATTCTCCATTCTTACTTCTGCATTCTGCATTTCCTTCGTCTGGTGCTCGGCGTTCCCAGGGAATGCAGTTAGCCCTTTCTGCCGGGTTTCAAGGCTCTCGTCCCAGCCCATTCTGCATTCCTACTTCTGCATTCTGCATTCCTGCTTCTGCATTCTGCATTCCCCTCATTCTGCACTTGCTCGCCGTGCGAGCGATGGCGGCACGCCGAAGTGGCGTTTGTAGGCGCGGGAGAGGGAGAAGGGGGTTTCGTAGCCGACGGCCTGGGCGGTCTCCTGGACGGTGAATTCACCGTGGCAGAGGAGTTCCCGGGCACGGGAGAGACGGAGTTGGGCGACCATGGCGAGGGGGGACATGCCGTGGATTTCGCTCGTCAGCCGATGCAGGGTGGCGGGGGAGACGTGGGCGTGGTGGGCAAGCTCGGCCAGGGTCCAGCGGCGGGCGAGGTCGGCGTCGACCGTACTCCAGAGTTGGCGGAGACGGCGGCGGGAGCGGCTGGCGGTCGCTTCCCGTTCGCTGTGGAACTCGCGCTCGAAGTAGGCCCCGAGCAGGTCGGCGAAAGCCCGGACGACGCCCGCGTTTTCCTGGGCGGAAGGATGCAGGGCCTCGGCGATGCAGGTCCGGAGCAGGGAGGCCACCGTTGCGAATTCGGGGCGGCGTACCGGTTCGTCCAGGCAGCATCCGGCGATGGGCCAGACGCCGTCGGGAGAGACGTGGAACCAGAGCAGTTCCCAAGATGGGCCCGCCCAGTAGCGATGACGGCGTCCCGGCGTCGAAATCCAGAGGGTTTCGGGCGTCAGCCGGAACTCGCCCGCGCCGGTTTCCAGCCGGGCTTCGCCGGAGAGGGTGTAGAGCACCACGCAGTAGCGGGGATTCAGGCGGCTGATGTGGTAGGGGGGGACTAGTTCGCTGATCCCGGCCATCTGGAGGCCGTTGGCGCGCAGTCCTGCCAGGCTGGGGTGGGAGAGGGGCAGGAAGCGTTCCCGGCAGGAGGGAGGAATGAGAGCGCCATCGGTCCAAGCAGTCATCGTCGGCAACTTTGATGAGATCGGATATGGAAATGCAGAGCGTGGATATTCCACAAGCCGAAGAAGATGGCATACTAGGCTATGTGTTCAAGAGCGTGTGCGTCACCAACCTTCCGGAGGTCCGTCATGAGCATTCCCCGTAGCGAGTACCCCCGCCCGCAGTTCGTCCGCGAGCAATGGCTCTGCCTGAACGGCGAGTGGCAGTTCGAGATCGACCACGGCGATTCCGGCCAGGAGCGGGGGCTGCGCGACCGCGAACTGGCGCAGCGGATCACGGTGCCCTTCTGCCCCGAGTCGAAGCTGAGCGGGGTCGAGTATGTCGACTTCATGGCGGCGGTCTGGTACCGGCGCGAGGTTGCGATCCCGGCCGAGTGGCAGGGGCAGAACGTGCTGCTTCACTTCCAGGGAGTGGACTACGACGCGACCGTGTGGGTGAACGGCAAGGAAGTGGCCCGCCATCGCGGCGGCTTCGCCCCGATCACCTGCGATCTGACCGGGGTGGCTGCGCCGGGCGAGACGGCGACCATCGTGGTGCGCGCCCGCGACGATCATCGGGCGTCGATTCCGAAGGGCAAGCAGTCCGACCGCTACGAACGCTATGGTTGCCACTATCTCCGTACCACCGGCATCTGGCAAACGGTGTGGATGGAGCCGGTCCCGGCCGCGCATCTGCTCCGACCCCGGATCACGCCCGATCTGGCCCATACCTCCTTCCATGTAGTCCAACCGATCACGAACACCCGGCCCGGCTACCGCCTCCAGGCGGTCCTGCTCTGGGAAGGGTTGGAACTGGCTCGCGAGGAGGTGGCGGCGGATGCCGATTTCGCGCCTCAGCTCGAGCTCTCCATCCCGGCCGACTCCGTGAACCTATGGCGTGCTGGCGAGGGCAATCTGTACGACATCGAGCTCTCGTTGTCGAACGCGGCGGGCGAGGTGGTGGATCAGGCCAGCACCTATGCCGGGTTGCGCGCCGTGACCATCGACGGCAAGAAGGTGAAGATCAACGGCGAGTCCGTCTTCCAGCGGCTGGTGCTCGATCAGGGCTACTATCCGGACGGCATCCTCACCGCCCCGAACGACGAGGCGCTGGTGCAGGATATCCAACTGAGCATGGCGGTGGGCTTCAACGGCGCCCGGCTGCACCAGAAGGTGTTCGAGGAGCGCTTCCTCTACCATGCCGACCGGCTCGGCTACCTGGTCTGGGGCGAGTTCCCCGACTGGTGCGCGGCCGGCGCGAACCGCCAGGGCGGCTACGGTCTGGGCATGTCCAGTGCCGTGGTCCAGTGGTTGGAGGTGCTGGAGCGCGACTTCTCCCATCCGTCCATCGTCGGCTGGTGCCCGCTCAACGAGACCCACAACCGCATCGGCGACCACATCACGTCCCACGACGACCTGATGCTCGGCATGTTCCTTGCCGCCAAGGCCATGGACCCGACCCGGCCCGTGCTCGACACCAGCGGCTACTCCCACCGCGTGCCCCTGGCCGACATCTACGACTGCCACGACTACGCCCAGGACCCCGAAGTCCTGCGCAAGAACCAGGCGGGTCTGGCGGAAGGCAAGCCCTACAAGAACGACTCCGGCTCCATCGAGTCGATCGCCTACCGGGGCCAGCCCTTCTTCGTGAGCGAGTTCGGTGGTACCTGGTGGAATCCCGAGGCCGCCCAGTCCGGCCGGGAGCAGTCCTGGGGCTACGGGCAGCGGCCCTCCACCATCGAGGAGGTCTACACCCGCTTCGAGGCGCTGTGCAACGTGCTGCTCGACGATCCGAACATGTTCGCCTACTGCTACACCCAGATCACCGACGTGTTCCAGGAGCAGAACGGTATCTTCTTCTTTGATCGTTCGGCCAAGTTCGACGCGGCCCGGCTCCACGCCATCCAGACCCGCACGGCCGCCATCGAGAAGGAATAGCACGCGGTATGAAGACCGGCATAGTGGCATTGCTCGTGACGGCGTCTGCATGGGCGCAGGAGGCGACGATGACGAGTTCCACGAACCCGGTCATCAAGGGAGCGGCCGATCCGCATGCCATGGTGGTGGGGCAGACCGTCTGGGTCTACCCCACCTACTCCGCCGGGCACGGCCATGCCCAGTTCTACGCCTTTTCCTCGGACAACCTGACCGATTGGCAGCGCCACGGGCCGGTACTGGATCTCGCCGAAGTGCCCTGGGTGAAGGAGGACCAAGCCCCGCGTCACTATGCCTGGGCGCCCTGCATCGTGGAGCGCGACGGCTCCTACTACTTCTACTACTCGGTCGGACCGCAGAACCCCACTCCATCCCGGATCGGGGTGGCGGTGGGGGACAATCCCGCCGGTCCGTTCCGCGACTCGGGCAAGCCGCTACTCACCGGGGGGAAGGGGTTCGAAGCCATCGATCCCATGGTCTTCGCCGATCCCAAGTCGGGGGCCTGCTACCTCTACGCGGGAGGTAGCGCGGGCCGCAGACTCCGGGTTTTCGAACTGAATCCCGACTTGGTCAGCTTTGCCAAGGAGATCCCGGTCGAGACGCCGCCGCACTTCACCGAGGGCGTGTTCATGCACGTCCGCGACGGAATCTACTATCTCTCCTATAGCGAGGGGAGCTGGAACCGCTCCTCCTACTGCGTGCATTACGCTACCTCGGATTCGCCCACCGGTCCCTGGACCTATCGGGGCAAGATCCTCGCCAGCAACGAGAGCGCCAAGGGCCCCGGTCACCATTCCATCATCCGCAGCCCGGCGACCAACGAGTGGTTGATCCTCTACCACCGCTGGGAAGGCAGAACCGGCGATGGCCCCTACAAGGGCTCCCGCGACACCTGCATCGACCGCCTGGAATACGACGACCAAGGCCTCATTCGCCCCGTCGTGATGACCGGGAAGTAGCGCAAGGGCTCCCAAGGGAGCCACGAA
>QKCY01000451.1 GCA_003245525.1 Victivallales bacterium | reverse complement strand
GGAGAAGCCCTTCACAGCCTGGACCCGGACGGCCACGGAGCCCGCCGCCGTGCGCGAATACGAAGGCCAAGCCGGGCACTACCTCTACGCAGTCAACGCCATGTACTGCCCCTTGGAGGTCGCCATCCGGCTCGCGCCGTCCGGACCGGTGACGGACCTCTCGACCGACGAGAAGATGGCGCCAGACGGTGCTTTGTCCTTCACCCTCAAGCCCTATGAACTGCGCTCCTTCCTCGCCGCCCCCGGAACCAGCATCGCCGACGTGCGGGTGACCGTGCCCGAGGAGGTGGTCGCCAACCTGCAACAGCGAAGCGCGGCCCTGGGGAAGGCCCTTGCGGCGGCAGCCAACCCGGATCGCGGGGAGTTCGCGAAGCTAGTCGCCGAAATCCAGGCGCATCTGGCTGCGAAACGCTACTACCAGGCCTGGCGCTTGCTGGAAAGCGAACGGGCCGACCGGTTGCTGTCCCCGGCCCCCGGCGAGCCGACTGCCGCTCCTCCCGTTCCCCAAGTGGGACAGAACCTCCTGCCCCAAGGCAGCTTCGATCTGCCCGAAGCGACCCTCGCCACCTGCGGCATCGCGAGCCGCTCCGAAAACGCTCTTGCGGGCCTGAACAAGAACCGCAAAGGCGACCCCATTGTGGCCGCACGGGTAGAGATCGTCCCCGGTGCCGGTCGCAACGGTTCCTCCTGCCTCCTGGTGGACTCCCCCCAGAACGGCTACCTCTCCCTGGTCATGAAGCTCGACCAGGAAGTGGTTCCCGGCCAGGACTACGCGCTCCGCTTCTGGGTACGCAGCGACCGCCCCCGCACCGCGCCCTTCGTCCTGTCCGCCGACCATAGCAGCGGCAAACGGTGGAACTACCGTCTCTCCCTTGACCTGGACGACCAGTGGCAGCAATGCCAGTTCGTCTTCACCATCCCCCAGCGGTTCCCCGGCGAACCCCAGACCCCCAGCCGCCTCTACAATCTGACCCTGAGAAGCGGCGGCGAACGGGGTGCCTTCTTCCCGGCCACCTTCCTGCTCGACGATCTGACCCTGACCTGCGTCGGCCGCGATCTGGCCGACTAGCAGGGTTTGGCTTCCCCTTCCGGGCTGTCCGTACTGCTATCGTCACGGATCTTGTTTTCCACGGTAGAGACGCACCGCAACTCACTCCAGCCCAATATGGTGAAAACGCTGCCGGAGTCCCGCCCTTCAGGCGGAAGTCGGCGCGAAGCTTCAGCGAGCGCGGGGTACATCGGTTGCGCCGACACGATGGCAGCCCCCCCCTTCGGCGCCAACGCCGAACTCCGACGGGAAAGGCGACCGGTCTGCTGACGGGAAATGCGTCGGCGGCGCGTGGGATGGACCGAAAGCGCCTGGAGAAGCGGCGGGCCTCCGCCGCGAGGGGCGTCGGATGGGAGGGACCCGATGGCTTCCGAGGAACCGTCACGCCCCGCGCCCGAGGCCAGGCGCTCCTCCAGAACGTGGGACGAACCGAAAGCGCCTGGAGAAGCGGCGGGCCGCCGCCGCGAACCAGATGGGACGGGACAAGACCGACGACTTCCGAGGAACCGTCACGCCCCGCGCCCGAGGCCGGGCGCTCCTCCAGAACGTGGGAAGAACCGAAGGCGCCTGGAGAAGCGGCGGGCCGCCGCCGCGAACCAGATGGGACGGGACAAGACCGACGACGTCCGAGGAGACGTCACGCCCCGCGCCCGAGGCCGGGCGCTCCTCCAGAACGTGGGATGGACCGAAGGCGCCTGGAGAAGCGGCGGGCCTCCGCCGCTCCCCTCAGCCCCGCAGTTCGGGCATGTCCGGGGACCAGTCGCGGCGGTAGACGTGCTCGCCGTAGCGGTCTAGGTCGTCCAGCAGGTAGAACATGCCGCCGTGCCGCCAGCGACCGCCGCTCTCCAAGAGCCGGAGAATGGCCCGTTGTACGCTCGTGTCGCGGGGAGCCTTGGCCGGATCGATCATGCCGCGCTGGAGGAAGACGAACCACAGCCCGTCGGACCCGCAAGCCGGGCGCGGCTCCAGATACAGTTCGCGCAGGAAGCAGTTCAGGTTGGCACTCTCCGGCAGAATCTGTTCGAGCAGATTGCTGAAGATCCAGGAGGCGCAGGTCACTGCGCGCACCGGCTCCTCGGGACAATACCGCCGGAAGAAGTCGCGGGCCTCGCGCAGGGATTCCCGGCAGGCATCGGGCGTCATGCTACCGCCCGAGGGGATGTGCATCTGGAGCACGGGATCGCCCTTGCGTAGCACGCATTCCCAGTCGGCAAAGGCCAACGTCACGTGCCGGTTCAGCCCCATGCCACGGGGGTCTAGCAGATAGCCGCTGGCGGAGACCTCGTCCATGGCGAAGGTCGTGGTCCAGCCCTCGCCCTCGCGGTACTGGGCCGGGTCGCTGTGCAGATAGCCCGCCGCGTCGAACCGCAGCCCCGGTGCCGCCAGCGCCACCACCCGCCCCGACTGCCGATGGCGGAAGACCGTGTAGTTCTGCGGCGTGGGGTCCAGCCAGTATTCCAGCCGCCCCAGGCGGACATAGCGCTTCTGCGTGTAGTTCCGTAGCCAGCCGAGCGGTCCCTCGTAGACCCCCGGCAAGCCGCCATGGCCATGGCGGTAGGCGTCATCGCAATAGCACCGCACCTGCTGGCAGGTATGCCGCGCCGCCGCTTCGGGGAACCCCAGCCGCGCGTAGTTCGCATAGAGCAACGGCACCACCCCCAACGCCGCCAGCAGGTAGAACACCCCGCCATCGTCGCCCAGACACCCCCGCAGTTCCGGCCAGCCGGACGGACCCTGCGGCGTCGGCGACAGGTACACCCGCCAGTACAGATGCCAGAACAACCGGCTCAACGCCTCGTTCTCGCGAATCGCCTGCGCCGTCCGCGCCAAGGGCGCATCGATCTCGTCCCCGAAGGAACAAATCTCCCGCCAGATCCGCCAGTTGGCGTCCACCAACGGTTCCGCACCCCCCGGATACACCGCCTGGGACTCCTCCCACGACTGGGCCACATTCCCCAGATCGGGACTCTCGCCAACCGCGCGCAAAACCTCGTTCGCCGTCATGGGTATCTCCTGGCAAGCCGACACATCCGCCGCAACGATAGCGCGTCAACCCGGATCAGCCAGCCAGACACCCGGATTGCCCCTCCTGGGAACGCCGAGCCCCAGCTCGGCGGATTCCTCTTCCTCCCTCCCATGTAGAATCCCTATCTATGCTCTGGCTTGCTCCCTCTCAGGAGCACAACAATAGTAGGTGCGGACTCTGGGAC
>QKCY01000261.1 GCA_003245525.1 Victivallales bacterium | reverse complement strand
CAGTTCCGCGCTGGCGTCGTTGGCGAACAGGATCAGGCCATCGGCATCGACGCGGAGGACTGGATAGGGGTTCTGGGCGGGGAACTGGGCCAGCGTCTCGATCCGTCGCTGCGCCTGCTCGGCAGCCGTCACATCCCGCAGGCAGCCGATCAGGCGAACCACGCCGCCGTCCTTGCGGCGATCCGGTTCGCAGGAGGCGGCTAGCCGGCGACGCTCGCCGTCGGGGCGGGTGATGCGCAGGTCTAGACGGTAGCCGGTTCCCCCTTGTACCGCCCGGTCCATCGCCTCGTCGAGCCGGGACCAATCGTCGCGGTGGACGAGAGGGCGGAGACTGGTGTACGCTGGCGGCTCCGCGGCTGGCCGCAGGCCGAGGAGGGAGTACATGGTGTTGGACCAGACCACCCGGCAGGTGTCGGTATCGTAGGACCACATGCCCAGACCGGCGAGATCCTGTGCCCGCTGCAGGTCCTCCTGGAACTGTCTGGCCCTTTCCTCCGCCTCGACCTGGTCGCTGATGTCCCGCCCTACGCTGACCACCTCGGCGATCTCCCCCGCGGCATTGATGACACCATGCGCGGACCACTCGAACCAGCGCCAGCCGGAGACGGTCTGCGCCCGCTCCCGATGGCGGCTCACATGGGGTGGCATGGCCAGATCCGCCAGAATCCGGCGGGTGTTCTGCTCGTCCTCGGGATGGATCAGCGGCGTGAACTCGTTCCCCAAGAGGTCCTCCTCGGCCCTGCCGAAGGTCCGGCAGTAGGCCGGACTCGCATACTTCAGGCGGAGATCGGGACCGAAGCGGACGACCAGATCGTTCTGTAGCTCGACGAGCAGGCGGTAGGCCTGGAGCTGCCGGAAACGGTCCCTCTCCTCCAACGCTCGTTCGCAGGCAGCGGCCAGAAGGGGAGCGGCCACGGGGTTGGGCACGCATGCCGCGACCCGCAACCGGATGGCTTCGAGAGCGCAGTCCTGCGGCGAAGCGGAGACCAGGACCAGGGGCATCCCGGGCCAGCGCCGACGCAGGTCCCCGAGCAGCGCCAGCCCTTCGGGCGTGTTCGCCAGGACCATGGCGAAGTCGCTTTCCTCTTCGGGAATGCGGGAGGAACAGACCACCTCGTATCCGGCCTGCGCCAACTGCGCCTCAAGCCCGGCAGTCTCCACGTCCTGTTCCGGCAGAATCAGCACCCGTGCCATCGTCGTTCCCTCTGCCATACCCGGTTGCACCGACGCATGGTGTGGTAGCATCCTGCCGCCAATGTACGCATCGCCCGGGCGGATTGCCAACGTCGACCCTGGCGGTGCGCTGCCGTTGGCCAGTCGCCCCGGCAACCTCCGAACGGGCCGTCTCTTCCTCATATTGGCAACCAACTGGCAGGGAGGGAGGTCCAAAGAGAGATAAGCATCTATAGTAACGTGGCAGTTGTGTCTTTTTGGTGTCTAGCCTCCCACAAGCGACTGGTCCATAGGACCAGGACAACCCCAACCGGACAAAGGAAGAACCGATGACGACCAACCGGCGTTTCACCCTCATCGAGCTGCTCGTGGTGATCGCGATCATCGCGATCTTGGCCTCGATGCTCCTGCCCGCCCTCCAGCAGGCCCGCGCCAAGGCTCGCGCCATCAGTTGCACGGGCAACGTCAAGCAGGTCATGCTGGCCTGGACGATGTACCTCGACGACAACAAGGACACCTTCGTCAACGAGCGGGACAACCTTGATGGTGTCTCGTTCTACAACGGTACCAGCACCATCACGACCTACGGCAACTACCAGCCTCTGGTCTACCAATACGTCGGCTCCATGGACGCGTTCCGCTGTCCGGTCAGCGCCCGCACCAACAAGGCCGAGCAGTTCGCCTACGACTACTGCATGTCCACGTGGTACTACGGCAAGAGCATGAGCAGCATCTTCGGCGGCAACACCTATTCGCCGTCGGAGATGGGCCTGGTGCTCGACACCAACTACGAGTGGATCCAGTCCGATGCGGCCGGTCGCGTGTCGGCCCGCCATCTCAGTCGGGCCAACGTCGGCTACGTGGACGGCCATGCCGACTCCCGTTCCGCCGCCGACATCAACGGCGACCCCACCTTCCTCGGCTGGACCAACGTGGCTACCTGGCAGTCCACCTACGGCTCCGTCAAACTGCAGTAACCTTCCCGTGTTCCTCCTCTGGCCCGGCCTCTCCGCGAGGCCGGGCTTTCTGTTTGTCGGACGGAACGGCGGGGTGGTCCTTGGCTCCAACACGGTCGGAGGAACACGCGAAATCCGCGCGGATTCGGCTCCTGTCCGCTCCAGGGGAGCCGCACGATCTTGCGAGAGATGGGCCACATCGTCTGGGTAGCCCTTGCTACTGTCGCGCGCCGGTATTACGGTCACGGCATAGGGGATACACCAAAATCGTCTGACGGAGCACACGTTTGAGCTGGAACGAACCCAAACAGGCGTACTTCCGACCCTCGGGGCTGCCCTTGCACGTCTTCGGGATGGACACCCAGTTCCCCACCGGCGTGCATGGCCATGAGTTCTCCGAACTGGTGTTCGTGGTCCGTGGCCGGGCCGTGCATGTTTTCCAGGAGGCCCCCGACGCGGAGCCCAGCGTCTCGGCCCTGGAATGCGGCGATGTGTTCGTCCTGCACCCTCCCACGGTCCATGGCTACCGGAATACGGAGTGCCTGGGCATCTGGAACGTTCTGTTCGATCCCGCCGGGCTGGAACTGCCCGCCTCCCTGTCGGACACCATGTCCACCTATCGCCGGTTCTTCGACCCGCGCTACCAGCCCCATGCCGGGGCCGGCCTGGCCGCCCGGCGCACCCATCTGGACGGTCCGGCGCTCAACCGGGCCAAGACTCTGATCCGCCGCATCCTGCGCGAGCAGCAGCAGCGTTCGCCCGGCTGGCGGCTGGCAGCGACCACCGCCTTCACCGAGCTCGTGATCCTGGTCTGCCGTGCCGCCCCCGCCGACTTCCCCGAGGAGCCGCCCCGGCACGGGTGGCTGACCACCATCACCGATTTCCTGGAGACCCACTTCGCCCAGCAGGTCGGTCTGGCCGACTTGGCCGACATGGTCCACATGTCGCCCAGCAGTCTCAGCCATTCCTTCAAGAAACGCCTGGGCTGCTCGCCCATCGAGTACGTCCTGTCCCTCCGCGTGCAACGGGCCGCGGAGCAGTTGCGCGACACCCCCCGCAGCATCACCGAGGTCGGCGAGGAGGTGGGATTCGCGGACAGCAACTACTTCTCCCGCCAGTTCAAGACCCGGCT
>QKCY01000094.1 GCA_003245525.1 Victivallales bacterium | reverse complement strand
AGGCGAGCAGAACCCGGTCCTCGGCGGTCAGGCCGGCCAGCCGCAGGGAGACTTCCTCGTTGAAGGTCAGCCGCTCCAGATCCTGGCGGGTCTGCAACAGGCTGACCGCTTGCCCGGTGGTGCCGGAGGTCTGGCACAGGTCCACGACGGCGTGGGGATCCACGGCGAGGAAGGCGTCGTTGTGGGCTTCGAGATCCTGCTTGGTCGTGAAGAGCGGGAGTGCGGCGAGGTCGGCGACGGTACGGATCGCGCCAGGGTCGAGACCGAGGTCCGCGAAACGCTGCCGGTAGAAGGGCGACGCGGTGGCCAGGTAGGCCACGTGGTCGCGCAGCAAGGCGTCGCAGTGTTCCTGCCAGACCGGGACCGGCTGGCGGCAGAGTTGGTCGAGAGTGTCGATCCGGAGGCTCACGCGCCGATTCCTTCCCGCATGAGCCGGACCTCTTCGGCCATCCTCGTCCGGACTTGCTTGCAGAGGGTGCTGTGGCTGTTTTCAGCGTCCGGCGAGGGGGGCTCGACGGGAGGCAGGAGGCGGAGGTGAACGGTGCAGGGGGCCACCCACCACCGGTTCGGCGGCAGGAGCCGGTCGCTGCCGACGATGCACAGCGGCAGGATGGGTAGGCCGGTCTCCTGGGCCAGTTTGAAGGCGCCGGAGCGGAACCGTTGCACCGCGCCGCTGCGGCTGCGATGCCCTTCCGGGAAGATGAGCAGCCAGTGGCTTCGCGCGACGCTGAGCCGGACCTCCGCGACGATGTCGGCCCACGTCGTGCCCTCCAGGTCCAGATAGCGCGCCAGTTTCATGAAGAGGGCATACCAGACCATCTTGAAGGGCCAGGAGCGCAGGCAGATCCGCACGTCCCAGACCGGGAGAAGACCCATCAGGTAGGTGTCGAGGAAGGAGAAGTGATTGGCCACGATGATGCCCGGTCGGCAATCCTTGAAGTGGGCGAAGTCGTCGGTCCGGAAACGCACGAGCGGGCGCATGATGAACATGATGATCCGGCCGTAGATCCAGACCAGATGCCGGGTGATGCGGTCGACCTCCCAGCCGGTGGCCAGCCGCCAGACGACGACGGTCGGCAGATAGAGCAGGAAGCAGACCAGCGACCAGGCAACCAGCATCGGGTAGAACCACAGATTGGCGAGGATGATCGCAAGACCACGCACAAGCCGCTTCATGGCAGTACCGACTGGACTAGGATTGGGCGTCGAGTTCACGTTTCTTGGCGATGACGAGTTGATGAATCTCACCCACGGTACGGATCTGCTGGATCGACGGCTCCTCGCGAAGGCTGACGTGGAAGGCGTTCTGGAGGACCACGACCATGTCGACGAAATCGAGGCTGTCCAACCCGAGGTCCGTGATCAGGTGCGCCTCGGGAGTCAGGTCCGCGAGATTGAGTTCGAACTCCTCCGCCAGAGTCCGGTTGACAAGGTCGATAACTTGTTCGTCGGTCATTCCGAGAGCCTCCTGACAACCACGGCAGTGTTGACCCCTCCCAGGGCGAAACTGGTCTTGAGCACGCAGTCCAGTTGCGCTTGGCAGGTCTCGCGGACGAGGTTGAGCGCTCCGCAGTCGGGGTCCGGGTCGTCGAGATTAAGAGTGGGGAACAGACAGTTGTGCTGAATCATGTGCAGGACGCCGATCAGCTCCAGCGGGCCGCAGGCGGCCATCGTGTGGCCGAGGTGCCCCTTGAGCGACTGGACCGGCACCCGGTTGCCGAACACCATGCCGATGGCCTGCCCTTCGGCGATGTCGCCCTCGCGGGTGCCGGTGGCATGGGCGTTGACCAGGTCGATCTGGTCGGGTGCCAGGTTGGCCTGGCGCAGGGCACGGGCCATGCAGTCGCGGGTGATGAGCGCGTCGGGATTGGCGATGCTGCCGGGGTCGGTGTTGGTGGCATAGGCCAGAATCTCGCCCAGGATCGGAGCCCCGCGGCGGCGCGCCTCGTCGAGGTCTTCCAGCAGGAGAATCCCGGCCCCCTCGCCGCAGACGACGCCGTCGCGCTGGCGGTCGAAGGGCCGCGGGGTGCAGGTCGGCCGGTCGTTGTAGGCGACCGAGGCCGCGTTCATCACGTCGAACACGGCGGAGGTCAGCGGATGGTACTCGTCGGCACCACCGCAGAGCATGCGCAGTTGGTGGCCGTTGGCGATCGCCTCGTAGCCGAGCCCGATGGCGACGGTGCCGGTGGCGCAGGCGGCCGACGGGGCCATCTGGTGGCCCCGGGTTCCCAGAGCCAGGGCCACGTTGGCCGCGCAACTGTGGTTCATGATCTTGAAGAAGTGGGTCGACTTGAGCCGCGAGATGTCCGGGTTGACCAGGTAGTCCCGGAAGAAGTCCTCGCACTCCAGCGTGCTCCCCGTCGTGGAGCCGATGCAGACTCCGGTCTGGCCATCCTGGCACTGTTCGGGGGTCAGTCCGGCCCGCTGGATCGCCTCCTCGGCCGCGAGAGTCGCGAAGCCGGACATGGCGGACATGTAGCGGCGGGCCTTGCGGGGGATGACCGCGAGGTCAACGGCCGGAACCCGGGCGGCCACCTGGCAACGCAGCCCGGGGATGGTGCCGAGCTCCGGCCGATGGGAGACCGCGCTGCGGTTCGCGCCGAGGCCCGCGAGGAGGGGGGCGACGCCGTGGCCGTAGGGCGACAGGGCCCCCGCGCCGGTGATGACGACACGACGCGGCATGGCTACCTCGCGATCCGGGCGGTGACGCCACAGCCAGACATCCGGCCGCAGGTGATGAACGCGGCCATGATGGCACCAAGTACCCCCGGGGCCATGACTGCCTGGCCGGAGAGGAACAATCCCTCGATTCCCGTGTCAGGCGTATGTCCCCAAGCCTTGGTCGTGTGGCGGATACCGTAAAGGCCCCCGGCGGGGCTGTTCGTATAGTCCCTGAAGGTCAGCTCCGTAGCTCCTTCAACCAGTGAAAAGGCACCAAGTTCATCCTGGCAATGCGCCCGCAGGAAAGCCTCGGCACGGCCCATCGCCTCACATTTGCTAACCATATAGCCATCTGGGCGGGGGTCAATGGATGCATTGGTTCGGGAGGGTATCTCCTTGCCGCTGCCGGCCAGGATAAGGGAGAAGCCGACGGGGTCGCCTTCCGGGACCTGGCAGGCCGACAGGAAATACGGCCAGTGCCAGTCTGTCCCGGTATCCGTCCCGGGGTCGAGGATGAGATTGCGGCCGCGGAGGGCAGGCAACCCGCCGGCGGCGATGCCGTAGACCACGTTCGCGGAGATGCTGTCCGCCATACGCCTCTGCCGTCGCACGAAACCGCGGCTCAGAGCGCCTTCGGGAACCCAGTCCAGCAGTAGACGGGGATGGGCCGTGACAATGCAGCGCGTGGCCTCCACCCGGGACCCGTCGGCCAGGCGGAGGCCGCGCATGGCCCCGGCCGGGCTCAGTTCCAGGGCCGTCACGCGGGCACCGCAGCGGAGGGTCACGCCGAGCCGCTTCAGGCGCTCCCCAAAGGCGGCAGCGAGCGCGCGGCCGCCCCCCTCGACGTAGTGAGCCGACTGCATGAACGAGCCTGCCACCATGGCGTGGAAACGCACCGGGACCTGGTCGGGTGGAGTCCCGTGCAGGACCGCCGGGGCGCTGAGGACACGACGGAGGCGCGGGTCGTCGGTCAACTCGCGCAAGTAGTCGGCCAGGGTGGGGGGGGCCACCAAGCTGACCAGATCGGCCAGTGGATCGGCCTTGGCGAAGAGGTCCTCGGCCAGCCCGGGAAAGGTCCCGCCCACCATGGCGCAGAACCGTCGAATGGCCTCGCCCTCGCGGGGGAAGGCCTCGATCAGCCCCTCCTCGAAGGCCTCTCTCCCGACCCGGTAGTCCGCGTGCCGTCCCGGCTCGCCCACGGCCCGGTAGGTGTCGAAGCACGGGCCCATCGGGTGCAGCCGCAGGGATTCGTAGACGCCCAGGCGAGTGAGGACGCGCTCAAGCAGTTCTCCCTTGCCCGCTGCACCCAGGTAGTGGAGCCCGGTATCGAAGTAGACGCCCTGGCGACAGAACCCGTGCAGGGTCGGCGAGATGGTGGCGCCTTGCTCAAGCAGCGTGACGCGATGACCCTCCTCGCCCAGCAGCACCGCCATGGCAAGCCCAGAGATTCCAGCACCGACGATTACGTAGTCTGCCATGCCGCCTACCGATGGGGGAATGAATGCTGATTGCCGACCGCGAAGTCGAGAGCGAGGCAGCTGTTGGTGCCGCCGAATCCCGCCGCATTGGCGAGCACATGCAGGGGGGGAGCCTCCAGCCGGTCGACTGCCATGCGCAGCCCCTCGCAGGCCGGATCGAGCCGCTGCAGGTTGAGGCTGCGGGCCACGAAGCCGTGCTGGGCCATGATCGTGCAGTAGACGACCTGCGAAGCGCCGGACATCCACAGTTCGTGGCCGGTCATGCCCTTCAAGGCCGAGACCCACGGGCGGTGCTCGGAGAAGACGCGCCGGATGTTTGCGGCTTCGCTGGCGTCGCCCTGCGCCGTGGAGGTGGCGTGGGCACAGATGTAGTCGACTTGGTCCGTTCCCCAGCTCGCCTGGCCGAGAGCCATCTCCATGGCCCGCTGCAAGCCCCCCACGCTCGGCACCGAGAGCCGTTCGCCGTCGGAGGAGAAACCGTAACCACGCACTTCCCCGAGGATGGCGGCGCCGCGCGCCTGGGCCAGATCGTAGCGTTCGAGCAGGATGCTGGCCGCGCCGCCACTGGGTACCAGGCCGTCCCGGTCGGCATCGAAGGGCCGCGAGGCCTCGGCTGGGGCCTCGATCCGGGTCGAGAAGGCCTCCAAGGCGTCGAAGCTGCACATGGATTCCCAGTTGATCTCCTGCGCCCCGCCGCAGAGAACCCTTTCCTGGCGGCCGCAGGCGATGAGGTCGGCGGCCTGGCCGACCGCGTGCCCTCCGCTACTACAGGCGGAGCCCAGCGTCCAGCAAGCCCCCTGCGTGCCCAGTAGGGTGTTCAGGTTCATGGTCACGTTGGAGGTCATGGCGCGGAAGATGCAACCGCTGGTGATGGTGCGCGTGGATTGTGCCTGGCGGGTCAGTTCGGTCTGCTCGACGGCAGCCTGACAACTGGAGTCGCAGCCGTACACCAGACCGGTCTGCGGATTCCGCAGGTCGGCGGGGTCCAGTCCGGACATCGCGATCGCCTCCATGGCCGCCACGTAGGCCTGGAGGCCGAAGTCAGTCATCGTCTTGCGTTCCTTGCGCGAGAGGTACGCCTGGGGATCGAAGCCGCGGATCATCCCGGTCAGGGGACTGCGGAAGCCAAGCGCGACCCGCGCCGGGTCCACGGCGACGCCCGACCTTCCCTCGTAGAGTGCCCGAGCCACCGTGGGCACGTCGTTGCCCAGGCAGGAGATGATGCCGACGCCGGTTATTGCTACACGATGCATGGGTGGGAGTCCACGTCCTCTGGAATGGCCTTCGGTTCGACGGGCCGCACGGGGCTTGGCCCCCCTCCGTCACATATAGCTGCCGCCGTTCACCGCGATGACCTGGCCGGTGATGTAGGAGGCGGCGGGGGAGCAGAGGAAGCGGACGACCCCCGCGACCTCCTCGACCTTGCCGAGACGGTTGACCGGAATCATCGGCAGAATCTGCTTGGGATCGAGCTCGGCGGTCATCGCCGTCTCGATGAAGCCGGGGGAGACCGCATTCACCAGGATGTTCCGGCGGGCGACTTCCCGGGCGAGGGCCTTGGTGGCACCGATCAGCCCGGCCTTGGCCGCCGAGTAGTTGACCTGGCCCGCCATGCCCGTCTCGCCGGAGGTGGACACCAGGTTGATGATCCGCCCCTCCCGCTTGCCCATCATCTGGGGAAGGACCAGGTGGGTGACGTTGAAGAAACCATCCAGGTGGACCTGGAGGACTCGGTGCCAGTCCTCCGGGGTCATCCAGAAGAGCAGGCCGTCCTTGGCGAAACCGGCGTTGTTGACCACCACGTACGGCGTCGCCTCGTCCAGGAGTGGCTGCAACGCCGCCGCCACCGCTTCCCGGTCCGCGACATCGCAGGGGATCAGACGGCATTTCCGTCCCAGCCCCTCGACTGCGGCGGCGACCGTGCCCGCCGCGTCGTGGTCGGAGCGGTAGTTGAGCCAGATGTCGAAGCCGGCCGCAGCCAACTCGACGGCAATTCCCGCCCCGATGCCCTTGCTGGCACCCGTAACCAGGGCGACCCTCGCTTCGTCCGACATGCTTTCGTTCCTTCCCACTGGGAGCAGATCCAGGTCCCGGCGCACTACGCCCCGTCGCCCATGCATGCACCTGGCCGGAAGGAACCGGAGCCCCATCCTCCCGCCCCCGAGGTCACACGCCGGGTACGGAATGGAAAGGCCCATTCGGACAGCGAGACCACCGGTGCCTGCATCGACCTACAGAGAAAACCAAAGAGAACCACCCAATCCACTCGCGAGGAACGAAGTGCTCTTCCGAGATGGAGTCAACGGGGACTGCGCCGCAACGTGGCCCGTCCCCGATCCACGTCCCCGGGGGAGAAGAACCGCCGATGACGGGCTTCGCCGGGGAACCGGAGGACTCTACTCATCTGGCACCCAATTGCAAGGCCAAAGCAAGCACAGTTCCGGGTTGCCGGACGCCTCACGCCGGGCGTGCTTCGCGTTCCTCCGGGCGTCAGACGACGGTCATCAGCATGTAGCTGATCGTGAAGCGCCCCGACTCGGGAATGAAGCAGAGAATCCGCTGTCCCGGCCGCAGCCGGCCGGAATGGAGGAGTTCCTCCAGGATGATGTAGATCGAGGCGCTCCCTGTGTTCCCCTTGTCGGCGAGGTTCGAGAACCACTTGTCCTCGGTGAGTTCGAAGCCGATGGCAACCAGGCGGTCGTAGATGGGACGGCGGAAGTAGTGGGACGAGTAGTGCGGGACAAACCAGTCGATCTGCTCGGGACGCAGCCCGTAACGGTCGATGATCGGCGGCAGGGCGCGGTCGACCGATGCCGTGACGACTTCCCGGTTGAGCAGTTTCATGTCCTGCTTGATGGGGAGGGCCGCCTGCGCGTGGAGTTGCTGCGGGGTCAGCTCGCGCCAGCCCGTGATCGAGCCGTCGGGGTTCTTGACGGCGCCGGCGTACATGCAGGTTTCCAGGATATGGGCGAAGGAGACGATCTCGATGCCGTCGATACGCAGGGCCGGCCGGCCGGCCGGTGCGGTGGCGGACAGGTACATGGCACCGGCACCGTCCGACAGCATCCAGCGGAGGAACTCGGCGTCCAGTCCGGGCGCTTCGGGCTCGCCCCCGGCCTCGCTGCGGCTGCAGACTTGGGGCCGCAGGAAGCTGGACGCATTCTCCGACCCGGTCGCTACCGCGTTCGGGTGGAGGCCGGACTTGACCGCCATGTAGGCGTATTTCAGGGCGGTCATGCCGGAGACGCAGACGCCGCCGGTCGAGACGATCTCGCAGGTTCCTCCCCCCAATTCGGCGTGGACCATCGAGGCATGGCCGGGGAGAAGCTGGTCGGCGGCCGAGGTGCCGCACGCCAGACAGGGGATCTCAGCCACCGAGAAACCCTCGCGGGGGGCCAGCCGCCGCACCGCCTCCGCCGCCAGTTGGGCGTTGGTGTGGGTGGTCTCGCCCGTCGCGGGATCGATGGCGTAATGCCGCTGGCGAATGCCATTCTGCCGCAGGATCAGCTTGCGCATGCGTGCCGACGACCCGTCGAGCGGGCCGAGGACGGTCTCCAGCTGGTCGTTGCCGAGGGGCTCGTTCGGGAGGAAGCTGCTGACATCGAGAGCGAAAACATCCATAGGACGGAACCTATCCCTCCAGAGACTAGAGTTTGGCCTGAGCATGGTTGGTTGTCATGAGACGCGCATAGCGCGTGTAGAAGCCCTCCGCAGGCAAGCGAAGCGGCGTGACGGCATTGGTCAGGGTGTAGTAGTCGAGGTCGTGGACCAGGATCTCCTCCCGCATCTGCCGGTGCAGGACGGTCCCGGGCAGCGGCGTCATCACGGTGACGATCGGCAGGTCGATCGCCTCCTGCTCGATGAACCGTTCGAGGGCGTCGAACTCCGCGTGGGTGTACTGGGGCGAGATGATGAAGTCGCCGATGATCTTGATGCGGAGCTCATGGAGGATGCGGATGGCTTCACGGTAGGTGTCGACGGTGCTCTGCTTGTTGACGCTCCGGAGCTCCTGGTCGTCGACGGACTCGAAGCCGATCACCACGAAGCCGAGGCCGATCTCGGCCCATTCGGCCAGCAGGGAGGGGGTACGCACCACCGTGTCGGCCCGCACATCGGCGATGAAGCGGCGCTGCAGGCCCTGCTCGGCGAGATGGCGGGCCAGGAGGCGCGATTCGCGGCTCTTGGCAAAGGAGTTGGCGTCCACCAGGCGTACCACCGGAACGTCGCCACCGAGAAGGCGGAGGTCGCGGGCGACGATTTCCGGCTCGTGCAGCAGATACTGGCCATGGGTCATGTTCTCGATCGAGCAGAAGGTACACTGGTAGGGACAGCCATAGGCACTGACCACGGCCCCAACCCGGAACCCGCCGCCGGCACCCGCGCTGAGCACGTATTCGGGACGGTACTTGGCCACGAGGTCGTACCGGGGAGGGCACTCCTCGACCAGATCCCTCCGGGTGGGAACGCGCGGCTCGAAGCGCAGGGCCTCGCCGGGCACGACCTGGGCGATGCCGGGGACGCCGGGCTCCTTCCGGCCCTGCTCGATCGCATCGACCAACTCCCGGAAGGCGAGTTTGCCCAGTCCCACGCAGATGAAATCGACCTGCTCCTGGTTGAAGTACGCGGGATCGTTGCTGGCGTGGCCCCCGCCGATCACGGTGGTCGCGGAGGGCAGAGTGGACTTGACCGTGGCCGCGATGGCCAGCGCGGCATTGGCCTCGCAGGTCATGGCGGTGATTCCCACGATATCGGGCGTCAGGGACCGCAGGCGGGGAACCAGGGACGAGAGCGGCTCGACCTTCAGATCAAGGATCTCGACCCGGTGCCCCAGGAGATTGCCGGCCAGAGTCTCCAGCCCGAGCGGCTCGCCGCGGAAGATCCGCTTGATGGACGTGAGACCGTACTCCTCCTCCGGAATGGACCGGCCCACATTGGGGGGATTGACCAACAGGATATTCATGGCTGAGGCGTCCCCACGGCGGCAAGGGTAAGGTCGATCTGGTACCGGATGCCCTGGAAATGGCGCACCTGCCAGCGACGCGGCAGCCGGGACCCTGGCGGTGCTGGCTCAAGCACATCGGCTTGCCAGTGAATGCGGTTGCCGACCACGAACCTTGCACCTCGGCAGGCGCTCGCATCCGGGGAGTAGAGCCATTCCAGGCACCCCGCCCCGTCCGGGAACGCCAGAACGAGGTCGCCGTCCGGCTGGCGCCAGACCGACGGCCGGGCGGGTTCCGGTAGCAGAAGGGCAAGCACGGCATCGCGCCAGAGGCCGTCGCGGAGCAGGCGCTCGGGCAGGCCGGAGACGTTGCGCACCACGCGGACCGGCTGTCCCGCGGTCCCCTGTAGGTGGAACACGGTCGCCCCCAGTTCCGAGCAACCCACCACCTGACGGACGCCCTCCCGGTTCTCGCGCACGTAGAGGGTAAGGACATACTCCTTGCCCCCCACCAGGAGGATGCCGCGCTCGACCACGGTGACGGGCGTGGCTGTAATCCAATGGCCTGCAGCGACCAGCCTCTGCTGCAGGGGCGGGTCGGCGACGGCAACGCCGAGCGGCGCGCGGGGCAATCCCGCACAACCCGTCAGGACGGCCAGCGTCAGGACCGGTAGCAGACTGGCAGGCAGGCGGATCATTCCCCTCCCCGGGCTGGTACGGGACGGGGAAGGTCGGTGGCAAAGGCCTGCTCGGCGAGAGCCGCGTTCCGCTCTTCGTCGGCGAAGCGCATGACCGTGAAGTTCTCCGGCGACTCGACGATCCGGACCGTGTCGACCCGGGTGCCGTCGGGCGACAGGGTCAGTTCCAGATGGTCGATCACTTCGCGCAGCTTGGCGGAGACGGGAGTGATGAACAGGACCGCGGTCTCCCCAGCCTGCCGCGCGGTGATCGCCATCTGGCCGTCGTCGCCCCGCAGATCGCCCCGCAGCCAGGCAGCCATCTGGCTAAGGACGGTCCGCAGCACGATGGGGTTGCCGAGCTTCAGACGGTGCCAGGCATCCCCTTGCCACTCGTACTTGGCGACCGCCGCCGCGTTGACGATGGTGACGGAACGGAACGGGTGCGCCGTCTCCAGGCGGATCGACGTAGGACGGCGGAAGTACAACCGCCCATCCGTGGTGACGGGCTCCGGGAAGACGGCCAGGTGCTTCTCCTGACGGAAGGCAACCTGGAGTGTCTCCACCTTGGCGCAAGCATCGGCAAGGCGCTCAAGAATGGCGTTGGTGGCATCGGCCGACAAGGGCTCGTCGCCAGCACGCACCATGGCTGCCACTAGGCTGGCGAGCAGGAACAGGGCGCACGCGGCGTGAATGGGACGCGAATGGGTCATGGAGGGAGGGAAGCTCGGTTGGTCTACGGCTACGGAACAACACAAATCAAACAATGGTATGGTCAGAGACCGAGCGCAAGTCCCGCCCGCCCCCGTTTTTCCCGTGTCCCGCCCGCCATCCTTCGCGAGTGCCGCCCGTCGCCACCCGCGCCTCGGCCCATCGAGGGATTCGCGCAAGCTGGGATCTGGCGGCGGAGAGCCTGGGGAGGGACGCGCGCAGGGCGAAGCTCCTCCGTGGGCCGGATCGAGGCGGGCACCACCGAGATGGAGTAGGCGTCTTCCTCCGGACCGTCCGCGAGGCGTTCCCCCCGCAGTCCTGGTCCACGACCACTACCGGGTGGCGCAGCTCGCGAACGACAATCTCGTCGACCTCCACGCTGGACGTAACCGACAGTGGACACCTGCGGTGCCCAGTCAGACAGCTGAACCCCGGTCATGGAGCCGGCACGGGGACCGAAGCCGCGTTCTGCATCAGGGTGCCGACATCAGTCGATGGAGACTCCGCAACCCCAAGAGGAAGCGACATGCCCAAGCCAGACACGAGAAGAGTCGAGCGTACGCATTTCAGTTTTCTCTTGAGATACTCCTTTCGTCTAGTTGCGGAACGGTCTCTGCATGCTCTATTCGGTGCCCACAATACTTTGAGTACTTCGGAGAAGCTCGTTCATGCGTCCCTGTTTGGGCCATTCGGACTCTATCTGGAGACACGGCGGGAAACTGCTTGCCGGGAAGATTCATCCCGTTCCCGTACAGCTTCTTTCCACTGCCGCATGGCGCGCGATAGTACTCCTTCTTTCCATTGCTTTCGGAGCGATCTCTTGGGGGCAATTGGAGACGTGCAGCTGCATGCCTTCCGCCGTCTTTTCGATGGAGCCTTTCCGGCAGGCGCAAGGCAGCCTTTGCGCGGCGATGGATGCCGCCGGCGGGGCGCTTGCCGGCCGGGGGCTGGACGCGGTGGTCGCGGATGCCATTCCCGCCGATCTCATGGGTTCGGTCGGTTCCCTCCAGAGCGGCCGGGTACATGGCGTCGTGGACCCGCTCGAACTGACCCGGAGACTGGAGAGTTGGCGGATCTGTCCCCGTTGCGGGGGGGCACTGCCGCCTCCGCCCGGAGCCGTCGAGGCCCTGTCTAGGATGCGGGACGCGGTTTTCGCCCATGCCGAAGAGCTGCTCGGGAAACAGCCCGAGCTGGCTGCGGTGACCCGGCGGCGACTCGCCACCTGCTGCATGGTATACCCCCTGCTGCTAGTGCCGGAGGACTCCTGGGATGCGCCCGCAACCGCAGGTCTGCCGGCTTGGCTCCGGGCTGCTCCGTGGCGTGCGGAGTGCGAGACCTTCGCCCTGCATGCGGGGCGTCCTCTGACCGCATACCATCTGTCGGGACCGCCTGCCACTCCCGGCGGCGATCCGGTATCGGCCTACTTGCTCCGGGCGGCGGACAGAATGGTAGAGGACCGGGACTATCTGGCGGGACTGGCCTGTCTACGAACCGGGTTGGGTCTGGCCAGGGAGCGGGGCGACGCCAAACAGATCGGGGAGTTTGCCTGCCGGCTCGGCGAACGGATGGCTGACTACGGGCATCCTGCCGAAGCCGCTTCCCTCTTGCAGGGCGTCCTTACGGGCAAGCCCAGCCCGGAAGACCCTGGGCGCATCGCTGTCGCGCGCATCACCTACCTCTACAAGGCCGAAGACTACGCGACGGTCGCCAGCGAGGCGGATCAGTGCCTG
>QKCY01000494.1 GCA_003245525.1 Victivallales bacterium | reverse complement strand
GGCGATAATGCTCGACCAGGGCACAAAGGCCTCCAGCCGCCAACCGGTGGCGGTGGCTTGGCTGGCAGCCCGGCAACCCGCCGCCATGGCGGGGTTCGACCAGCAGGCGATTTCGACCTTCTCCCCGTTCGGGGCGAAGCCCCAGTGCTCCTGGCCGAGCCACAGTTCCACCGAATCCACGGTCCAGAGGTCCTCGCCGGGAGCGGGGCCGACCAGCCGGTCGTCGGTCACGTCCGCCGCCAGCCACCAGCCCGTTTGGTCCCAGCCGAGCTGGATACGGGCACTGCAATCCTGATCGCCGTCGGTGACCGACTTGGGGCCAGCAAGCTTGCCGTCAAGCTGCAGACCGCCGGTCGGCCACTCGTCCAGCTTGCCGTCGAGAACGGGCGCGGCCGAGAGTTGCCGGACCGGGACAAGGTACTGCTTCTGTTCCGGTTCCGTTGCCTGCCGCCAGAGTTGGCCGCAACGGCGGTCCAACACATTCCACGTGCCGGTGGTCTCGTCGAGGTATGCCCGTCCCGATGGAGGGGGGCACCCAACAGCGACAAGGTACCGAACCAGAGGGCGAAGAGGGGGATAAGCGGACGGTTCATGGACGTTCTCCTGGCGATCAGTCTTGCCCGAAGATAGCGCGAATGGCAACTCCTGCACCGGCTTCCGCCGTTTTTGCCTGCCTCCTGGCGGAGAATGCAACCGCACCGCCGGATCGTGCAATCCCGCCCGCTCGGGTACTACTGGGCCTTCAGGGTTGCCGCGTACCCGGTGGGGAGGACGAACTCGGCCTTCTGCACGACCAGGAAGTCGATGATCTTGGTGAACTGCGCGAAGCGGTAGTCGTCCCACATCACCGGATGTCCCTGGAGGACGAAGTAGGGGCGGTCCAGATTCTTGATGTAGCCGCGGACGAAGGCCTCGAAATCCGGTGCTCCGACACTGCCTTCCAGGTTCGTTCCCCAGACTCGGTCGAGGATGGTGACCTTGCCTTGCTGGACGGTCTGTTTGCCGATGCCGTCGAGGGGCTGGGGATAGAGCCAGGCGACCATGTGGGGATCGGCGATCATCACCTGGTGCGTCTCCACGCTCTGGCTGCCGTTGCCCACGCCGCCGGGCGGGCCGAAGCAGGTGAGGGGGAAGCCGAGTTTCTCCAGGCAGAGTGCCTGGGTGTCGTCCAGCCGCTTCTTCTGTTCCGCGAAGGAGCGGTGGTTGAACTCGTTGTAGGTCTTGCCGTCCGCCTCGGTGTGGGTCTTGTGGTCCCAGCCGTGGAACCAGATCTCCCAGTTGCCGGAGTCGTGCCGGGCCTTGATCCACTGGATGTACTCGGGGCTGGCGTCGGCAAGGCTGGAGCCAAGCATGCCCATGGTGCCCTTGACCTGGCGGCTGTCGAGGTAGTCCACGACCTTGTCCCAGCGGGGATGCTCCCGCTTGCCGCGCATGTCCAGATCGTCGAGCTTGATGATGATGGCAGGCGGCGTCTGGCGCTGCGGCAGGTTGGCGAAATCGATGGGTTTGGGCTTCGCCGGGGCGACATAGGGCTTGGGCAGGATGACCTCGGTGTCCTGGGGCAGGCCGGTGATCTGGAAATCGTCGAGATCGACCACGCATTGCGCCGAGGAGAAGGTATGCGCCCAGATTCTGACCCCGTAGGCGATGGCAGGAACCGTGGCCTTGACGGTGTACTCGTGCCATTCCTTGTCGTCGTATTTCAAGCCCGTCATGGGAAGGCCGCCCTTGGTACCCGGGTCGTTGACCATGCGCCCCTTGTCCGAGACGTACATCAGGTACACGCCGGCTCCGGTCGAATCGGACCGAGCCCAGAAGGTGAGAGTGATCTCCTGGCCGGCTTTGACCACGAAGGTGGCGCTGCTCGCGTTGCAGCCTCTGGCCTTGGTCCGGTCGTTGCTGATCCGCAAGCCGAACTTGCCGGTCCGGGCGGCGTCGGCTGTCACCAGGGAGTCCCCTTCGCCGACCTGCCAAGCGGCGGTCTCCTCTTCGAAGCCGGGATTCGGCAGGACATTGGTGTCCTGGGCGCGGAGCGAGAAGACGGCAAGTCCAAGCAGGACTGCGGCAAGACGAAGGGGATGCAACAGCACGTTCGGTTCCTTTCGGCAGAGGCCATTGGTGAAGTGTAGCGGGTCCAGAGCAGTCGCGCAATCGCCCGTTGCCCGGTCGCGGCTGGCGGCCCGACCCCGACAGGCTACATTCCGCCTTTTGCTGCCTGCCAGATACGGGTTTGCCACATGCATGCGAATAGTGATCAAGGTTCCGGTTCCTTCTCTCCAGATGAACGTCGGCGGGGGCTTCTGTTCCTCTCTCTGGCCGTCGGCGCGGTGGGCTTTGCCCTGGCCGTGCAGATGGGGCTCAACGCGAACTTCCTGAAAGAAGAGCTGAAGTTCGACGGGTTCCAGATGGGGCTGCTGGAGGCCCTGCGCGAGAGTTGCGGAATCTGGGCGCTGATTGTCCTGGCGCTGTTGGCCGGGATCTGCGAGCCCATGGTCGGGGCCCTCATGTTGGTGTTGGTTGCCATGGGCCTGGGCGGCTACGCATTTGCGCCCAGTTTCTGGTGGGTGGCGGCGATGAGCCTCGTCTGGAGCCAGGGGCTGCATGTCTGGATGCCGCTGCCGCAGTCCATGGTGATGGCCTTTGCCGAACCCGGGAAGACCGGCCACCGGATGGGGCAGGTGGGGGCGGCCGGGGCCATCGGCTTCGGTTCGGGGCTGGGCACGGGGCTCCTGCTTTCCTGGCTGGGCGTGCCCATGCGGCCGATGTATGTGGTTGCCTTGGGAGTTGCCCTGCTGGGAGCGTTGGCGTGTCTCCGGATTCCGCGTGCCATCGACACCGAACGGCCGCGGTTGGTTTTCCGCCGAAGCTACTGGCGCTACTACTTGCTCTGCTTTCTGGAAGGTTGGCGGAAACAGATCTTCGTCTGTTTCGCGGGTTTCCTGCTGGTGGAACGGCATCAGGTGGGCCTGTCGACCATGCTCCTGCTCATGATCATGGTCCAGCTCATCGGCGTCTTCACCTCGTCGCGGGTGGGGAAACTGATCGACCGGATTGGCGAGCGGCCGGTGTTGTTCTTCTACTACGGCTGCCTGATCCTGTTCTTCGTGGGCTATGCCCTGATCCAGGACAAGCGGGCCCTGCAGGTGCTGTTCGTGGTGGACAATGCTTTCTTTGTCTTTGGCATGGCCCTCAATACCTACGTGAACAAGCTGGTTCCCCCCGCAGAGCGCACGGGCACCCTGAGCATGGGCGTCGCCATGAACCACGTTGCGGCGGTGAGCATGCCGCTGCTCGGCGGCGTGCTCTGGGTGACGTTGGGGTACCAGTGGGCCTTCCTGACCGGCGCTCTGGCTGGTCTGCTGAGCGTTGGGGCGGTGGCTCTCCTGCCCCATCTGGAGCATCCGGTACATCCGGCCGCTTAAGAAGGCTCCCGCGAAGGCGCGAAGGCGCGAAGGAAGAGGGGAAAAGGAGTTGACAGGGAGAGGGCGTTGTGGCATAGTTGTTGGCATATGCTAATAATTGTGGATGATCTAGCATGCCTCGCCCCTGCAAACTGCGCCGGATCGCCGGAGTCGGCGAAGACCGCTTCCTGAAGCCACCGGGTATTCCCTTGCGGATGCTGGAGATCGTGACTCTGGGTCACGATGAACTGGAGGCGTTGCGGCTCGCGGATTTCGAGGGCCTGTACCAGGCCGACGTGGCCGAACGGATGGGGGTGTCGCGGCAGACCGTGGGTAATATCCTGAAGGAGGCGCACCGCAAGATCGCGGAAGCCTTGCTCCAGGAAAAGGCAATACGGGTGGAAGGCGGCCCGGTAACGGGCGGGTTCGGGCATGGTTGTCCGGGCCGGGGACATGGCCGTTGCGGTCGTTGGGCCGAGGCGGAACCGGGTCCCCCGCCGACCAATGAACAGGAGGCAGAATAATGCCACGTGGTGATGGAACAGGACCTGCCGGGCAAGGACCTGGCAGTGGTCGTCGCCGGGGTCCCTGTGGGGCCGGACAGGCGAGCAACTCCCCCGATCAGCCCGAAGCGGGGGGCAAGTCCCAGGAGCAGCCTGCAGAGCCCACTCAACCCAAGCAGAAGCCCCAGCCCCCGTTTGGTCGTCCCGCAGGTCGTGGACAGGCGTTCGGTCGCGGCTCTGGCCGCGGGGCCGGGTTCAGCCAAGGCCGGGGCCACGGGCGGGGCGGACGATGAGAATTGCGGTCAGTACCACTGGCGACACGCTTGCTGCCGCCATCGACCGCCGATTCGGGCGGACGGCGGGGTTTCTGGTGGTGGACCTGGATTCCGGGGCTAGCGAGTACATCGCGAACAGCCAGAATCTGCGTGCCGCCCAGGGCGCGGGCATCCAGGCTGCCCAGAATGTGGCGGCGACGGGGGCCGAGGCGGTGCTGACCGGGCACTGCGGTCCCAAGGCGTTCCGTGTCCTGGCGGCGGCGGGCATCGCGGTCTATCTGGATGCCCAAGGCACGGTGGCCGAAGCTTTGGAGCGGTTCCGCTCGGGCGAGTGGGAGCCCTGCGAGGATGCCGACGTGGAGGGCCACTGGGTGTGAAACGGACGTTTGCCGTCGCTTCCGGCAAAGGCGGAGCGGGCAAGACCACGGTCGCGGTCGGTTTGGCCTTGGCGCTGGCCGACCGTGGCCAGTCTGTGCGCTTGCTCGACTGCGATGTGGAGGAACCCAACTGCCATGTGCAATTGGGGGTCTCCCTAACGGCTACGGAACCCGCCACGGCACCGGTGCCAGAAGTGGATACCGCCTGCTGTGACGGGTGCGGGGCTTGCGCGCAGGCTTGCCGGTTTCATTCGCTGGCCGTGGTGCGCAAGCAGGTGCTGGTATTTCCCCAACTCTGCCATGCCTGCGGGGCCTGTCTGTATGCCTGTCCGCAGGGAGCGATCCGTGAAGTGCCGCGACGGATTGGCCTGGTGCGCCAGGCCGAGGCGGAATCCATCACCCTCGTGGATGGGTTGCTGGACGTCGGCGAAGCCATGGCCTCCCCGCTGATCCGACAGGTGCGCCAGCGGGAAGCGGGCACCGAGGTCACGATTCTGGACGGACCACCCGGTACGTCCTGCTCTCTGCTGGCCGCGACGGGGGGAGCGGATCATGTGCTGCTGGTGGCCGAAGCCACCCCCTTTGGTCTGCACGATCTGGCCTTGGCCAGCGAGGCGGTTCGGCTGCTCGGTCTACCGGTATCGGTGGTGCTGAACCGTTGCCGGGGAACCGCGGCCGATGCGCAGGCGTTCCTGGCCGAACGGGACCTGCCGCTGGCCGGTTGTCTGCCGGAGGATCGTCGGGTGGCCGAATGCGCGGCGCGGGGGGGAACCCCCTACCGTGAGGTCCCCGGCTTCGGTGCGGCGATGCGCGATCTCCTGGCGCGATTGCTGGGAGAGGCGGCATGAAGGAACTGGTGGCCATCAGTGGCAAAGGAGGCTGCGGCAAGACCACCGTCCTGGCCAGTCTCGCGGCCCTAGCCGAGTCAGTTGTACTGGCGGACGGGGATGTGGACGCGCCGGACTTGCACCTGTTGCTCCGGCCCGAGATACAGCAACGGACGCCGTTCGTGGCCGGATTCCGGGCGGCACTGGATGCCTCCCGCTGCACCGGGTGCGGTCGGTGTGCCGAGCTCTGCCGGTTCGAGGGCATCCGAATGGCGGATAGTCGGCCCGTCATCTCCGAACTGCATTGCGAGGGCTGTGGTCTGTGCGTGGACCAGTGTCCAGTCCAGGCCTTGAGTCTGGCCGACGCCACCTGTGGCGAGTGGTACTGCTCGGCCACGGCCTATGGACCGATGGTCCATGCCCGCCTGCAGCCGGGTCGGCCCAATTCCGGGAAACTCGTGTCGCTGGTGCGCAAGGAAGCGCGGGAACTGGCGGAACGGGAAGGGAAGGAGCTGATTCTGGTGGATGGTCCCCCCGGCATTGGTTGCCCGGTGATCGCGACCGTGGGTGGGGCGGACCTCGCCCTCGTCGTCACCGAGCCCAGTCCGAGCGGTCAGCACGACCTGCGCCGGGCGCTGGAACTGCTGCGTCACTTCCGGGTTCCCGCCTGGTTCTCCGTCAACCGGGCCGACCTCTATCCCGAGGGAGCGGCGGGCATCCGTGCGGAGGCGGAGAGCCTCGGCGCGAGATGGGCGGGAGACATCCGCTACGATTCTGCCGTCACGGCTAGCCAATACGAAGGACGACCGGTAGTCCTGTGCCCGGACTCTCCGGCCGGAAACGATATCCGTGCCATCTGGCACACACTGCAAAAGGAACTCTGAGATGAAGATCGCGATTCCCTGCGCCGAAGGCCAACTGTGCATGCATTTCGGCCACTGCGAGCAGTTCGCGCTGGTGGAGGTCGACGACACCAGCAAAACCATCGCCGGGACGACCATGCTGACGCCGCCGCCCCACGAACCGGGCCTTCTGCCCCGCTGGCTGGCGGAAAAGGAGACGAACCTCGTTATCGCGGGCGGCATGGGGATGCGCGCCCAGCAGATCTTTGCCGCCAACGGCATCGAGGTGGTTACCGGGGCCAGCAGCGCCACCCCCGAGACCGTAGTCAAGGCTTACCTCGCGGGGACCCTGGCAACGGGCGCGAACGCCTGCGACCACTAGGGCAACTAGGGCTGCCGCTCGAACCGGAGCACGATGTCGCTTTCCAACCGGTCGAGCGGCACCGTCAGGCCATGCTCGCCAGCGGTCGCCGCAAGCTCCCGTACCAGAGTGCCGGTGCCAGGGTCGATTACCCGGACCCGATAGTGCGTCCCCACTGGCAGACCCGGTAGCGACAGTTCCACGCCGAACAGCCCGAGCGGTCGCCGCCGCAGGACCTCCCGGGCCACGCGGGAGTGGGTGAGGTTGCGGACGTAGAGGAAGCCGACCTCGCCGTTGGTGCGGCCAGTGGCCTGCACCAAGCCGTCGGCACTGGGGTTGTCCCAGGCCAGGTAGAGCTTGCGCAGGCGTAACCAGTCGTCCCCCGCATTGTCCAGCAGGACAGTGTGGTCTCCTGCCGGGAGGGGAATGCGTGTCCAACGTTCCTCCGGGCGGGGATAGCGGCGACCGCCGGGCAGGGAAACCGTGACCGCAGTCTCGCCGTCCACGGTCGCACTCAGGATCTGGGTGCCGCCGCCGATCTCGTCGATGTCCGCGATGAGTGCGCCGGGCGCGGGGAGGGTGCAGGCGAAGGTGGGCGGGTTCCGCCAGGCGGCGCGGTTCCTGCCGTAGAGGTTCGGACAGAATCCCGCCAACCATTGGTTGCCGCCTGCGGCCCGCACCTCGAAGCGGTTCGCCGTGGCTGGCTGGCCCCAGGACGGGACATCGCCATAGGCGGCCAGCTCGATGATGGAGCGGTAGGGCGGTTCGGCGTCGGCCTGGGCATGCTCGGTTCGGACCTGGAGGGGATGCCAGGTTCCGGCCAGCAGGGGCAGAGTCCGGGCGAATTCCATGGGGGCGCGGAAGGTGTCCCAGGCATTGGTCTTGTCCACCAGGACGTGGGGCCAGACCATGGTGACGGCCCGCCCCAGTGCCAGCCCCTGCCAGAGTTGTTCGCGCAGCACGGGAATGAACCACTCGGGCTGTTCGGAGTAGTGGCATTCCTGGGTCACGTTCGGACGGTCGGCGCGCGGTTCGTTGCTGGCCTGGGCATAGTCCATCTCCGCGTTGGCGGCGCGGGCGAAGTTGCTGCCGTAGATGAGCGGTCGCCAGCCACGGGTGAGGTCGTGGACATCGTCGCGCATTTCCCGCAGCCAGTCGAGTTGGGCCGGTTGTGGATCGCTACAGTCGTTCCACGAATCGATGGCCCAGAGCGCGGTCTCCGCCCCCCACCGGGCCACGATGTAGCGCAGCCGTTTGCGGTACCAGTCCCGCGCTTCGGGCGAGGTGAACACCTCGCCGGGACTGGCGCAGGGACCGCCGTTCTTGCGGTTGTAGGGATTGGCGGACCATTCGTCGGCTCGATCCTCTCCCCAGTGCTCGTTGTTGTCCTCGGTGACGAGCATCACCCGCAGGCCATTCTCGTCGGCGAGGCGGAACACGCGGTCCAGGGCGATGGCGATCATGGGATTGTAGTAGCCGATGCCCGCGTAGCCGTCCCAGTTGGTGCCGGGGGCGTCCACCGCGCGGGTCCATTCCAACCAGGCCCAATGGCAGAGCCAGACGCGGGTCGCGTTCATCTTGCCCTCGGCCTTGCCGAAGTAGTATTCATAGCAGGGCAGGGGATCGCCGGGGTCCTTGGCTCGGGTCCAGGCCACGTTGGCCCCGAAACCGGCGAAGAGCTGGCCGCTGCCCGAGTCCGCGAACTGGGTCCGGTTCCCCGGTGCCACCTCGATGAAGCCAGGACGGCTAGAATCTGTCACTTGGAACGTGGTCTCGGGACCCTCGCCCGTTCTCCGGCCGTGTTGCCGCACGACAATCTGCAAGCGGTACTCGCCCGCTTGCGGCGGGGCCAGACGCAGCCGCCAACCATCCTCCTGGGGGAGGCGGCGGTAGCGCACCGAGAGCATCATCTGGGTCCGGTCGTTTTCCGGTTCCCAGCCCTGGTAGTAGAAGGCGGGCACGACGACCTGCTGCCCGTCCGGCAGACGCAGTAGACCATCCACCTGGATGTCGTCCGGGTCGAAGGGGTTCGCATAGCCCACGACCAGTGGACACCGAAACTCCAGCCGGGCGAATCGCTCGCACGGCCCCGCCTGCAACACCGGTGCCTCCACCTTGACCGTCGTCGTGGTCTGGACCAGTTCCGTACGGAGATCGGCCAGGGCGAGCGAGCCGAACAATAGACCAAGGGCAGGGAGGCGAAGAACCCATTGTCTCATGCGGTACCCCAAGTGGTCGGGCTGTTTCCTCCTGCCGCCACCCTGATTATACGTTGTTCCCGAGAGATGAAAAGCCCTTCCAATCGCCAGGCGAGGCGGTAGATTGCGGGGTGTTTCCGGACCTGAGCCAACGGAGAACGAACAATGGCTATCCGACTGACCGTGAAAGCGGGCGAACACGCCCGCCACCAGTGTCCCGTTTCGGTCACCGTGCCCGCCGAAGGGCTGAATCCCGCGCAACTGGTCCTGGTCCCCGAAGGCAAGACCGTGCCGGTTCCCTGCCAGGCCGAGGTCTGTGGCGACCAACTGAAACTGAGCTGGGTGGTGGACGGTCTCGCCGCCAAGCAGCAGGCCGTGTTCGTGCTCGACCACGGCACTCCGGTCGCCATTCCCGGGGTAGAGATGCTGGCGTCGCACCCGGGGCAGATCGAGATCCGCATCGGGGGCAAGCCCTTCAGTGCGTTCCACTATGCCGAGTCCTGGGCGCGGCCCTTCCTGCATCCGGTGATCGGTCCCTACGGCGAGCCCCTGACCCGGGCCTATCCCGTGGTTGCGGGTGTGCCCGGCGAGAGCCAGGACCATCCCCACCACAAGAGCTTCTGGGTTGCCTGGGGCGATATCAACGGCGCGGACAACTGGAGCGAGAACGCCAAGGGCCATGCCCGGCAGCTCGTCCGCGAACTGGCCCCCGCCGTCTCCGGCCCCGCCTACGGGCGGCTGGCCTGCGCCCTGGACTGGGTCTCCGAGAGCGGCGAGAAGCAACTGGAGGAGGAGCGGGAGATCGTGATCCACAACCTGCCGTCCTCCTGCCGGGCCGTGGACCTGAAGGTGGTCTTCAAGGCCGTCAACGGCGACATCCGCTTCGGCGACACCAAGGAGGGCGGCATCTGCTCGATCCGCGTGGCCACCAGCATGGACGCCAGCGGGGCCGGGACCATCGTCAACTCCTACGGCGGCACCAACGAGGCGGAGACCTGGGGCAAGCGCGCCCATTGGTGCGACTACTACGGTCCCGTCGCGGGCGACACCGTCGGCATCGCCATCCTCGACCATCCCCAGAACTTCCGCTATCCCACCTACTGGCACGTGCGCAACTACGGGCTGATGACGGCCAATCCCTTCGGCCTTTCCCATTTCCTGAACGACAAGCAGGCGGACGGCTCCCACGTCTTGCCTGCAGGCCAGACGATGACCTTCCGCTACCGGGTACTTTTCCATGCGGGCACCACGGTGGCTGCCGACGTGGCGGGCCGGTTCCACGACTACGTGAACCCACCCGCCGTGGTCATCGGCTGACCCGACAGTTTAACTCAAGACGAATCGACGGCTCACTCGCGCGCAATTCCCGCAGGGCAAACTAGGGAATATCAGAACGGCCACTTGGCCCACCGATCCCCGAATGCCTGAGCAAAAGGAATTGCCGATATGAAGAGCCGTCGTTTCACCTTGATCGAGTTGCTCGTGGTCGTGGCGATTATCGCCATCCTCGCCTCGATGCTGCTGCCCGCCCTGGCGGCGGCCCGCGACCGCGCCCTCTCCGCCAACTGCCAGGGGAACCTGCGGCAGGTCGGCCTGGCCTTCCGGATGTACGCCAACGATTTCGGCAACAACTATCCGGCCTACATCGATGGTGACACCACCTACCACTACGCGGGCTACAACTGGACCGCCTACATCCATCCCTATCTGGGCGACACGGGTCCGCTCGACTGTCCCGCCAGCCCCGACCTGGCGCCCGTTGCCACCGATGCCGGGTTCCACAGCTATGACGGAAACTACGGTTGGAACTACGACGGTCTGGAAGGCAAGAAGCACCGTCAGGTGCGCAAGCCCAGCGAAACCTATCTGGTCTTCGACTCCGGCGACCAGTCGGTCCGTCCCGGCGACAATAACTGGGCCGGGCTCATGGAAGAGCTCGACCTGGATTGGGACAGCCGCATGGAAGGCCCCAACCGCCACGGCGACCGAATGAACTGCGTCTATGTGGACGGCCACGTGCAGTCGCTCGGTCTCCGCGAGTTCTGCTGCCGCTGCGACCAGGAAGAGGCACCCTGGTACATCACCTGGCTGAACGGCTCCCTGGAAGTGGAAGCGATTCCCTATCCGGACCGCTGATTGTTTTCCCTTCTTTCCTCCTCTCCTGCTCCCGCGGGTCCTCCGGCTTCGGCCGGAGGGCCCGCACCCTTTTCCGGGGGGGCGCAGACGGCCACTGGAGCAATGGGCGGAAGGTGCTATACATATAGCGTTCCCCCGCCCACCCGTCAGGAGATACCATGAGCGACCGCAAGAACATCCTCTTCATCACCAGCGACCAGCAGCACTGGTTCACCCTCGGCTATCTCAACCCCGAGGTGAAGACGCCGAATCTTGATCGGTTGGCGGCGCGCGGCATGGCCTTCCACCGGGCCTATACGGTCAACCCCACCTGTACGCCCACGCGGGCGAGCTGGATTACCGGGCTCTATCCCAGCCAGCACGGAGCCTATAGCCTGGGCACCAAGCTCATGGAGAATGTGCCCACGGTCGGCGAGTACTTCCAGGCGGGCGGCTACCGCACGGCTTTGGTCGGCAAGGCCCATTTCCAGCCGCTCAAGTCCACCGAGGAGTATCCCTCGATCGAGGCGTATCCCAAGCTGCACGACTTGGATTTCTGGCGCAGCTTCACTGGTCCCTTCTACGGCTTCGAGCGGGCGGAACTGGCTCGGAACCATACGGACGAGGGCCACGTGGGGCAGCACTATGCCCTGTGGATGATCGACAAGGGGTATGCGAACTGGCGCGACTACTTCCTGCCCAACGGCAAGGCGTTCGCCGAAGGCGATCCCCTGGCCGATTCGCCTCACGCCCACCGGCAGCCGGGGCAGGCCTGGGAGATTCCCGAGGAGATCCACTACAACGCCTGGATCGCCGAGCGCACCAATGCCCTGATGAAGGAGTACGCCGATGCGGGCGACAACTTCTTCCTCTGGGCCAGCTTCTTCGATCCCCATCCCCAGTACATGGTCCCCGAGCCCTACGCCAGCATGTACGATCCGGCCAAGGTGACCGTGCCCGAGCATGCGGAAGGGGAGTTCGAGGACAAACCCCCGTACTTTGCGCTCTCCCAGCAGCAGAAGCCGGACTTCAGCGCCTTCCAGGAGCCCGAGGGCAATGGCATTCACGGCGCGGGCAGCCATCTCCGTTCCCGCGAGGTGAAGGCCAAGCACATCGCCACCATGTACGGCATGATGACCATGCTCGACACCTACGTGGGGAAGATCATCGACCAACTCGACGCCCTGGGACTGGCCGAGAGCACCCTCGTCTGCTTCACCAGCGACCACGGCGACTTCCTGGGTCACCACGGCCTGACCATGAAGGCCATCCACCACTACGAGGACCTGCTCCGCGTGCCCTTGCTGGTGAGCATGCCCGGCACCGTGCCCGAGGGCCGGATCTCCGATTCCCTCCAGTCCACCGTGGACCTGGCGCAGAGCTTCCTCAGCGTCGCCGGTCTGCCGGTGCCCCGGACCATGGCGGGCGTGGACGAGAAGCCGGTCTGGTTTGGCGAAGAGCCCACGATCCGCAACCATGTGATCGTCGAGAACCAGCACCAGCCCACCACCCTCAACCTGCGCACCTACATCGACGCGCGCTACAAGATCACGGTCCACTACAACCGCGAGTACGGCGAACTCTACGACCTGCAGGAGGACCCCGGCGAACTGCAGAATCTCTGGGATGTCCCCGATTGCCAGGCGCTGAAGAGCCGCCTGCTCCTCCAGTTCCTCTACGGCGAAATGGCCAAGGCTCCCCGCCCCATGCCCCGGATTGTCGGAGCGTAGAGGATTGGAGTGATGGAATGATGGAATGATGGAATGATGGAATGATGGAATGATGGAATGATGGAATGATGGAATGATGGAATGATGGAATGATGGAATGATGGAATGATGGAATG
>QKCY01000275.1 GCA_003245525.1 Victivallales bacterium | reverse complement strand
ATCCGTTTCGCCGGGGCGGGGCAGGCCAAGGCCCAACTGTCCCTGGAGTCCTACGGGGTCACGGTCCACTTGGAGTACGCCCCCGTCGTCAAGCTGGAAACCGGGCCGATCCTGCTCTGGGATTTCCGCAACGTCTCCCTGAACGAGACCTTGGACCGCTTGCTCGCTGCCAATACGGTGCCCTGAACGGACCGCCTCAACTCGCGACTGGCAGGGAAAAGGCGGGTTGTCGCTGCCGCCGTCTGGCCAGGTAGCCGCCAATCCCCAGGAGCAGCAGCAGGCCACTGGCAACGGCCGTCCAGATCCTGGCCTGTTGCCGGTGCTGCTGGGTCTGCGGGGACACGCCGAAGCGCTTCTCCAGTTCGCGCGCTTCCCGGTGCCGTCCCGCACGGTGATGGAGGTCGGCAAGGCTCTGGCCAGCCGAGATCACTTCCCAGGGGCCGGAGCCAAGCCCCTCTTCCAGCGCCGGAACCGCCTCTTCGTAGAGGGGTAGCGATCTGTCGTCTTGGTGCAGGGTCGTATACAGCCGGGCGAGAACGCACTTTGTGCGTGCCACCTCGAGGGGTTGCGGTGGCTCCGTGTTCCCGTAGAGCTGGATCGCTCGGCGCAACGGGGTCTCCGCTTCCCCACGACGGTCCGGGAGCCAAGCATATGTCCCTCCCAGATAGCGCAGGAAGTACGGCAGCATCGGTGTGCAGGAAGGCTGGTTCTCGCAGAGGGTGCGCCCTCGCTCGAACAGGCTGGCGGCTTCCTCGTACCTTCTCTGGGTATACAGCGCCTCGCCAAGTCGTCCCAGGCAGTCGGCCATCGGCTCGGAATCCGGGAAGGACTTCTCGCAGATTACCAAGCCTTGACGGTAGAGCTGTTCGGCCTCCTCGTGCTTGCCCTGCATGCTACAGATGCTGCCGAGTTCGCAGATGGTCCGCACGGTGACAACATGGGCGGTTCCCAGAGACTCCTCCCGGATGGCCAGAGCACGGCGACAGAGCACCTCGGCCTCTTCGAGCCGGTTCTGTTGGGCACAGCATCCTCCGAGAGTCTCTAGGACATTGGCTACAGGGGGGGAGGGGGAGCTCGCCGAAGAGGCCGCCTCCCGGATGGCCAGGGCGCGCCGGAGCGATGGCTCGGCCAGGTCCGGATTGCGCTGGGCCATTTCCAGCAGCCCCAGAGCCGTCAAGGCCTCTGCCGCTTGGCCGCTGCTCGGGCCAAAAGCCCGTTCGGCAACCTCCAGCGCCCTGCCGATCAGCGCTTTCGGCTCGTGGAACTTGCCTATCTCGCGAAGCGCCGTGGCAAGATCAAGGCGGACCCGGATTGCCCAACGGTCGTCTGGTGACGGCTGGGCCTGCAGGAGATCGAATGCCTGGCGCAGCTCCTCCTCGGCTTTGCCGTATTCGTCGTGCCATCGGTGCAGTCTTCCCCGGTAGACCAGGACCATAACGGTCGTCGTGCTGCTCGCCTTTGGGCTCCTCTCCGCAATAGCCAACGCTCGTTGCCCCGCTCTCTCCGCCCGGTCATATTGGCGTTGCTCGAAGTAGCTTCTGGCCAGACAGAGCAGAGGGCGGACGAGACGGGAGTCATCCTTACCGTAGGTTGCCTCGGCCAATGCCCCGGCCTGCTGCGCCATCTGGCCAGCTTCCTCCCACTGTCCGGCTCCCATCAGCGCAAGCGTCTGATGCTCGAGCCTGTCGAATTCGCTCTCTTCGGCACCAAGGGGGAACAGGGCCGAGCATAAGGCGATGAAGGCAACCAGCGTCCGTTCCATAGGATCCTCCTGCGAATTCTGAATGAGGCAACTATAGAATAGCGAACGGCGGAGTCCTGTCAATCACAGTTGCCGCGTGGCGGTCGACCCGCTACACTGTAGGAACGCACTCCCGACCGGGAACCCGGCGGGACGGCAAGGATGAGTCCGAACCGACTTGGAGAAACGCACAATGGGCACTCCTGCACTGGGTCTCCAGCTCTATTCCGTCCGCGGCGAATGCAGCAAGGATCTGGCCGCGACTCTCAAGGCCGTGGCGGACATCGGCTATGTCGGCGTGGAGCCCTATGGCTACCAGGGCGATGCGGTGGCCTGGTTGGGGCATGAGGCCAAGGCGGTCCGCGCCATGCTCGATGACTGCGGTCTGAAATGCTGCGGCATGCACATTGCCACTGGCGCGCTGCTGGGCGACAACTTTGCCCGCACCGTGGAACTGAACCAGATTCTCGGCAACCGCTTCCTCATCGTGGCGGCCGATGGCCCGCGCACCAAGAGCGTGGAAGGCATCGCCGAACTGGCCGGCATCCTGAATGACGCCGCGGCCAAACTGGCGCCATTGGGCATGTTCACCGGTTACCATGCCCACGGCTTCGATGCCGCCGAGATCGAGGGCATTCCTGCCTGGTTCCGCCTGTTCCGGCAGACCAATCCCGAGGTGGTGATGCAGATGGACGTCGGCAACTACCTCTCCGGCGGCGGCAACCCTATTGCCGCCATGCACGAGTTCGCCGGTCGCGCCCGCACCGTCCACGTGAAGGACCGCAATGCCCCCGTGGAGGGTGCCATTGGCACCGGCGAGGCCCCGGTTGCCGAGTTCCTGAAGCTCTGCGAGACGATCCATCCCACCGAGTGGTACATCGTCGAGGAATGCGCCCCGCAGGGCCTCGGTTTCGAGGTCGTCACCCGCGCCTACCAAGCCCTCAAGGCGATGGGCAAGTAGAAAGGGGCTAACGCAAGAAGAGAGCCCCGTCCTTTGGCGGGGCCCAAGGGTTGGCTAGGCCGCTCCCGAATGGGGTCGTGTCGCTGGTCTGTTTGCTCTCTTCCCGAAGCCCTGCCCACATGCCGACTCCCCAAAGTGGGAGCCGCCTCCGCGCGGCGACGGAGCGTTTAGCAGCCGGTTCCTGCCGTCGCCTGGCCGGAGCGGGTCGCCGCATGGAAGCGGCTCCCACCTTGGGCTGGGAACACAGGAGTCCTGCCCTCCTTGGAGGGCGAACCGATAGCCCGTCCTCTGGGCGGAGGTCCCTATCCAAATAGGCGCTGGTTGATCCGTTTCATCCGCGCCTGCCAATCGGGCACGCTCTCGGCATTGCCGCCTTCGGTCCAGAAGAGTCGGTTGCCCTGTGCCATGGCCACCACCAGATCGTCGTCCGCCGCCACCTTCGGTGACTTGGGCGAAGTCAGGTTGGTGTCGCAGGTGGTCAGGGAGCCATGCAGGCTGACCCCCGCGGCGCAGGCCCGTTCGTGGAGTTGCAGGACATCGGCGCGGGTCTTGCTCATATCCCGCATGATGATGATGTCGATGG
>QKCY01000230.1 GCA_003245525.1 Victivallales bacterium | reverse complement strand
GTTCGACCACTTCCTTCTGGAAGGCCGAGCCGTCGCCAAGCTCGGCGCGTCCGGTGATGGTGATCTCGGAGATGTTCACTGGCAGGCCGAGCTTGCCGTAGAGGTCCAGCAGGTCGAGTACGTAGCGGGGATTCAGGCGGCCGTTGGCTTCGCCGCGCATATGTTCGGGGTTGGGGGTGAACTGGTGGTACTGTAGGCCGATCGCCCCGAAATTGAGGTGCGACAGGCCCTTCAGATGCCGACAGAGCATGTACATGGCGGTGTATTCGCCGTGATTCTGCCAGCAGGCGTAGTCGTTGTAGGTGAGGACCGCGCTGCGCGGCATGGTCCGGGTTGCGACTTCGAAGGCGAACTCCACATGCCGTTCCGGGACCCGGTGTTCCACGCTGAACGGGTTGTGCTCCACGGCCTCGTTGCAGACATCCCAGATCCCGATCCGGTGACCGTAGCGCGCGGCGATCTCCGTGATGCGCCGTTCGGTTTCGCGAGCCAGGCCTTTCTTGTCCAGGGGAGCCCATTCGGGCACGAACGAATGCCAGCACAGCGGGTGTCCCTTTGGGGTGATCCCGTGCTTGTCGCAGAACGCGAGGACCAGATCCGTGGGGGGACGGCGGTAGATGTAGGGGCTGTCCTTGTCGAAACGGGGCTTGCCGCGCTCCGGTTCGGTGTCGGCCCAGTAGAAGGGAGCAACCGCCAGGTTGAAGGTGTCGGCGAAGGCTTCCTCATAGCGGGCGTTCTTCTCCGTCTCCTGGAACTGCTCCAGCATGAAGGCGTTGCAGCCGAAATGGAATTCGTGGCGGACATGGCGGAGCGTGACTACGGGTTTGCCGTCCGCCCCGACGAGGTGGATGACGCCGCTGCCCTTGCGGTTCTCCTCGATGCCACGGGCGATCCGCCCCTCGGTCTCGGGATCGTCCTTCAGCAGATTCCGCGCGATGTCTTTGGCGAGTTCGTTCATGATGTCATCCGGAAAGCAAGTGGTCTTGTGATGCGGTCGGCGGTAGGAAGAGGGCATCACCACGAAGGCACGAAGGGCACGAAGAGAAGGCCACGCGCAACGCCCGGAGACTCCGGGCGCTACGCGGATTGCTCTTGTTTTCTCCGGTCTTCACTTCGAGTGCTTCGTGCCTTCGTGGTGAATATGAGACTAGCCGAGGTGGATGGTGAAGGTGTTGAGCGCCCGCTTGGAGAGTTTCAGGCGGTGCGTGGTGGTGCCGGCATCGGTCTGCACGGTCGCTTCGTAGTCGCCGTAGAAGCCCCGGAACTGGTTGGGGACGCCAGCCTTGTAGTCGATGCTGGTGGCCGTCTGCCACTCCTTCCTGACGAGACTGTGCAGGGCCGTGTACGCCGCCTTCGGCGTGAAGTCGTAGTTCACGAGCCCGGCGCGCAGGCTGTTCTCGCCCTGCTCGCTGCCGAGGGGCGCGTAGGCGGCGGTGCCGTCGACCATGTTCCACCAGACGATGCCGTTGACGGCGGCATGGCTGAACCAGATGCGGTAGAGCTTCTCGGTCATGAGCTTCTGGAAGGTGTCGCCATCGCCCAGGTCGCGGCGGCTGATGATGCTGACTTCGGAGAAGTTGACCGGCACGCCGAGTTTGCCGTAGAGGTCCAGGCAATCGAACAGACAGGTGGGGTTCAGGTACAGGTTGGCGAACTGCCACTGGCCCTGGAACATGTGGCATTGCAGGCCGAGGGCGTCCACCTTGTACCCGCGTTCCAGCAGATAGCGCATGAGGAGGTAGACGGGGGTGTAGGTGCGGCTGTAGTGGAACCACATGCGGTCGTCGTTGTAGGTCTTGGTGCAGTCCGGGAAGAACTCCGCCGCGAGCTCGAAGGCGAACTCCACGTGGTTCGCAGGCATGTGGTGCTGGGGCAGATTGGCCTTGAGGGTCTGGGCCTCGTTGCAGACGTCCCAGATGCCGATGCGGTCGGCATAGCGCTCGCTAATCTGCCGGAAGCGGCGGCGGATCTTGCGGCGCATTTCGCGCTCGTCGGTGCCGAGCCAATCTGGGCGGAAGAGATGCCAGAGCAGCGGGTGCCCCTTGGGCACGATGCCGTTCTTCTCGCAGTACTCCAGCACGCGGTCCGGCGGCGGGCGGCGATAGATGGGGCGGCTGTCCTTGGTGAAGCGCAGTTCGCCCTCGGTCGGCTCCAGATCGGACCAGTAGAAGGGGATGACCGCCAGGTTGAAGAGCTCCTTGAAGGTCTCCTCGTACTGGGCGTTCTGCTCGGCCTCGGGGAACTCGCCGAGCATGAAGGCGTTGCAGCCGAAATGGAACTCGTGGCCAAGCTGACGAAGGGTGATCTTGGCCCCCGTCACCGGCTTGCCGTCGGGACCGACCAGCGCGATGGTGCCGTCGCCCTTGCGGTTTTCCTCGATGCCGCGCTCGATGCGGGCTTCGATGGCCGGATCGTCCTTCAGCAGATACTGCGAGAGTTTCTTGGCTAGATCATTCATGGGTATTCAGTCTCAGTACAAGGGAACGTTCGAAGTCGGGCAGGACCACCTGCGAGCCAGCTCGTGCCAAGGCTCCCTCGGCATCGGTCCAGGGATTGTAGAACGAGGCATCGCGAACCGTGGCTGGGCTGAAGACACGCACGTCCAGACGTTCGTCCGAGACCGTCTGCGGTGCTTGCCCCCCGTCCAGTTCGCTTGCCCAGGTGTTGCGTTTGTCGCGGCACCAGACCAGCGTGTGGGTCTTGCCGCGCAGACCGTAGAAGCGCAGACGGCGGCTCTCGCGCTGGAAGGGCTGGTAGTCCTCCGCGCGTGGATCGATCCCGGCCACGGCCTTGGCGAAGCCCCCGAACTGCCACCAGAGGTCGTTCTTGGCGATGTACTTCTCCCAGTGCCAGCATTGTCCCGCCGCCGCCGACCCCGCGAAGAAGGCGGCGAACAGCACGTCGTGCAGGAGCATGCCCTGGGTATCGGCCGCGTAGAGGTGCGACGGGCCGGAATGGTTCGGCTCGACCGCTCCGCCCTCGGCCAGGATCGCAGGCGTGTTGGTGTTCCGGCTGCGCAGCTCACGGATCGTGTCGGCGGAGAGAACGTCCATGGGGCCGTGGCAGACGTCGAACGCCGCACCGAGATCGAGGTACCGGTGGGCCTGGTAGAAGTCATTGCCGGGAAGCTGCCCCAGCCAGTCATAGTACAGGTGGTGCTGGAGGCTACAGAAGCTGCCCAGACTCTGCACCGTCAGGTGATGCGGGAACCGTTTTTTCAGTTCGCCCAGCATCCGCTCGCTCCACGGCGCCCAGTGTTCCATGGGGCCGGTGCAGTTGACCTCGTTCCAGAGCTCCCAGGCCATGATGGCTTCGGAGTCGCTGAAGCGTTCGGCCAGAGCATCCAGCCGGCGCTTGTAGACCGTTTCGCCATCCGGAGTGGTCAGGAATTCCGCAATCGAGGTCAGCGATCCACCGCGACTTCTGTGGTAGACATCCTTCACGAAGGACGCCACGCCGGGGAAGGATTCCACTTCCTGCCGGGGCTCCAGCGTCCGGAAGTGCTCCAGCGTGAACTTGATCTTCACGCCGGTTTCCTCGCAGATCCGGACGACCTGTTCGATGGTGCGGAGCTCCTGCTCCTCGAAGTGGCCTTCGACCTTCGACTCGATCTCGAAGCACGGTGCGCCCAGCCAGATGCGGATGAAGTTGCCACCCGCCTCGGCCAGGGACGTGATCATGCTGCGGTAGTAGTCCACCACTTCCGCCGGTTCGCGGGCGAAGCGCGGGAACGACATATTCGGGCCGTTCGGGATGAACGGCTTGCCGTCCGTGGTTTCGAAGTACCGCGGATTGGTCGCGCTGACTTGGACGTAGTTGCTGCCCATGGTCTATCCCCGACACCAGCGGCGAAAGACGTCGGCGGCGGGTTTGCCGTGGATGGTGAAACCCTTGTCGCCCGCCGGATCGTCGCGGAATTGGGGACGGTCGTTCTGCTCGTCCCACTTCCACCAGAAGAGCCCCGTCCACCACGGTTCAGCCCCGAAGGCTTGGATGGAGGCCTCCAGGTAGTTGGCCTGCTCCTGGCCGTCGTAGCCGCCGCCGTTGTTCCAGAAGTAGGGCAGCTTGCCGGCTCCGGCTGTGGCGCAGCAGCCGGTCTCGCCGAAGT
>QKCY01000172.1 GCA_003245525.1 Victivallales bacterium | reverse complement strand
GACCCGGAACTGGCGCTCGAACTCGGCCAGGTCGCCGATGTAGTCGATGGCCTTCTGGAACTCGCCGATGAAGCGGGGTGCCAGGGAGTTGACCTCGATGTCGCGGTAGAGCAGCTCGCGGATGATGAAGAGGTGATGGGCGGGGAGGGTGGGGGCCTGGGTCTCGTCGATGGAGATCTCCAGGTCGAAGGCATGGCCGCGCCGCGTGCGGAGGAGCTCGTAGACTTCCTTGCTGAAGTCCATGGCGGCGAGGTACATGACGGCGCAGCGCTTGGCTTCGAGGGCGGCGATCTGGATGGTCTCGCCCACCACGTCGAAGGTGCGGTCGGCGTAGGTGCCCACGATGCGCTCCTGCACGTTGGCGGGGAGGGCGGCGAAGGCGGTCTCCACCTCGCTGGCGGACCACTTCTCGGCAGCCGCGTTCATCTTCTCGGTGAGGTCGAGGGTGATCATCGCCATGCCCGCGTCCACGGCCACATTGATGTCGGCCAGGGTCTTGAGATGGTCGCCGTCGGCCCCGTAGCCCTCGGTGTAGCCCTCCTGCATGACCAGGAAGGTCACGTCGTCCACCACGTTCTCGTAGGTCCGGCCGGTGAGGGTCAGCTCGCGGATGGACTGCTGGGCGAGGACGGGGGAGACGGGATAGCGGCGGGCGGCGCGGATGTGGCCGGGGGTGGCCAGGCCGAGGCGGTCGCCGCAACCGACGGTGGTCTTGCGCTCGCGCAGGGAGACCGGAGCCGTCCAGGGCAACAGGCGGCGTAGGGCCACGGCGTTGGCGTGGGTGAAGGGGCAGAGCTTGACGACGCCGTCCGCCGTGGTCTGGACCTGACCTTCCAGGGCGCTGTCGATGGCATCGGCGCAGCAGGCAGCGGCAGCCAGGAGCTTGCGGCCGGCCACCCGGACGATGGCCAAGGAGACATCCCCGGCGGCAAAACAGGAGTTGGGGTAGACGCGGCTGGCGGCGTCGAGCGGGCGGAGTTGGGCAGCGAGGTCGGCCTTCATGGACGATCGGTTCCTTCGTTCAGAAAATCGGCGGAAGAATGGTGCGGCAAAGGCGCAAGCCGGGCGATGGTAGCTTGCCGCTACCTTCCCAGGTGCGTATAATAGCCTCCCAACGATATGGGCAAAGCGAACGGGAACCCATTTCATATGCGCGGCTCCGAATTCGGTTTCGAAGATCCTCTTCTCGGCGAAGAGGAACGTCTGGTCAGCTTGCTGGCCCTGAATCGGGGTCTGTTCTCGGCCTGGGAGGCGGTCTGTCGCCGCTTGCGCGGCTATTCGGCCCTGGTCGGGGAGGAACTGGAAGCGAACCCGCCCGCCTTGGCCTATCTTGCCCGTCTGACCGGTCTGGTGCAGCGGGCCGAGCAGTGGCCGAAGGAGGCTGGCGGACTCTTCGGCAGCGAGCGGGAGTTCGAGAGCCTGTCCCTGCGTCCGCTCCTTGAGGGGACCGTGGACCGTTGTGCCAAGCTCCTGGCTCCCGAACGGACGCTGCGGCTGCAGCCGCTCGGCTGCGAGATGGTGGTGCCCGGCATTTTCTTCGAACTGCAGCAGGTCCTGGTGCGGGTACTGCTCCGCTATGCCCGCGAACAGGCGGGGAATGTGCAGGATATCGTGCTGAGTGCCCGCGAACTGGTGCTGGACGAGGCGGCTGCCGCCCTGTTGGGGGGCACGGTACCGGCGGGACAGATCGTGCAGATCACGGTCGGCGAGGACGGCGAGGCACCGGTCCCGACCGATCTGGAGCCCTTCTGGGATGTGGTTCTCGGCGAGGGGACGGATACGGTTCCCGACCTGCGGGTGATCCAGGTCTACGGCACGATCCTCCAGCACGGTGGCGATCTTCGCTTCCGGCGGACGGAGACGGGATTGCAGCTCAGTATCCTGCTCCCGGCGACTATCCGTCGCCAGGAGATGCAGGTTGTGTCCGACATTCAGGACCAGAGCCTGTATGGCACCGAGACCATTCTGCTGGTGGACGACGAGGACATGATCTGGGACGTCATCATCGACATGCTCCAGGAACTGGGCTATTCGGTGGTGCTCGCGGGCAACGGGCTGGAAGCGATCGAGATCTACCGGGAGAACCCCGGCAACATCGATCTGGTCCTGCTGGACATGATCATGCCCGAACTGGACGGGCACCAGGCTTTCTTCAAGCTCCGGGAGATCAACCCGGCGGTACGGGTACTGCTGTCCAGCGGCTACGTGTCCGAGGACGATGTCCGGGATGTACTGGAGGCCGGGGCGGCTGGTTTCCTGCGCAAGCCGTACCGGATGGTGGAACTGGCGCGCAAGGTGCGGTCGATTCTCGATGCCTGACACTGTCGAACCTGCCGGGGAGGCGATGCGCATCGCCCGCTATCTGGCGGCGGCGGGGCTGGGTTCCCGCCGGTCCTGCGAGGAGCTGGTGCGCAGCGGAGCCGTGACCGTGAATGGCGAGGTCCTCGATTCCCCCGCCCGCAATGTGGTGCCGGGGCAGGACCGGGTCTGCGTGCGCGGCCGGTCCGTGGCCCCGGAAACGCTGGTGTACGTGGTGCTGAACAAGCCTGTGGGCTACACCTGTTCCCAGCGCGACGAGCACGCGGAGCACTTGGTCCATGAGCTGATTCCCCGGCATCTGGGCCATCTGTTCACGGTGGGGCGGTTGGACCGGGACAGCGAGGGGCTGATCCTGCTCACCAACGATGGCGCGTTCGCCCAGACGCTGGCCCATCCCTCGCACGGCGTGGACAAGGTCTACCAGGTGGATTGCCAAGGGCAGTTCACTCCCGCTTCCCAGGCATCCCTGTTGGCCGGGGTGACCGACGACGGCGAGTTCCTGCGCCCCAAGGAGGTGCGCCTCCTGGCCCGCAGCCGGGAAGGTTGCCGGTTGGAGGTCCGGTTGGGGGAGGGGAAGAAGCGCGAAGTGCGCCGCCTCTGCCGGGCGGTGGGGTTGCGGGTGACCCGGCTTGTTCGCCTGGCCATTGGTCCCCTGCAGTTGGGCACCCTGCCCACTGGTTCCTGGCGGTTGCTGACGGTGGCGGAACGAAAGAGCCTACAGGCAGCCGTCGAGGCGGATTCGTAGCCGGAAACTGTCGAAAACGGCATGGTCCCGACTTGCATGGCGACGAATCGCCGGTACTGTATTCGCCGTCCTCACTGAGGGCGATTAGCTCAGTTGGTTAGAGCGCTGTCTTGACATGGCAGAGGTCACAGGTTCAAGTCCTGTATCGCCCACCACCACTTTCTAGCCTTGCGGTTACCCCCGCAAGGCTTTTCTGTTTTCGGTCCCATCGGCTGCAAGGCAATCGACGACCGACCGAAGGGCGCAGAGGGGTATCCGGGCTGCCGCCACTTGGGCAGATATTTGCATCAGGAAGCGTGCCCGGATACTTTGTCCTGCACGGATGGGGCGATTGATAGTGGTTTCATTGCGGAACCCGGGGCTCTCTGTCTTGGCAGCGTCTGCCGGGGCGCGGGGGGCCCGAGGAGGGTACTATGGTACAGGTCGACCTCCCGGCAGCGTTCACGATTGGCCAGGTCTTCGCCCTGTTGTCCAAGGAGTACCTGCGTAGGGAAGAGCGGCGGTTCGCGAACCGCCTGCTCGGCCCCTTCAACGTCTTCATGTCCTGCTGCTACGCTCCGGTGGGCATGTTTCTGCTGGTCGGCTGGCCCGCGTGGGAGGTGATGTACCGTACTGCCTGGGTGGAGCAGCCCTATGACCGGCCCTGGGCGGCCGCCTTCTACGTGGCCTTCGGGGTGGTCATGGTGCTACTCGGGAACGTCGGTTTCATTTTGGGGCATCATTGGCTGCGGCAGGGGCGCGACCGCTGGGTGGTGGGCGGCGCCTGCGTCGGGGCGGTCCTGACGGTTCTCCCCTTCCTGCTGCGCTGGGGCATATGGCTGCGGGTGGGACCCTACGCGGAGGTCCAGGGGGGCGGAGGATACTCGTTCTGGGAATCCCCGTTCCACGCCGCATGGCTGGGCGTCATGGGCTACATGGTGGTGACGGCAGTGGGAATGGGGATCTGGCTGAAGGTCAAAGGGAGCCGTTTGGCGCCATAGGTCATTTTCGTTGCACTGATCAGTGGTGGCAGAAGCACGCAAACAGGAGAGAGTCCATGCAAGTCGATTTCCATCATGCTGTCACGTATATCGCCGCCCGTTCGGCCGGGTTCGACCACGGCGAAGCGCAGGTTGTCGCCTACTGCGCGCAGTACGTGGACGACGCGACAAACAGTGGCGTCATCCAGTTCGATACAGGAGCCATGTACAGCCGCATTTGCTCGGCGCACAAGATGCTTGACTATAGCAACTTGAACCAGTTGGCGAACCACCATGTGTGGGTTCCCTTCCATTTCCTGCCGGGCAATGGCGGACAGCAGGCCGGAGCGGGAACTGAACTGGACTTCGTGAACAAGATCCTCTGCTGTCCGGACAGCTATGTGGCGCGCGACATGGTGGCCGCCTGCATCCGGGAAAGGAACGAGGCTACTGGCCTGCACCGGTTGGGGATCACGATGCATGTGTACGCGGATACCTGGGCGCATCAGGGGTTCGCCGGGGCGAGGGACGATATCAACGATGTGAAGATCCTCGATGAGGACGGAGGAACGGACCACAGTTTCATCGCTCGTCTGGCGGACTGGTTTGGCGATAGGGTTGACCAGGTGGCCGGGGGACTCGTCGGCGGCGTGCTCCCGCTGGGTCATGGTGCCGCGTTGAGTCTCCCCGACCTACCCTATCTGAAGTGGTCCTACAAGCGGCAGGGGAAGGTGGTGACGCGGGACAACACCGACAGCTTCGTGACGGCGGCGGACGAGATGTGCAGGGCCATGCAGCGCTATCGGGAGGGCGATCCCGCCGCAGCCGTACCGGGCCTGTGCTCCGAAGACAAGACCCTCATTCGCCAGAAACTGGGATCGATCACGAGCAAGGACCCGCAAGACCGGCACCGGCAATGGCTGAAGGCGATCAAGCAAGGGGAGTTCAGCTTCCCCGCCGTGGATCTGGGCTACCAGGACAAGGGCGACGAATCGTGGAAGCATGATGCCATTGGCACGAAGCGCCGCAAGGACAGAAAGACCGACATTTTTCCCTATTCCCCGGCATTCCTGAAGAGCCATTGGAAGCTATTCCATGATGGGCTGCAGGCGCACCGGTTCACCGTGCTCTACGAGATCCTGCCCCGGTACGGGATCTGCGCCGCGTAGCTGGAGGGGAGGCACCGGTCAGGCAATGAAAGACATGCAACAAGGGAACAGCCGATGAGTACCCTTTCCATCCCTGACATCCGCCTCCGTTCCTGCACGCTCGACAGTCTGCCGCGGCTGCAGCGTCTGCGCACGAAGCATTTTGCCGACAAGGACTGGCCGGAGGTCTGCATCGAACGGGCCGTGCGTGTGACCGAATACCTGCGCGACATGGCGTCGCCGCACGACAGCGCCATGCTGCAGTACGCCAAGGCGGTCAACCACTTCCTGTCCCACAAGGCTCCGCTCTTCTTTGACGACAATCTGCTGGCGGGCACAACGACCTCCCATCCCTTCGGCGCTCCGGTCTATCCCGAGCAAACGGGCATGTCCATCTGGCCGGAGCTGGAGACCATCGGACGGCGCGGCAAGAATCCCCAAGGCTTGTCCGACCAGGATGCGGAGAAGCTGAATCTCGACGTGTTCCCCTTCTGGCTGGACCGTACTATCCTGGAACACGCCCGCAACCAGCACGGCAATCTGCCCTGCATGAAGCTGTTCCAGCAACTGATCTTCTTCATCGCCTCCAAGGCCGGTTGCATCTCGCATACGGTGCCCGACTTCAACGTGGTGCTGGCCCAGGGGCTGGAGGGCATCATTGCGACGGCCAAGCAGAAGGCGGCGGCGTTGGGAAGCGGTGGCTCTCTCTCCGAGAAGGAGCGGGGGCAGAAGGATTTCTACGAGAGCGTCCAGATCGCCTTGCAGGGGCTCATCGCCTACGCCGCGAACCTGTCTCGGGAAGCATCCGACCAGGCGGCCCAGGAGAGCGATCCCGCGCGGCGGAGCCTCTACCTGGAGTTGGCCGAGATCTGTGCCCAAGTGCCAGCCAAGCCTGCCCGGACCTTCCGGGAGGCGGTGAATTCGCTCTGGCTCTGCCAGGTCGGCATTCTGGCCGAGAACATCAACATGGCCATGAGTCCGGGCCGTCTCGACCAAGTCCTCTACCCGTATTACGCGGCCGATGTGGCCAAGGGCACGTTGACCCCCGAGGAGGCCGTCGAGCTCGTCGGTTGCCTCTGGCTCAAACTCACCGACAACACGAATCTGGTTCCGGAATCGGCGGAGGAGCTCTTCGGCGGCGCGGGACCGGTACCGGCCGTCACCGTCGGCGGAGTCGATAGCGAGGGCGAGGATGCGGTCAATGATCTGACCTATGTGGTGCTGAGGGCGACGGAACTGCTCAATGTGCGCGATCCCAGCCTGAACGCCCGCTACCACTGCGAGAAGAACCCGCAGGAGTACCGCGACCGGGTCTGCGAGGTGATTGCCAGCACCAGGGCCGTGCCTGCTTTCCACAACGACATCGCGGATATCAAGACCCTGGTCAACCAAGGGGTTAGCCTGCCCCACGCCCGGGACTATGCCATCATCGGCTGCGTGGAACTGTCGTCGAGCGGCAGGAGCTACGATGCGTCGAGCTCCATCATTCTGAACCTCGTGGCTCCGCTGGAGCTGGCCTTGTACAACGGGCAGCGTCCGGCGGTCGGCGACCAGCAGGTTGGCCCGCGCACCGGCGACCCCGCCACCTTCTCCTCCTTCGCGCAGTTCTGGACCGCCTTCGAAACCCAATTGTCCTGGGTGATCGAGCAGGCCATCGAACTGAACGAGATCTTGGGCCGGACCTATCAGCAGATCATGCCTTCGCCTCTGCTCTCCGGCCTCTTCACCGGGCCGTTGGAGAAGGGGCGGGACCTGATCTTCGGCGGGGCCCTGTACAACTCCTCGGGGGCCACCCAAGTGGGCTTCGCCGACACCGTGGATTCGCTGAACGCGATCGAGCATGCCGTGTTCGTGGCCAAGGAATGCACCTTTGCCGAACTGATCGCCGCCTTGCGGGCGAACTTCAAGGGCAAGGAACCGCTGCGCCAGTTCCTGCTGAACCAGGCACCCAAGTACGGGACCGACAGTCCCCAGGCCTTGGAGAACTCCCAGCGGCTCGTGCGGTTTCTCTACGAGACCTACCAGAGCCATGTGAACTACCGGGGCGGGAGCTACCGTCCGGCCTACTGGTCCATGACCAACCACGCGGGCCAGGGGAAGCTGGCTGGCGCCTTGCCCAGCGGCCGCAAGGCCGCCCAGGTCTTCGCCAGTGGCATCACCCCGGTCTCCCAGGCGGCCACGGAGGTGACTTCCTGCCTGCAGGCCGTGGCGTCCCTGGGCAGTTGCTGCATTCCCGGCGGTTTCGCGCTCAACCTCAAGTTCCCCGAAGTGAGGGACAGGGAGCAGATGACGAAGGTCGCCGAGGCCGTCGACACCTATTTCCAGAGCGGCGGCATGCATGTGCAGTTCAACATCATGAGCTACCGGGATTTGATGGAGGCCCGGGCCCACCCCAAGGAGCACGACGAGCTGCTGGTGCGGGTGTCGGGCTATTCCGCCTACTTCAACGGTCTGAACGACGCGATGAAGGAGGAGATCATCACCCGGACCGCCTACGACGTCGATACCGGTCAAGCGCTCCCCTTGCCCCCCAACGCCCGGTCCGGCTGAAGCGGGCCGAGGATACTACCTGTAGGAGACGCCCATGCTTGATGCGATTGCCAATACGCTGCTTTTCCGGGAGGCGCGGTTGCACCGTGTCCAGGGCAAGTTCGCCGATTGCCTGCGGTCGGAGGCCGCCGAGGGATTCCTCGACCTTCTGCTGAACGGCATGGCCCTCATGCTGCTCGTGCTCCCCGAGTACCGCCGGAATATCGAGGGGTTCAACGGCAAGTACCTGCTCAAGAGCCGGGACGGGTCCATCACCGTCTCGGCCACCTTCGCGAAGAACCGGATGAAGGTGAGCCGGACGGCTGTTGCCGATCCAAACGTCACCGTGACCTTCAAGGACGATGCGGCGTTGCGCAACTTCCTGCTGTCGGAACAGCCCGATATCCTGAACTCGATTCTCCAGCAACTCATCGAGGTGGACGGCAACCTGAACTATATCTACAAGCTCGGGTACATGGCCAACCATCTCCGGCTGGCGATCACCGGCTAGCCGTCACCACCGGGGACCGCCGGGACAGGTCTCGCGGCAGGCGGCGATGGCGGCCTCCAGGTTGGCCGTAGGCGTGAGCCGACCCGGATAGATCTGCACCGCCATGGCCCCGGAATCGGCCAGCGCCTTGATGCGCTCGCGGATCTGGGCGGGGGGAAGGTGGGCGAGCTCGTGCGGGGTCAACTGCACCCAGAAGTTGCGGCCCAGCACCTCGCGCATCTCGGCGAAAGCCAGGTTCGCCGTTCCGGCTCCGTGGAATTCGTCGAAGCCCAGTTCGTCGCGGATGATGCGGAGGTGTTCCACCCGGAGCAGTTCGCTGTGCATGTAGATCCGCGACGCTCCGGCGTAGACGCGGCGGTAGCAGGGCATGACGAACTCGCGGAACATGCCGGGCGAGAGCAGTCCCGCAAAGTCGTCGCCCACGCTGGAGCCAACGGGGCCGCCGGTGACGCTCCGGCACCACTCGCGGATGGCGAAATGCGCGTCGGTCACCCGCTCCAACAGGCGGCGGGCAAGATCGGGAGTCTCGATCAGCCCCGCCAGAAAGGCGTTGCCGCTGATGTCGCAGGCATCGGTGACCGTGGCGGCGGCCCCCGGCCCGAGGCCGACCTTGACCCCTTGGCGGTTGTAGTATTCCCAGGCGGCTTGCTTGGCGGCGAAGGCCGGGCAATCGGCCGGAGCCTGCATCGGGATGCGGTCCACGTCCCGCAGATCGGTCAGGGGATGGGAGGAGGCATCAGTCCAGGGGACCTCGTCCGCGTCGGAAAACACCTGGCGCATCCCGAAGAGGGTGGTCACGCATGCCGCTGGCGCGTCCACATAGGGATGGACGAAGCGGCCGACTCCCCACCGTTGTTCTGCCGCCTCTCTGGCTCTGAGCTGGGCGGTAAGGGTGTGCTCGGGGGACTGGTAGTAGTGCTGGAAGGTCACCCCGGCCAGATCGGTGATGCTGATGTTGAGGAAGGCGATATGCCACTGGGGGTCCATCGTCGTCTCCCGGTCATAGGGCGGAAGCTAGCGCTCGGGCCATGGCCTGTCAACAATCAGTCTGGCGAGTGGATGGGCGCGGACATTGCCGGTTTGTAATCTTCGGTTCATCACCCTGCAAGGACCGAACTCTATGTTCGCCTCCATCAGCAACCGGTACGTGAGAACACAGAGCCGGTCCCGACAAGAACCGCCATCACTACAAGGAGGCGACATGAGCACCAAACCTGAACTCACTGCGGACAAACCGGTGAGCAAAGTTCCGGAAGTGGTACTGGTTTTCTGGATCATCAAGATTCTGGCCACGACTCTGGGGGAGACCGGCGGCGACGCGGTCACCATGTCGATGGGCCTCGGCTATCTGGTCGGCACGGCCATCTTCGCCGCACTCTTCGTCGCTGCGGTGGCCGCGCAGATCTGGGCTCCGAAGTTCCATCCGGTGATCTACTGGGGGGCTATCATCGCCTCCACCACCGTGGGCACCACGCTGGCCGACTTCGCGACCCGTTCCATCGGTATTGGCTATGCGGGCGGATCGAGCCTGCTGCTGATCCTGCTGCTGGCTTCCCTGTTTGTGTGGAAGCGGGTCATGGGGTCGGTTGCCGTGGTGGACGTGAGTTCCCCAAAGGCGGAGGTCTTCTACTGGGTGACCATCATGCTCTCCCAGACCTTGGGCACCGCGCTGGGCGACTGGACCGCCGACACGGCCGGGCTCGGCTACCTGGGTGCCGCCGTGGTGTTTGGCGGTCTGCTGGCCGCCGTGGTGGTGGCCTATCTGGGGACGAAGATCTCCCGCACGGGGCTGTTCTGGGCGGCGTTCGTCCTGACCCGGCCCTTGGGCGCCGTGGTCGGTGATTTCCTGGACAAACCGCTGGACCACGGCGGGCTGGAACTCAGCCGCTACTCGGCGACAGCGGCCTTGGCCGCAGGCATTGTGGCCTTGGTTCTCCTGCTCCCGCATCGCGCAGCCGAACGCAGCCACTGATTCGCGTTGGCGAGTCCTCGGTCGGGAATTGACATCGGAGCGCCACTGTCTATCGTGACAGACTGTCTCCATCCACTAGCCTGACCGAGGAGTCTCCACGATGCGGATTCGCGTTCTCTCCGTCGTAGCCTGGATCTTGTTGGGAACCGCCGCATGGGCGTGGAACGGGCAGGAGGTGACGGAGCACGGTCTGCATCTGGTTGTCGCCGAGGTGGCGGATGTGGCGGACCCCACGGTGCCGACGCCCGTCTCGGTGACGGTCGAGAACCAGACCGACGGGGTTCTGACGGGCACCCTCGCGGTGCGCGATCTCGTGGATGCCTGGAAGGCGGTGGGCCCCGCCGAACAGCCATTCCGGCTGGCCGCCGGGGCCAAGCAGGAACTCAACTTCCGGATCGTCTCCGGCCCGCCGGTCTATGCGGCCATGTATCCGGTCCACGCCTATGCCACGCTGGCCGACGGGAACGTGGTCCATGCGGTGCGGATTTTCTCGGTGAAGAAGGCGCTGCCCAAGACTGCGCCGGAACCGGCACCGACCACTCTGCCGGTCCTGACCTTGGCGGCTGATGGGGCCTTGGCTCTGTGGCGCGAGCAGGACTGCCAGGTGGGTTGGGCGTACTACGAAGGCGAACCGGTCTCCGAACCGGTGCGCTGGCAGGGCAGCGATTCGGTCAGCCGGGCCACGGTGACGCGGACAGCGGTCACCCGCGGCGACAATCGCGCCGCCATCAACATGCACCCGCCATGGATGCCGGGCGGCGGCGATGTCTGGTGCGACTACCGCGTGGCTCTGCCCGCCGGACAGCCGATCCGCCTGCGTTTCGCCACCGCGATCCGCGACCATACGGCCAAGGAGCCCGGCAGCGACGGTGTGTCCTTCCAAGTGCGGGTGTTTGCCGATACGGTCCCCGAGAAGCCCCTCTTCGAGCGGTTCTCCGCCGCGAAGGTGTGGGAGGATGCCGACGTCGATCTCTCGGCCTGGGCCGGGCAGACGGTCACGATCCGCCTGACCAGCGATCCCGGTCCGGCGCGCAACACGTCCTGCGACAGTTGCTACTGGGGCGAACCCCTGCTGGCGGCGGGCAAGGCTTTGACTGCCGCCAAACCCGGCGAGACGCAGCCCCAGCCCGCGCTGGTCGCCCGTGTCCAGGCGGTGGCGGCGGGGAAAGCAACGGCAGACCAGCGCGAGACCTTCCGGCTGGAAGGCGCAGCAAGCGGTCCCTGCGCGGCCCTGGTGGTACCGGGGAACATGGGTCTGCTCGACGGCTGGTTCCTGTTCGCGGATGGAACCGAGACGACGGGGTTCGCGGGTCTACACGTGGAGATTGAGGACGCGGGAGTCGGCGCTCCCCCCGCCGCCTATACCTGCACCAAGGTCACCCAAGAGGCGATCTCCGGTGGCGTACGTTACCGTCATTCGTTGCAGGCAAATCAGGGCAAGGCCGAGTTGGTGGTGGACCTGAGGCCTGAAGGACCGGGGCTGCGGGTGGCGGTGGCCTGCGACCAGCGCATTTCCCGGTTGTCCCCCAATGCGTGGGACCAAGCAGCCCAACGGGTCTACTGGGGCCATGGCTATGTGATCGACCAGCCCAAGGCCTTCCGGTCGGGCTTTGGCGGCCATGGCCTGGCTAGCAGCCATGTGGCCTTCGAGACCGGCGGCGGTTTGGCGGTGCTGATGGCCAGCGACACGCCGCCCAGCCACCTGGAGTTCGATCCGGGTACCAGGACCCAGGCGCTCTGCACCCGGATGAATAGCACGCTCACCTTCGTCCCGGCCAAGGGCGGGATGAATGCCGCCATCGCCTACCGGCCCCTCTACGACAAGCAGCCCGCCGGGGCGGTTGAGCGTCTGGCCGGTCGGTTCTGCTTCGACATCTGGGGTGGCAAGTACGCCCAGATCGCCGACCGGATGCGGGAGGCGGTCCGCTATGGGCTGACCGACTCGATCCTGACTATCCACAACTGGCAGCGCTGGGGCTACGATTACCGCTTGCCCGATGTCTGGCCCCCGAATCCCGCCTTCGGTACCGTCGAGGAGTTGCGCGAAGTGGGGCAGATCTGTCGGCCCCAGGACATCCCCTGGGGACTGCATGACAACTACATCGATTTCTATCCCGACGCCACG
>QKCY01000090.1 GCA_003245525.1 Victivallales bacterium | reverse complement strand
CTGGGCTTGGGAGCGGTGGCCGCGACCGCCTGCACAGGACCGCTGCTGGTCCCCGATCCGGACGCCTCGCTCCCCAGCCTCGGCCAGCCCCCCCTGAAGCGGGAGTCGATCAAGCCCGCGGTAAGTGTCGTCGACCAGACGGCAACGGTCCGGCTTCCCCTGGGAGAGGCGGAATTCTCCCTCGTCCCGCTACCGCGTCTCGTGCGGTTGCGCAACGTTGTGGCGGACGACGATCTGCAACGCGCGACCGAACCCGGCCCGCCCCTCCTCCGCATCCGGGTCGATGGCCAGGGAGTGCCAGCGGAGAACTTTCGCCTGGTCTCGGCCCGGCCCCATGACACGCGCGATGTCGTCAAGCTCCGCCTCCGCTACGCCTGCAAGGAGCCTGCTCCCCTGGAACTCACCTTCTCGCTCGATCCCTCGGGACAGAGCGAGATCGGCTTCGCGGACCTGCTCCTGACCAACAAGGACACGGTCCCCCACCAACTGGCCGTCGAGGGCCCTCTGGTCGGACCGCTGAACCTGGGCGGCAACCCGGACGACGTCTACTACCTCTATCCTCGCGAGGGCGCCTGCCTGAGCAACCGCGAAGGTGCCTGGCGCGACCGCTTCGGCGGACGCTTCCCCGTCCAGTTCATGGCTGCCTTCAATCCGGTGGCCAACTCCGGGGTGTACCTCCGCACCGAGGGGCAGCGCGAGATGCGAGACTACTCGTTCAGCAAGGACACGACCGGGGTGAGTTTCTCCGTGTTCTACGGGGCCGATACCCCGACCGATCCCGACCGGGCCGCAATACTGCCCAACTCCTATCTCGGGCTGACCAACGGCGACTGGCATTGGGCCTTTTTTATGTACCGGCGCTGGCTCGGCCTCAACTACCAGAACGTGGAGCAGCCCCAGCAATGGTTCCGCGAGGTCTTCAACTTCCGCCAGCGGTTCCTCCACGCCCACGACCCGCTCTACGACGACGCGACCGGTCGCTACCATCTGGAGGACGCGCTGACCGAGGGGGAGGAGCAGTTCGGTGGCATCGAGTACCTCCATATCTTCGACTGGGGCAACGTGCCGGGAGTCGGCCGGGTCTATGGCCGAACCGGGGACGATTCGCCCTTCGACGGTACCCTCGCAGGCGGGATTCCCCCCTTCCGGGAAGCGATCCGGGGAATCCAGCGGCAGGGGGTGCGCGTGGGCCTCTACATCGAGGGTTACCTGCTCGAAGAGCGGGGCAAACTGGGCCGGGAGCACGGCGCGGAGTGGCAGATCATCCGGCGCAACGGCGAGCGGTTCTACTGGCCGGGGAGCAGCGAGATGATGATGTGCCCGGCGGTGACGGCCTGGCGCGACATCCAGATCGACACCTACGAGAAGCGAGTGCGGGAACTGGAGGTGGACGGCATGTACCTGGACCAGTTCGGCTTCGCCAACGAGCAGAAGGACTGCTGGAGCCAGGAGCACGGGCACCCGGTGCCGTCGGGGACCACCGAAGCCGAATACCAGTTCACCAGGAAGGTGCGGCAGCGCCTTTCGGGAGCGGGAACCGGGGTCGTGCTCTACGACGAGGAGGTGCCGTGCGACGTGAGCAGCCAGAATCTGGACGGCGCGTTCTCCTACCACATGGCGCATTGCCGCCAGAGCCGTCCCCTCGTGCCGCTGCATGTGCCCCGTTTCGCCTATCCCCGATTCAAGACCTTCGAGATCCTGGTCTGCGACCGCCCCATGGGGAGCTGGGCCGAAGGGGTCCAGTGGACCTTCTTCAACGGCGAGGGGATCTGGCTGGAAGGCCCGGCGGCGACCTGGTTCCGCCCCGAGACCCTCGCCACGATCCGCCAATGCCACGCGATCCTGCGCGAGCAACGCGACGCCTTCACCTCCTGGGATGTGGAACCGCTGGTCGACACGGGCGTTCCCGGCGTCTTCGCCAACGTCTTCCGCCAGGGACCCAAGACGGTCTACACGCTCTACAATGCGCGCCACCGGACCTTCCAGGGCACGATTCTTGGTTCTCGCTGGCAGAAGCTATTGCTGGCCAAAGACCTCTGGAACGGACGGGAGATCACACCGGAACAGGATGGGCTGACCACCCGCCTACCCGTGGACCTGCCGCCGCGCGGCGTGGGCTGTCTGCTCCTGGTCCGTTGAGCCGGGTTCCTTGCAACCTGCCTCCTGTCCCGTAGGTTACGCCTTGCGCACCAGTCGGAAACAGGAGGCTAGCCATGCGATGGTCTATCCCTGCCCTCCTGGCGTTGTCCCTGTGGGGCACGGCAGGCGATGTGGACGTGTTTCTGCAGCCGTGGAGCACGCGCAGCCTGGCCAACCGCGCAGGGCATGAGGGGGAAACCCTCCGCGAGCAGACGGCCCGGTTCGCGGGGATGGCGACCACGTTCGCCATCTCCTACAAAGCCGGTTACCGGGAGGACCGTCCCGGCGAGGCCTTCCCGGTGGAAGGCTACATCGGCATGCCACAGCCAGTGGCCTGCAACTGGTACCACGGCGGCTTTCTCCGGGTCCTGGTCGACGGTCAGGACATCGGGCGGGCCGCGCTGACCAGCATGACCGTGACCGAGACGGGGAAGCGGGGCGTCCTGGACCTCGTCTGGCATCCAGCCACGGGGCCGGTCCGGGTCCGTTTCGTAGGCTTGCCCGACGACGACCGGCTGTTCTGCGAAGTGCGGACGGATTCGCCCCGGGAGGATGGCCAACTCAGCCTCCAACTGGTCTGCTACCCCAGCTATTTCACCTCCTACAACCATCGTGTCGGCGACCGCCGGGTGCTCACTCCGACGACCGAAGTGAAGGAGAGGGAGAAGCAGGAGCTAGCCGTCGCCACGGACGACTGGGCCTTCTATCAGGACACGGTCTTCGATCCCGCCCGACAAGAGGGCGACGGCCCCTGCGCGCTGCTGGTCGAGCGGACCGACGGAGCCCGCATCCGGCTAGAGCCCGCCAGCTATCCGGTGTTCACGCGGGTGGATCTGCCGCCGGGAAGTCGGTCGGTGCGGCTGGTTCTCTGGGATTTCGCGGGACAGAGCAATGCCACGGCCCTGACCCGTTTCCGAGGCGAGGTGGAGACCACGCGACAGGAACTGGCCGCGCTGGACTTCACCCCGGCCCGGCTACGCCAAGTGAACCTGCCCGCCCTGCGTCGGGAGGTGGCCGCGCTGCTCGACGGGGCGACTGCTGCCGGGGTAGCCGAGAACGCCTTGGCTCCGGCCCGGATGTGGCTAGAGGAAGTGCCCACCGAACCACCCCCGTCCGGTGTGTTGGCCGAAGAGAAACTGGGCCGTTGGCTCGACGAATACACT
>QKCY01000438.1 GCA_003245525.1 Victivallales bacterium | reverse complement strand
TACATTTTCCACCATTCCACCATTCCATTCCTTAGCCCATGCGCATTTTCTTCGTCATCTGTGCCGCTGTGCTCCTCCTGGCCGGGAGTCTGACCTATCTCACCCAGCCGGAGAAGCAGACCGAAGTACCGATCATCTACTGGGTGATCGACCCCGCTCCCGCCCGGCCCGAGCAGATCGACCTGTTCCATGCCTGGCTCATGGAAAAGGGCTACGGCATCACCCATGAGATCAAGACCATGGCCGATCTCGCCGCTTTCCGGCGGCTGAAGTGGTCCGAGAACATCCGCGAAGCCATCGTCCAGGGCAACCCGGCGGGAGAGAAGATCTTCGCCGAGAACACCACCGAGGCGGACCTGCCGATGACGGTGCTCACCCCGCCGGTCGAGATGCGCCTGGACTCCGCCAGCAACGACCTCTACAAGAAGCTCGTCCAAGGCGTCTCGGGCGTGGCCGGCGACGTGATCGAGGGCTACAACGGCGGCCAGCAGATGCAGTTCCTCGCCTCGGGCGGGATGTTGGCGGACGTGACGGAGAGCGCGAAGCAGTACGGGTTCACCCCCGACCGCACCTACCCGGCGTTGGTCCCGTCCCTCTACTACGAAGGCAAGCAATATGCGTTCCCGCGCAACGTGGCCCAGGTTATGTACTGGGTGAACAAGGAAACCTTCGCCAAGTTCGAGCAGCCCCTGCCGCCGCCGCGCTGGACCATCGAGACCTTCGAGGAGCGGGGCAAGGCCTATGTCGAGGCCGCCAACCGCAACGAGAGCCGCCGCCAGTGGTTCTTCGCCGACCGGGCGCTCAAGGACGAGCTGCGCCGCAGTCTCGGTGCCGACGCCTTTAACGAGACCATGACCTCCTGCACTCTCGACGATCCCCGTTGCGCCCAGGTGCTGGCGCTGATCTACAAGTGGACCTACACGGACCATATCCTGCCCAGCGCCGCCGACCGGGCCAGCTTCGACACCCAGGGCGGCTGGGGCGGCCAGTCGTTCCAGCTCTTCAAGAGCGGTCGCTATGCGCTCTTCGGCAGCGGTCGCTGGGCCCTGATGCTGTTCCGCAAGTTCGGCGCGATGGAGCTTGGCGTGGTGGAGCCACCCTATGGGGCCATGCCCTGCACCACTCTGAGCGGGGGCCAGTCCACCGTCTTCGCCGCCTCGAAGAACCGCACCTTTGCCGAACTCTTCCTCGCGTATATGGCGGACGAGTCGTACAACATGCAGATCATCCGCAGCGGCGACGCCCTCCCCCCGAACCCGATCTACACCCAGACCGAGGAATACCTGCGGCCCAAGGAGTACCCCAACGAGTGGGGCACCCACGAGATGTGGTCCAATGCCGCCCGCGACATCGCCATCGTCCAGAGCTTCTCCCCTTTCGTGCTACCCATCACGGTCCAGCGCTACGATCGGGATGCGGAGGACGAGGTGATGAACAACCTCCTGACCCCCGAAGAGGCCTCGCGCAAACTGGCCGACAGTGTCAATACGGAGATTGCCCGCACGGTCCGCGAGACCGAGAAACTGCGAGCCAAGTACGAGGAGTACTGCGCGTTGCAGGAGAAGATCGACGAAGCCCGGGCCGCCGGACGCAAGGTTCCCGCCGCCTGGATCAAGAACCCGTTCCACCTCCGCTGGTATGCCAACCAGGGCTGGCTGGAAGACGTGGAGCAGAAGTGATGTCCCTCAGCCGCAAACAAACCCGCAACCTGGCCACCGGTCTGGCGTTCATCGGCCCCAATGTGGTCGGTTTCCTGGTCTTCACCCTCTTTCCGCTGATCTTCAGCCTGGTCATGGCCTTCACGAACTGGGATCTGCGCCTGCACAACGCCTTCACGGCGGAGTCGCCCCACTTTGTCGGCCTGGCCAACTTCTCCCGCCTCTTCCATGAGCCGGACTTCCTCAAGTTCCTGGGCAACACCCTGTTCCTGATGATGGGCATCCCCTTTGCGGTAGGCGGCAGCCTCTGCGCGGCTTTGCTCCTCAGCCAGGATCTCAAGGGCAAGGACCGCAAGGCGAGCACGACCATCGCCCTCACCCTCCTGCTGCTGGCCAGTTGCGGCTGTCTGGTGGTCGTGGGCATGGGCAGCAGCGCTGCGGTCATCCTGCTCACCGGGGTTGCCTGCCTGGCTCTCACCCTCGGCTTCAGTTTTGGCCAGACGGCCTACCGGACCATGTTCTACTTCCCCTACTTCACCTCCGGCGTGGCCACCTATCTCCTCTGGAAACGGCTCTATGCGCCGCTCAACGGCCCCATCAACAACGCCCTCCGCCCGCCGCTGGAGGTCATCACCAACCTGGCCCGGGCCGCCGGTCCCGAGAACCTTCTCGGCCTAGCGATCCTGGGGGCCTTCCTCAGCGCCCTGCTGCCGATCCTGGCTATGCGCCGTCTCGGACACCTCTGGCGCGACGGCGAGGCGGGGGAGCTGTCCCTGATCCTTGGTTCCATCGCCGTTCTGCTGCCGGTCGTCCTCTGGCCCTCCTGGACCCAGGTTCCCCTCTTCGCCAAGGGCACGGTAGTCGCGGGTGGCGTCCTCGCGGTCTCTCTCCTGCTCTACCAGATGCAGCGCCGCGAGTTCACCTGCGTCTTCGACCGCGGACTCGGCCCGGTGCTCATCACCAGCCTGGGCATCATGATCCTGGAGTTCGCCCTGCTGGGGCTGGCCAATGTCCTCTGCAAGTTGCCGGCCGCCGCAGCCTTGCCCGACGGCATTCCCGCGCCCGAGTGGCTCACCCAGTACAGTTGGGCGAAGCCCTCGCTCATGTTCATGGGCTTCTGGGGTGCCATCGGCTCCAACAACATGCTGCTCTATCTCGCCGGACTCAGCAATATCCCCCCCGAACTCTACGAGGCCGCCGACATTGACGGAGCTTCCCGCAGCCAGCGGTTCTGGAACGTCACCTGGCCGCAACTCGCGCCGGTCACCTTCTTCATCCTCGTCATGTCCACCATCGGCGGCCTCCAAGGCGGCTTCGAAATGGCCCGGACCATGACCCAGGGCGGTCCCGCCAAAGCCACCACCACTCTCAGCTACTACGTCTACACCGAGGGTTTCGAGACGGGTCACCTCGGCTACGCCTCGGCCATCGCCTGGACCCTGTTTGCGCTGGTCTTTGCCGTGACCCTCTTCAACTGGAAGTTCGGCAACCGCTATACCAACGACTAGCGGTTGGCACGAGGACGCGGGATGCAAAGAGCGGCGGAGGCCCGCCGCTTCTCCACAGCTTTCTGCCTGTCCCACGTTCTGGAGAAGCGCCCGGCCCCGGGCGCGAGGCGTGACGGCTCATCGAAAACCACCGGTCTCATCCC
>QKCY01000554.1 GCA_003245525.1 Victivallales bacterium | reverse complement strand
ATGTGGCCGATCTCAAAGCCCGCTGGAACCGGTGGCTACTGGCCAAGTACGGCGGCCGGGCGAAACTGGCGGCCGACTGGACCAACGCGCAGGGCGAGTGGGGGCTCGGCGCGGACGAGGACCCGGCTGCCGGGACCGTCGAGTTGCCCGCCACCGTGGTCGATCCGGGCAAGCCCGACCGCTCCTACACCGGAACGCGCGGTCCGGCCCGGACCAGCGACGGGGCTCTCTTCTACTACGAGGTGGAAACTGCCTACTACCGGACCATGCTCGACCATATCCGGGGGCCTGCGGGTGCCGGTCTGCGGGACGAACATGCCGGTCTGCCCGGCCCATCTCCGCGCCACGGCCACCATGGACTTCACCGACCAGCATTTCTACTGGGACCATCCCTCCATGTTCCAGCCGGTGACGATCCGCAACCAGCCCATGCTGGCGGCGAACCCCCTGTTCCCGAATGGCTGGCTCCGGGACTCCACCTCGGCCCTGGCCGATGCCAAGGTGGCCGGAAAGCCCTTCTTCTGCACCGAGTGGGGCTTCCCCTATCCCAACCAGTACCGGGTGGAGGGCCCCGTGCTCATCGCCGCCTACGCCTGCCTGCAAGACTGGGACGGGCTCACGGCCACCCATTACAACGAGCAGGCGGTGCGCCCGGACGAGGGGGTGCTGCGGGGCTCCTTCAAGATCTACAACGACCCGCTCGTCTTCGGCCTCTTCCCGGCTGTCTCCCTGATGTTCCATCGCCACGACGTGGCGGCGGCCCGCCGCCTGATCCAGGTGGGCGACTCGCGGATCGACTCCTTCGCCTGCCAGTCCTGGCAGAACCTGCCTTCGCGTTTCCTGCCCTACGTCTCGCGGGTGGAGACAAACCTGTTCGACGAACGCTACGAGGGGAGGGCGGACATGGTCGTCTCCTCGGGTCTGTCGGCCACCGGCGACTATTCCGGGGTGCCCCACAGCATCGTCTACGCCAACAATCCCTGGCGCGACCTGCGCAATCGGCAGAAGGGCGACCGCGAGGGGCTGGATGCCCATGCCTTCTTCCAGGAGTTCCAGACCAAGGCGAAAGCCTGGGGGATGCCCGAACTCGTCCAGCCGGAGGGCCAGTTGCGCAGCGATACGGGCCAGTTGGTGTTCGACTACCAGCGCCACCTGCTGAGCATTGACACGCCCCGCACCCAGGGGGCTGTAGGTTTCCTCGGCGGGAACCCCTTGGAACTGGGCGACGTGAGCATCGACTGCCAGACGCCCTACTGCACGATCCTGGTCTCGGCCCTGGACGACGCTCCGCTGGAATCCTCCCGGAGGGTTCTGATTACGGCGGTGGCGCGGGCCGAGAACACCGATCAACTCTGGAACAGCAACCAGACCAAGCTGCTCTCCAGCGGCAAGGCCCCGATCCTGGCCGAGCCAGTCGTGGCCACGATCACCTTCAGGGGCAACCGGCAGATCGTCGTCCATTCCCTGGATGCGACCGGAAAGGTCGTCGGCGACATGCCCACGCAAGCCACTGCCGCCGGTTCCGTCCTAGTCCTCGGCCCCGCGGGGAAGACCTGCTACTACGCCGTCGAGGCCAAGTGATGCTCGTCCGCTGACTACCTCTGCCAGCCCTCGATCTTGAAGATGCGTTCGGCGAGCTTGCGCTCCGGCTCGCCCGAGTCGGGCTTGAACCAGACTTCGAAACGGGCGGCGTAGGGTCTGCCCCAGTCGCCCTCGTAGATCGTGAACCCTGCCTTGGCCCCGAATTTCTCGGTTGGGTTGGCGGACCACGTCATGCGGGTTTTCGACGATTCGGCCAGGCTGCCAACCGACAGCGGCGTGCCCTGCGTGACTTCGAACGCTTTCAGGTAGACCGAGCCGGGTTCGCCGGGATTGAGCGAGTAGGCGACGCCGTAGATTCCCGGCTGCATGCCCTCCAGCAGACGGAATGGCTGGCCATCGTCGCCTGACAGGCGCTTGGCCAGATCAAGGGATTGGGCCTGAGCTCGCGCGATGGCGGCCTGGGGGTCCTTCTCGAACTCCGCGAACTCCCTTTCCAAGACGGCCACGGTGGCCTTGGTCACCCGCCGTTCGGGCGTGCCGGATTGCTCGAAGATCTCCACCCAGACCCCGCCGCACTCGATCATCACTTGGCTCTCGTCGAGGTCGTTTTCCCGGCTCATCTTCGGCTTCACGGGCTCGGTCCCCTCCTGAACGTGCTGCACGGGGTACCCGCTCCACTGCTTGCAGTCCAGGCAGAGGAGGCAGCGGGTCTGGAAACCGGCACCGCCACCGAACTCCGAGATGTAGCCATGCAGGGTGTTCTGGGGCTCGCCGCCGTAGCTCCAGCGCCGGGCCGCGAAGTGGTTCCCTTGCTCGATGAACACGTGCCAGTCGGGCGAGGCCTCGATGTAGTCGCGGAAGGCCTTGGCGTGATCCGTCGCGGCCCGGCGCAGGGAGGGTATGGCTGGCACGAACTCCACGACATTGCCGCCCGGGGTCGCCAGCGCCGCGTGGACAGCGGCCTGAAGTTCGTCGGTCCCCGCGATGGGGAACATCCCCATGGGGTCGCTGGCATCCGGAACCGGCTCGGCAATCTCGATGCCCTCGGGGATCGTCAGGTTGTCGGCAAAATGGTCCTCGGACGGACCGAGAAAGGAGATCGTCACACTTGCCGACAGGGCAAGGAACGCAAGGAACACCAGTGCGACCAAGCGGAGGAGGGCGAACAGGGCTCCGAGCCACTGTCTCTGAAAGAGTCTGACGATGCACTGGAGGGGGAAGTAGAGCAGGGCCGTAACCAGTCCCGCCAGGCCAGGCCACACCAGAAACCCGCATTCGCTCCAGAACGCTGTCGCCAGCAGGAGCGCCAGCGATCCGACCCCCACACCGAAGGGGATCTTGACCCATGGCAGGAATGGTCGTTTCCCAGCCGTGGCCTTCAAGGACTCCTGGGTTGTTTCCATTGCGTCACCTCCCGCCTGTACGCTTGCTCTATCCCCAGTATAGCCTCCCCTTCGTGCTGTCGCGCCTACCGATGGGCAAGGGCGCGCCCGACGCGGCTAAGCTGGGCGATGGAAGCGGGGGCCATGTGCCCGTCCTGGTAGACGCCGACGTTGAAGCACATGGGGGCCTGATGGCGGCGGCAGGCCTGGAGGAAAGCGAGCACCCGCTCGTCCGTGTAGAGCGGCGGCGGGGCCTCCTCGTCCAGGCGGCTGTGGACCCAGCGGCGATCGTCGAGACAGGTCCAGCCTTGCCAGGGCAGGCCGTTGGGCAGCAGGGAAGCCTGGGGCGGGTGGTCCAGGTCCACCATTTCCCCGGCCCAGTAGTCCTGGTGATCGGTGTAGAGGAAGGTCTGGTCCACGCCCGCGTTGTAGGTGACGAGGCGGTCGGGATTGCCGCGCTTCGCCGCGACCGTGTATGCCTCCCAGGGGAACTGCCAGTCGCGTAGGTCGCAGGTGACGCTGCAATGGGGACCGCGCCGGTCCACCGAGTAGGAACTGTCGAACCACCAACCCTTGACTAGGGCACCGTAGCGTTCGCCCAACTCGCCGACGATGGCGCAGAGATTGGCGAAGAAGCGGTCCTTCGGCCAGTCGTGGTAGCCCACGGCCTGTTCCCAGGCCGG
>QKCY01000487.1 GCA_003245525.1 Victivallales bacterium | reverse complement strand
TGGCCAGCCTCGGGATTGTGCTCCTCCGTTCGGCGACGCCGGGACCGTGGATGGAGACCACGTTCGAGCTGAAGCAGACCGTGCAGGGCGAGGTGCTTCTCGACACTCTGAAATACCGCGACCGCGGGGCCGTCTCGGTTTTCCTGGATGGTGCCTTGGTTGCCAAGGAGGCGGACGGCTATGCCGCAGACGTGGTCCCGGCCCAGATTTCGCTTGGGCAACATGCCTTGTCTGCCGGAAACCACACGCTGCGCGTCCAGGCGACCGGCTACACGGGCGACCCCGAGCATTGCTACGCAGGCATCGCCGCCCTGCGCATCCAGCCCAAGGGCGTGCCGGGAGGGTTGGCAGGGCAGGTATTCAAGCTCTCCTGGTCCGATCGGACCGAGGTGACGACCGTCGGAGGCGCTGTGACTAGCCAATGGCGGGGACCGGTCCGCCAAGGTGGCAAGGGTGTCTTTTTCAGTTTCCTGGCTGCCGGCTCGGCGGAACAGGCGGATGCCTGCGTGCGCTTGGACGAACGGCGCGCCTTCCTGCGCCTGCCCGAACCCGCCATTGCCGAAGCGGCGACCGCGGAAGCGGACCTGTTGGTGGCGTCCGCCCATCGTCTGACGGCCCGCGGCTTGCGCCGGTACCAGCCAGAGGGGGCGCCCGAGCCACTGGTTGCGGCGCGCGAACCGCTGGCGCTGGATTGGGACTTCTCCTCGGGACGACTCAGCCTGTCTAGCACGACCGCCAACGAAGTCGTCGTAGCTGGACAGAAGGTGGCACTGTCTGCCGGGGAAGCGCAGAAGGTCTCGTTGCCCTTGCCCACCGCCAGCCTGGCACAGATTCAGCAGGCCTTGGTAGCCGCCGAGGCGACGGCCGTACGCTTGCGGCAGGAACAGCAGGGGACTCAGGCGTCCTCCTTCCCGCCGGGTCTGGCCAACTTGCCTGTGACAACGTGGGCGGAGAAGCTCAGTGGCATCGCCGACATGGTGGCCATGCCCGATGGTCTGGCCGTGGCGGCGGGCACGTCGTTGCGGGTTTTCGGGCTGGATGGCAAAGTCCGCTGGGAAACTGCCACGGAAGGGCCAATCCGGGTACTCCATTGGTGGCTCGAAGCGAACCTGCTGTTGGTGGGGTGCCGGGACGAGAAGGTGCTGGCCTACGACCGGACTGGTGCGTTGCGCTGGACCTTTGTCTCGGAAATGGACCCCGCCGTGTTCCGCGCGGCCAAGACCTACTGGTTCAAGAGTGCTCCGGGCCACGAGGGGATTCACGGGCTCTATTCGGGCACCTTCGATGGCGGCGAACCGCGTTGCTTCGTCGGCAGTGCCTGCACGCTGGAAGTGTTGGATGCGAAGGGCGGTCTGGTAAGACGCCGTCCCATCTTCTGGGGGCCCGGCAAACTCTTCGCGATGCTACCACGTCCCGATGGCAAGAACGAGCTGCTGATTGCCCGTTGGCCAAACGGCACCGACAATCTGGCGGTGGTGAACCCCGACACCTTTGCGGATCGGCGGGACTACTACGGGGTGCCGGACGGGCAGACTATGGTCGGCGGTTGGACGGCCCAGAACCGGGTGAGTCTGATCGTCCAGGATGTGGACGGCGACGGCAGCCAGGAGCTGGTGAGCGCCACGAACGGCCGCTGGAATCGCGTGACTGTCTTCGCCAACGACGGCACGCCCCGCGCCAACGCCCAGTTCGGTCCCGCAGGCGGCACCCAGTTCCGCGAATACCTCCGCGATCTGGCGGTCGGCGACCTGGACGGTGACGGCAAAGCCGAGATCCTGGTGGCCGAATGGGGTGGGTTGGTGGTGGCTCTGGACTGTGCCTGCCAACGCCTCTGGAGCTACCGGTGTCCCGCGCCGCCTCGTTCGCTCTGCCTTGTCGGGAAGCAGATTCTGGTGGGTTGCGATGACGGAAGTCTACTTGTCCTCGGTCCCGAAGGTCAACCCACGGGGCAAGCCAGAGTTCCTGGCCGCATCCGCTGGCTGGTGCCGCTGCCGGGGAAGCAAATGGCGGTGGGGACCGATGCCGGAACAGTGGCAGTCGTCCCCCCGGTTGAAGGCAAAGACTGAATACCGGCGAACCGCCAAGTCGCCAAGGGTGCCAAGAAGACAGCGAAGTCTAGGGTATTCCCTACTTGGCGTCCTTGGCGACTTGGCGGTTCCATTTCCCTGAGACAAATTCGTTACTTGCGGCTTGCATGAGCGAGATTCAACGCTAGTGTTGCATATATAGCAACACTGCGACAATATGAGGAACTCCAGAATGGCCCGTGTTGCGCCTGCCCAAGTGAACCAAAGTCTCGTCAATGGATTGACCTGCCTCCAGGAACTGGTGCTGGCGGATCGCCCCATCGGGGTGCGGGAGCTGGCCCGGCAACTGGACATGGATCCTACCCGCGTGAGCCGTCTGCTTGGCACCTTGAGCTGGTTGGGACTGGCCAGCCAGGACGAGGACCGGAAGTACCATCCGGGTCCGGCAGTGCATGTGCTTTCGGCGCTGAGCCTGCATGGTTCGCGGCTGCTCTCCGATTCCCTGCCGGTATTGCGGGAACTGGCGGCGGAGACGGGCCAGATCGTGGCCTTGGGGGTGCTCTGGCGGTCCCATGTCTGCTACCTCTACCACGGCAAGGCGCATACGCCGTTGGAGCTGGCGGTCGGGGCGCGGGGGCCGTTCCCGGCCCGGCAGTCGAGTATCGGGCGCGTGCTGCTGGCCCAACTCACGGCGGCGGAACTGGCCGACCTCTGCGCGCACGAATCCGATCTGCTGCCGCCGGAGGGAGTTCCCGCCTTCTACGAGTCTCTTTCCCAGGTGCGGGAGCGCGGCTACAGCCGTGGCGGCATCCATGGCGAATCCCTGGCCGTGGCCGTGGGTTGTCCGGCGGTCGCAGCCTTGGCCGTAGCGGGAAGTATCGATCCCGAGCAGGAAGTGCAACTGGCCGACCGCCTGCGCGAGGCGGCGGCCCGAATCCATATCGGCAAATCCCCAGACGATGTATAAGGAAATGGCCCCATGTTGACTCCCAGCCAAGCGGCGGAACTGACGACGAGCGGTAGCTACGAGGTGGTGGTGGTGGGCGGTGGCCCGGCGGGTGTGGCGGCGGCTTTCGCGGCGGCCCGCATGGGGGCCAAGACCCTCATCGTGGAGCAGTTCAACTGCCTGGGCGGGGTGGCGACGGCTGGTGGCCATGGCCATATCTGCCTGTATTCGGCATGGGGTAGCAAGGTGCGCGTAGTGGGCGGGGTTCCCTTCGAGATGGCCCGGCGGGTCACCGAGGCGGGCTATGGCCAATACACCACCTCGCAGACCGATTTCGAGGTGGAGGGCATGAAGGTGG